>NZ_VOJB01000079.1:0-93075 GCF_007910085.1 Klebsiella sp. ME-303 | reverse complement strand
GAGGCCAATACACAAAATCATTCATGCTGCGTCGAGGCGGCAAGGTTGTTCGTCCCCGGGAGCTGACATGAGTCAGTGACCGGGGCGGACAAACGAAGCCAACAAAGAGGCAGCTTGAAGGATGAAGTGTATTTAAGCTTTACGCTCTGGGGCGCCGTGCACCATGGTATAAGCGTAATCCACGCCCATCCCGTAGGCGCCGCTGTGCTCGCGCACCAGGTCCATCACCGCGTCATACGTCTCTTTACGCGACCAGTCGCGCTGGTACTCCAGCAGCACCTGCTGCCAGGTTACCGGCACCGCGCCGGCCTGCACCATACGGTCAATGGAGCGTTCGTGGGCATCAACCGAGGTGCCGCCAGAGGTATCGGTCACCACGTAAACTTCATAGCCCGCATCCAGCGCCATCAGCGCCGGGAAAGTCAGGCAGACTTCCGTCCACAGTGCGGAAATAATCAGTTTCTTGCGTCCGGTCGCCTTTACCGCTTCAACAAAAGCCGCGTCTTCCCAGGAATTCATTGAGGTACGTTCAATAGGTTTCACATCAGGATGTACGGCCAGCAGTTCCGGCCAGATATAGCCGCTGAAGCTTTTGGTTTCTACTGAGGTATAAATCACCGGAACATTAAAAATTTTGCCCGCTTTGGCTAAGGCCACCGTATTATTTTTCAGGGTCTGACGGTCAATATTGGCTACGCCAAAAGACATTTGCGGCTGGTGGTCAATAAAAATAAGCGCTGAGTTTGAGGGATCGATCAGTTCACGAATAGACATAACATATCCTGTTAATCAATGAGTTAAAAAGATACTACCGTTTCCGTTGTGCTGTCTGGATCCTGACTGATAAAGCATGGTGAGTATAGTCAGTAATTTCTAACGAGTTATTAAAGATTTTTTTCTGATTTATTTCCAAAGCGAAAAGTGATGGCTATTCGATTAACCATTACAAAATGGGCGAAATTATGTTTTTCAAATTTTTACGGTTAACCGTTCTAAATTATTCACTGGAATTGAACAGGGCGCTCCGGTAAAACGGAGGCACTCTTTTTTACCGGAAGCTGACGCATGCGCCTGAACCTTGATGTCCTGTTGATTCTCGACGCGCTGGACAAACATGGCTCTTTTGCCACCGCCGCAGAATCGCTATTTAAAACCCCTGCCGCGCTGAGCTACATGATTCAAAAGCTGGAAAACGATCTGAATATCACTCTGTTGGATCGCTCCGGGCACCGGGCGAAATTTACCGATACGGGCAGAATGATGCTGGAGAAAGGCCGATTGCTGCTGAATGCCGCCAAAGATCTGGAAAAGCAGGCGGTGCAGCTCAGCGCCGGTTGGGAACGGGATCTGGCAATCGCCCTGGATGACTCTTTCCCGTTTAGCGCGCTGCTGCCGCTGATCGACGCGTTCTACGCCCAGCATCCGCAAACCCGCCTTAACTTTACCCACCATACCCTTGCGGGCTCGTGGGAAGAGCTCACCCACAACGGCGCGGATATTATTCTCGGGGCGATCAATGAACCGCCGACCTCCGCCGAATGGTCGTGGAAAATGCTCGGCGCCATGGACAATATTTTCGTCATCGCGCCGGGGCATCCGCTGGCGGAAACAACCCAACCGCTGACCAACAAGCAGCTCAGCCTGCATCGCGCGGTGGTCATCAGCGACAGCGCCCGCTACTGCCATCCGCTCAACAGCAACCTGCTCGACGAGCAGCCGCAAATCCGCGTCGATGATTTCGCCAGTAAAGTCGAACTCTTGCGCGCCGGGCTGGGCTGCGGCTTTTTACCGCGCCACATTGCCCGGCCGTGGCTGGAAAAAGGCGAGCTGGTCGAAAAGGCCGTCATCTCCTGCCGCGAGAAAGATATCACCTATATGGCCTGGCGCAGCGGCAACGACGGGCTGGCCCAGCGCTGGTGGCGCGAGGCCATTTTGCAAAGTGAAAGCCTGAGCCAGCTTTACGACTAGCGGCTAAACCAGACGCTGGCGGAGATCGCCGGTAGCGTCAGCACGCCGTCGTGTAGCGCCCCGGCGCCCTCTTTCAGCTGCCAGCCGTTGACGTCGAGCAGCGGCGAATCCTCCACCACCACCTCGCAGGCTTCGCCGCGGTTGATCGCCACCAGCACGCGCTGCTGCTTATAGACGCGCACGAACACCACCACGTTATCTTCGGCATAAATCACCTGACAGCCGCCGTAGCGCAGCGCCTGATTGGCCTTACGCAGCTTGCTCATCCGCTTGTACAGTTCGAGCAGAGCGCCATCCTGCAAAGCCGGATCCCACGGGAACGGCTTACGGCAGAACGGATCGTTATTGCCGTCCACGCCCACTTCATCGCCGTAGTAAATGCACGGCACGCCCGGCCAGCTAAATAGCCACACCACCGCCAGCGGCAGGCGGGCAACATCTTTGCCGAGCAGAGACTTAAAGCGCGCGGTATCGTGGCTATCGAGCTGGTTAAACATCCGCAGCTGCTGCTGGTGCGACAGTCCGGCGCGATAGTTATCCATCCACGCCATACAGGTCTGCGCATCGATTTTCTGCGGATCGTAGGAGATATCGGTGTTCGCGAGAAAGCCCCACAGCGGAAAGGTAAAGCCGCGGTAGTTCATCGCCGAGTCTTCAACGTCGGCCTGTAGCCACTGGCGCGCGTCGCCGAAATGCTCACCGAACACGAAAGCGTCCGGCCGCTCCAGCTTCGCCGCCTGGGTAATGCCGGCGATATGGCGCAGGTTATTGCGCGCCCCGCCCTCTTCGCCCAGCATATGCACCACGTCCAGGCGCCAGCCGTCCATGCTCCATGGCGCTTTCAGCCAGTGGCGCACGATACTATCTTCCCCGCCATAGATTTCATCGATCAGCGTCGACGACCGGTAGTCCAGCTTAGGCAAGCTGGCGTATCCCAGCCAGTCGTGGGCAACGCCCTCGGGGGAAAAATTATACCAGTCGCGCCACGGCGAATCGGCGTTATGGCAGGCGCCGCCGCTACCGCGCTGGTGGCGGTCGAACCAGGCATGCGAATCGCCGCTATGGTTGAACACGCCATCGAGGATCAGACGCATTCCCTCTTTTTGCGTATGGTGGCGCAGGCGCAGCAGCGCCGCATCGCCGCCAAACTGCGGATCAACGCGACGATAATCCTCGGTATCATATTTATGCACGCTGGGGGCGACAAATACCGGGTTCAGGTACAGCGCCGTTACGCCAAGCTGCTTCAGGTACGGCAGCCGCTCGCTGATACCATCGAGATCGCCGCCGTAAAAGGTGGAGCCGCCCGCCTCGGCGGTTAGCGGTTCATCCCACGCTTTGCGTACGATGTCGTGACCGGCGGCGTGATGGTAATAAATCGCATCCTGTCCCGCTTCGCGAGACTCGCTGCGGGCAAAACGGTCAGGGAAGATTTGATAAAATACCTGATCGGCTACCCACTGCGGTCCGCTGTCCGGCAGATCGACCGCAAACTGCTCCAGCCTGGCCGGCGGAAAGCGGTTGAACCCCTGCGGCGTGAACCACAGCTGGCGGTCGGCCCACAGCAGCTTGAAGCTGTAACGCCGACGCGGCTGCCCGTTAACGAGGCTGATTTCCCCGCGCCACGCCACCACGCCCGGATGCGGCTCCTGCCGCAGGCGGTGCATCGGCAGCGACAGCTCTTCGTTATCCTCTTCCGCGCGCAGCGTGACCCGCGGCGGCAGATCGTCGCCGCTTAACCATAGCGTAATAATCAGTCGTTCCTGCTGTTCCTTAATAAACGGAGCAACCGGGAGGTGCCATGCCTTCAACATCATTATTCCTCTCTTTGCAGAATGGGCACACCTTGCCACAGCGTACTGGCGTATGACTCATCATCGGCAGAATTATTGGGGGAGGATGGCGGGGGTGGAGGGATAGCTTGCCGGATAGCCCGTGCGTATCCGGCAAGAAGAGAACGAAAATGACTAGGCTTTCGCCAGTTTTCGCTCGCGGCGGGTTTTAAACTGCCAGCCAATCAGCAGCAGGAGAATCCACGCAAAGCCAACGTACAGCGAGATGCGGGTATCAGGATGGTAGCCGATCAGACCGATAATAAAGACCAGGAACAGCAGGCCAATCACCGTGGTCGCGACCCCGCCAGGCACCCTGAACTTCAGCGCCTTCGCCTCTTCCGGCGGCAGGCGGCGACGGAAGGCGATCTGCGACAGCAGGATCATAATCCACACCCAGACGGTGGCGAAGGTCGCCAGCGAGGCGATCACCAGGAAGACGTTCTCCGGCATAATGTAGTTAAGATAGACCGCGAACAGCAGGGCAATCGTCATCACCGTCACCGTCACCCACGGCACCCCGCGACGGGAGGTTTTCGCGAACATCTTCGGCGCGCTGCCCTGTTCCGCCATGCCGTGCAGCATACGCCCCACGCCAAAGACGTCGGAGTTAATCGCCGACAGCGAAGCGGTCAGCACCACAAAGTTCAGGATGCTGGCGGCAAAAGTGATGCCGAGATGCTGGAAGGTCAGTACGAACGGGCTGCCGTTGGTCCCCACCTGGTTCCACGGATAGATAGACATAATCACAAACAGCGTCCCGACGTAAAACACCAGGATACGCATCGGCACCGAGTTAATGGCGCGCGGAATGGATTTCTCCGGATCTTTCGCTTCGCCGGCGGTGATACCGATGATTTCGATCCCGCCGTAGGCGAACATTACCATCTGCAGCGACATCACCATCCCCAGCCAACCGTTGCTGAAGAAGCCGCCGTTGCTCCAGAGGTTGTGGATACCCGTCGGCTGCCCGCCGTTGCCAATACCCCAGATAATGATGCCGAAACCGGCGAGGATCATGATGATAATCGTGGCGACTTTGAAGAAGGAGAACCAGAACTCCAGCTCGCCGAAGACCTTCACGCTCATCAGGTTGACGGCGCAGATAATCAGCACCACGCTGAGTACCCAGATCCAGTGCGGTACCGCCGGGAACCAGACGCCCATATAGATACCGAAGGCCGTGACGTCGGCGATGGCGACAATCAGAATTTCGAAACAGTAGGTCCAGCCGGTGATATAGCCCGCCAGCGGGCCAAGATAATCCTGCGCGTAGCGCGAGAATGAACTGGCGGCCGGGTTATGCACCGACATCTCGCCCAGCGCGCGCATGATAATGTAGGCCGCGGCGCCGCCGATAATATAAGCCAACAGAACGCTCGGACCCGCCATTTTAATCGCGTCAGCCGAACCATAGAAAAGGCCGGTACCGATTGCCGACCCCAGCGCCATAAAGCGAATATGCCGGGTACTTAGCCCGCGCTTAAGCTTGTTACTACTTTCCATCGTGTTCCATGCCGTTTTTCTCCTCTGGCCTTCGCGGGGGCAAAGAACAAAGGAGGGTGACCAAAAAAACAAAAAACCACGGGACCTGAAGTCCCGTGGTTAAACACCTGTGTAAAGCGTCGGTTAGTGCGCGCTGGATGTCACCTGACGTCCCGCTGCGCGATCCCAGATAACCGCCAGCACCACCATAACGGCGGTTGGCATCAGCCAGGCCAGGCCCTGCTCCGCCAGCGGCAGACGCGCGGTCCAGGACGGCATCATCTCTGCAAACGCCGACGCTTTAATGCCGTCAATGATACCAAACATCAGGCTGATAAACATTGCCGGGGCGATTACGCGGGACGAATTATGCCACCAACCGCGGGTAAAGCTTAATACAACCAGTGCGATACACGGCGGATAGATAGCCGTCAGCACCGGAATCGAAATCTGAATCAGGTGGCTCAGGCCGAGGTTGGAGACCGCCATCGAAAACAGGCCGAGGATAAACACCAGCGTACGGTAGGAGAACGGCAGGTACTGGGCAAAGAACTCCGCGCAGGCGCAGGTCAGGCCCACCGCCGTCACCAGACAGGCGATAAAGATCAGCGCCGCCAGCAGGAAGCTTCCCGCGCCGCCGAAGGTGTGCTGGACGTAAGCATGCAGAATCGCCGCGCCGTTAGCGGACTGCTCCACCAGCGTGCCGCTATCGGAACCTAAACGGAACAGCGCCAGGTACAGCAGCGTCAGGCCCACGCCGGCCATCAGGCCAGCCCAGACGGTGTAGCGGGTCAACAGGCGGGCTTCGCTCACCCCGCGAGAACGCGCGGCGTTGACAATCACGATACCAAAGACCATTGCCCCGAGGGTGTCCATGGTCAGATAGCCGTTGACGAAGCCGTTAGAGAACGGCGCGGTACGGTAGGCTTCCATCGCGTGGCTCAGGGGACCGGCAGGCCAGACGATTGCCGCCACGGCGAGAATAATCAGGGCGATAATTTTCAGCGGCGCGAGGAAATTCCCCACGGTGTCCAGCAGCTTGCCCGGGTAGAGCGAAACGAGGATCACCAGCGCAAAATAGATAACGCTGTAAATCAGCAGCGGCAGCGGGCCGTCGCCGGTCAGCGGGGCAATCCCCACCTCAAAAGAGACGGTCGCGGTACGCGGGGTCGCGAACAGCGGCCCTACGGCCAGGTAGCAGACGACCGCCAGCAGGATACCGGCGACTTTACCAATCGGCGTGCTCAGGCTCTCTACGCCGCCGCCGACTTTTGCCAGCGCCACGACCGTTAGCACCGGCAGACCCACGGCGGTAATCAGAAAGCCAATGGCCGCGCTCCAGACGTGTTCGCCGGCCTGTAAGCCAACCATTGGGGGGAAGATAATATTGCCTGCGCCGACAAACAGCGCGAAGGTCATAAAGCCCAACGCTATGATGTCGCGAGATTTTAACTGATGGGTCATAAATTCATTACAGCCTGTGGATGTGGTGTTGTAAAAACGGATAAATACCGCGCCTTTCCCCTGGGGATGATACAGCGGCCATTGTCAGTAAACTCAGCGGGATATGCTCCCAAAGCGGCGTGGAAAAGAATTGTTTTTTGAATTACCACGCAAAAACAGTCTGTCTGCGACCGTAGGGGGGCAATTTAAACGCTTATAACGTTTTAAAGCAAGGAGGGATCGCAAAAGCAGATGATTATGCTAACTCTATTTTGATGCGTAGAATTATTTACCTGATGGATAGAAAACATCTGGCTTATCATGCGAACAAAAAAGCAGCGAGCGTTCGTTAATTACGCAGCTGTGATTGCGCTGCAAAGGAAAATGACCAACCGAAGCTGGTCATTGGCAAGTTATTCTGACACCCGGCCGCTCGGGCTCAATTTTTGGCAATTAAACGTTCCGGCAACAGGAAGCTAAAGCGGGTGCCTTTCCCCAGCGTACTCTCAATTTCGAGGCGGCTATCGTGATGGCTGACGGCGTGTTTGACGATCGCCAGCCCCAGACCGCTGCCGCCGGTCTGCCTTGAACGCGCTTTATCCACCCGGTAGAAACGCTCGGTCAGACGCGGAATATGTTCCGGCGCGATGCCCGGCCCGTTATCTTCGACGCTGAACAACGCTCCGTGCGGCGCGCGCTGCCAGCTTACGGTAATGTCCGTGCCCGGCGGCGTATGGTTGACCGCGTTATAGACCAGGTTGGAAATGGCGCTGCGCAGCTGTTCTTCATTACCCAGTACTTTCAGCGATTCATCGACCGAAAAATGCAGCACCTGCCTCTGCTGGCTTAGCGTTTGCGCCTCGCGCTCGACCACCCGCAGCATCATCGGCACATCGATTTTATCGTTCATCGCCAGTACCGGCGCGGCTTCGATTCGCGACAGCGTCAGCAGTTGCTTAACCAGGCCTTCCATGCGCTGGGTTTGTTCACGCATGGTGTGCAACGCTTTTTCGCGCGTTCCCCCTTCCAGCACCTGCTCCTGCATCATCTCCAGATACCCCTGCAGCACCGTCAACGGCGTGCGCAGTTCGTGGCTGACGTTGGCGAAAAAGTTTCGCCGCGCCCCTTCCAGCTGGTGCATCTGCGTGACATCGCGCGCCACCATCAGCAGCTGTTTATCGCTATAGGGCATCACGCGAATTTCCAGATGACGGCCGTTATTCAGCACCAGATTGAGCGGTTTGGAAAAATCACGGTATTTCAGATAATTGGCAAATTCAGGGTAGCGCAAGAGGTTAAGGATGTTCTGCCCGTTATCGTCAGGCCAGCGCAGATTCAGGATCTGCTGGGCCAGACCGTTGCACCAGAACATCACCCCTTCTTCGGTGGTCAGCACCACCGCATCCGGCAGAGACTCCGCCCCGCTGCGAAAGCGCTTAATCAGGCTTCCCAGCTCACGGCGGCGCTTTTTATTACGCATCTGCATCTGGTGCAGTCCGTAAAGCAGCGGCTCCCAGCTGCCGCTGCCCGGCGGCGGCGTCATGCTGCGATCAACCCACAGCCACCACGACAGGCGCATCAGATTCCAGAAATGCCAGACAAGAAGACCGGTCACTGCCGCCAATAAAAACCACGGCAGATAACCTAAAAACGCCCCGAGGATCAGGGCCGGGATACAACACAAGAAAAGCTCAAGCGCCAGCCTTTTCCATGACAGCCGTTCCAGCACGGTTCACACTCCTGTCAGCATTCAGAAACGGGCGGAGAAACGATATCCCGTACCGCGAACCGTTTGTACCATCCGGTCATGGCCGCTATGTTCCAGCGCTTTGCGCAGACGGCGAATATGCACGTCTACCGTTCTGTCTTCGACATAAACGTTGGTTCCCCAGACGTGATTCAGCAGCTGTTCGCGGCTATAGACTCGCTCCGGGTGCGTCATGAAGAAGTGGAGTAATTTAAACTCCGTAGGCCCCATATCCAGCGGATTTTCGCCGGTCATGACGCGATGCGAAGAGGGGTCGAGGCTCAGCCCCTGCATTTCAATCACCTCCTCCACCGCCATCGGCGAAATGCGCCGCATCACGGCTTTAATTCGCGCCACCAGCTCTTTCGGGGAAAACGGCTTAGTGATGTAGTCATCGGCGCCGGTCTCCAGGCCGCGGACGCGATCTTCCTCTTCGCCGCGGGCGGTCAGCATCACCACCGGAATATCACGGGTCATCGCTTCACGCTTGAGCTGTTTAATAAACTGCAGACCCGACCCGCCCGGCAGCATCCAGTCAAGGAGGATCAAATCAGGCCAGGGTTCATTGAGCTGATTGACCGCGCTGTCAAAATCTTCCGCCTCGACGGGCTGAAAGCCGTTTTGCTCCAGAACAAAGCAAACCATTTCGCGGATTGGAGCTTCATCTTCAACGACCAGAATTCTTCTCGCCATTATTTACCCTGTATTTTTTAGCCATCAGTATAGAAGTGCGCGGCCATTATGCGTCAGATTTATGACAGATTTATGAAAAAAATGACCGCCAGATGAACGCGGATTTCGAATTGTGACACGGACTTAACTCACCCAAAAGCAGCGTTATCCCCTCAATAATTCAGGTTTCACTCCCCACAAGCACAGGTAACCAGGTGGCTGGACGTAGCCAACGCATAAGCAACTTGAAGGATGACGGGTATATAATGCCGCTTACGCTTTTTCGCTATGGAACAACTATGCGCATCCTTCACACCTCTGACTGGCACCTTGGACAAAATTTTTACAGCAAAAGTCGCGCCGCCGAACATCAGGCGTTTCTCGACTGGCTGCTGGCCAGCGCGCAGGAACATGATGTCGATGCCATTATTGTTGCGGGCGATATTTTTGATACCGGCTCACCGCCGAGCTACGCGCGCGAGCTGTATAACCGCTTTGTCGTTCAGCTGCAGCAGACCCGCTGCCGGCTGGTGGTGCTGGCGGGAAACCACGATTCGGTCGCCACCCTCAACGAGTCGCGAGACATTCTCGCCTTCCTGAATACGACGGTGGTGGCCAATGCCGGCCACGCCCCTTTTATCCTGCCGCTGCGCGACGGTACGCCGGGGGCAATTTTTTGTCCGGTACCGTTCCTGCGCCCGCGTGAGCTGGTGACCAGCCAGGCCGGGCACTCTGGCGGCGAAAAGCAGCAGCTGCTGCTCAGCGCCATCAGCGATTACTACCAGCAGCAGTACCAGCTGGCCTGCGAACTGCGCGGCGACCGGGCGCTGCCGATTATCGCCAGCGGCCATTTAACCACCGTCGGCGCCAGCAAAAGCGACGCGGTTCGCGAAATCTATATCGGTACGCTGGACGCCTTCCCGGCGAGCCGTTTTCCGCCCGCCGACTATATCGCGCTCGGCCACATTCACCGGGCGCAGGTGGTCGGCGGCTGCGAACATATCCGCTACAGCGGTTCGCCCATCCCGCTGAGCTTTGACGAAACCGGGAAAAATAAGAGCGTCAATCTGGTCACTTTCGCTAACGGCTGCCTGACGGACGTCACGCCGCTTATCGTCCCCGTCACCCAGCCGCTGGCGGTCCTGAAGGGCGATTTCGCCAGCATTAGCGCACAGCTAAACCAATGGCAGAATAACGACCAGCAGCCCTCAGCGTGGCTGGATATCGAAGTCACCAGCGACGAATATATGCATGATATCCAACGTAAAATCCAGGCGCAGACCGAAACGCTGCCGGTAGAAGTGCTGCTGGTGCGCCGCAGCCGCGCCCAGCGCGATCGCATTCTGGCCGGCGCTCAGCGCGAGACCCTCAGCGAACTGCAGGTGGAGGACGTCTTCGCCCGCCGTCTGGCGCTGGAAACGCTGGAAGCGACGCAGCAGCAGCGCCTGGAACAGCTCTTTAATGAAACGCTGCATAGCCTGAACGGTGAGGATCGCCTGTGAAAATACTCAGCTTACGCCTGAAAAACCTCAATTCACTCAAAGGCGAATGGAAAATTGATTTCACCGCTGAGCCCTTCGCCAGCAACGGACTGTTCGCGATTACCGGGCCAACCGGCGCCGGAAAAACCACCCTGCTGGATGCTATCTGTCTGGCGCTGTATCACGAAACCCCGCGCCTGAGCAGCGTGTCGCAATCGCAGAACGATCTGATGACCCGCGACACTGCCGAATGCCTGGCGGAAGTGGAGTTTGAGGTAAAAGGCATCGCCTACCGCGCCTTCTGGAGCCAGAACCGGGCGCGAAACCAGCCGGACGGCAACCTGCAGGTTCCGCGCGTCGAGCTGGCGCGCTGCGAGGACGGCAAGATCCTCGCCGATAAGGTCAAAGATAAGCTGGAACTGACCGCCTCGCTCACCGGCCTGGACTATGGCCGCTTCACCCGCTCGATGCTGCTGTCGCAGGGGCAGTTCGCCGCCTTCCTGAACGCGAAACCGAAAGAGCGCGCCGAGCTGCTGGAGGAGCTGACCGGCACCGAGATTTACGGCCAGATTTCGGCACAGGTCTTTGAAAAGCATAAGCAGGCCCGCGTCGAGCTGGAGAAAATTCAGGCCCAGGCCTCCGGCGTGCTGCTGCTGAGCGACGAACAGCAGCAGGCGCTCCAACAAAGTTTGCAAGCGCTTACTGATGAAGAAAAACAGCAGGTTAGCGAACAAACCCGCCTGCAAAATGCCCGTCAGTGGCTGGTACGCGGCGCAGAGCTGACGGCAGAAGATCGGCAGGCTCAAACCGCGCTACGCGAAGCGCAGGCTGCGCTGGAGCAGGCGCAACCGCAGCTTACCGTATTGCTGAATGCCCAGCCCGCGGAGCAGCTACGCCCGCAGTGGACGCGTCAACAGGAGCAAATCGCCGCGCTGGCGCAAACCCACAATCTGAGAGAAGAAGTAAATACTCGCTTACATGAACGACTGCGGCTGCGGGCGGGGATTCGCCTCGCCGCCCGGCAGCAATCTGAACGCCTGCAGAACCACCAGCAAACGCTCGCCGCATGGCTAAAAGAGCACGACCGCTACCAGCGATGGGGCAATGCGCTGGCGGGCTGGCGGGCCGCTTTCCAGCAGCAGGCCCGCGATACGCAGCAGCAAGCCGCTCTGCAGCAGCGTCTGGCGGAAACCAGCCGCCGGCTGGGCGAACTGCCGCCCGACGGGCTGGCGCTGGATGCTGAGCAGGTCAGCGCCGGCCTCGCGCAGCACGCCGCGGCGCGCGCTCTGCGCCAGCAGCTCGCGGCCCTGCATGGCCAGCTGCAGCCGCTGAGCCAGCGTTTATCCCAGCTTCATGCCGCCGGGCAGGCCAGTAAGCAGGAGCAGGAGCGGCTGGAAACCACCCTGGCCCAGCGCCGTCAGGCCTATAAAGAGAAGAATCAGCAGTTTAGCGATGTCAAAGCCCTGTGCGAAATGGAAGCGCGCATTGCCGGCCTGGAGGCCGAGCGAGCCCGCCTGCAGCCCGGTTCCCCCTGTCCGCTCTGCGGTTCCGCGCAGCATCCGGCCGTCGCCGAGTATCAGGCGCTGGTTCCCGGCGTAAATCAGGCGCGGCGCGATGCGCTTGAGCGCGAAGTCAAACAGCTGGCGGAGGCCGGCGCCCTGGTGCGCGGCGAGCTGGACGCCCTGCTTAAGCAGCAGCAAAAAGAGGCCACCGAGAAAGCATCGCTTCTGCAGCAGGAGCAAGCGCTTACCTCACGCTGGCAGGCGACGATCGCCGGATTAAATATCGACCTGACGCCAAAGGATGACATTCCCGGCTGGCTAAACGCGCAGCAGGAGCATGAACAGCGGCTGTATCAGCATCAGCAGCGTCTGGCCTGGCAGGCCCAGCAGCAGGAGTGCCAGCAGCAGCTCCAGCAGCTCCAGCAGGAACAAGCGCAGCGCAGCGCCGCGCTGGCGGCTGAACTGGCCGCATTTGCGCTGAGTTTACCGGCAGCAGAGCAGGCCGCAGGCTGGCTGGCGCAGCGGGAAGACGAGACCCGCGGCTGGCAGACCAAACAGAACGAACTGATCGCCCTGCAGGAACAGCTTCAGCAGCTGACCCCGCTGCTGGAGTCCTTGCCGGAAACGGACTTAGCGGCGGAACCCGCGCCGCTGGACGGCTGGCGCCAGGTGCACGACGACTGCCTCGCGCTTCAGAGCCAGTGGCAAACCCTGGGGCAGCAGGAGAGCCGGCAGCAGGCTCAGTTGAAAGAGAGCGAAGCGCAGTTCAGCGCGGCGCTGGCCGCCAGCCCGTTCGCTGACCAGCAGGCGTTTCTCGCCGCGCTGCTCGATGAGGAGACGCGCCGGCGCCTTGAACGCCTGAAGCAGACGCTGGAAACTACGCTACAGCAGAATCAGGCGCTGGCGATGCGGGCCCGCGAGGCGCTGGATAGCCACCGCCAGCAGCCTCCGGCGGAAACGGATATCAGCCAGCCTCTTGAGCGGGTACAGGAACAGCTTCAGCAGCTGACGACGCTGCTGCGGGAAAACAGCGCCCGTCAGGGAGAGATTCGCCAGCAGCTGAAGCAGAATGCAGAAAACCAGCAGCGTCAGCAGTCGTTACGCCAGCAGATGGAACGCGCTGCGCAGGAAGTGGAAGACTGGGGATGGCTGAACGCGCTTATCGGCTCCAGAGAGGGCGATAAATTCCGTAAGTTTGCGCAAGGACTGACGCTGGATAACCTGGTGTGGCTGGCCAACCATCAGCTCAACCGCCTGCACGGCCGCTATCTGCTGCAACGCAAAGCCAGCGACGCCCTGGAGCTGGAAGTGGTCGATACCTGGCAGGCGGACGCGGTGCGCGACACCCGGACGCTGTCCGGCGGCGAGAGCTTCCTCGTGAGCCTCGCGCTGGCGCTGGCGCTCTCCGATCTGGTGAGCCATAAAACGCGGATAGACTCGCTGTTTCTCGATGAGGGCTTCGGCACTCTGGACAGCGAAACCCTGGATACCGCGCTGGATGCGCTGGACGCGCTCAACGCCAGCGGCAAGATTATCGGCGTCATCAGCCACGTTGAGGCGATGAAAGAGCGCATTCCTGTGCAAATTAAAGTTAAAAAAATCAACGGGCTGGGCTATAGCCGTCTCGATAAAGCTTTCGCCGTCGAATAAATTTCCCCCTCCGCACCTGTCTTCAAGCCTCTCCCCCACGGGAGAGGTCGCGCCGTTGCCCGGGCTCAGAATTCACGATAAATCTTGATATTGCACGAATTTGCATGATAAGTTTAATTTCATTGCTTTAACGATGATAAGCAGGCGAAATAATGCATAAAAATCGTGATTATTATTTTAACCACATCGATTCGTGCAAAACCGTGCATTGATAACTTTTTCTGAGGGCGTGCTGCAGCCTCCGGCAGCATCGTCCCATCCCCTCTGGCCCATTAAGAAGGTCTTAACCATGAAAAGCTTACTTATTTTGATTGCCGGCCCGGTACGCAGCGGCACCCACAATCGCGCGGAACTTATCGACGCTAACCTGAACAATATGGCCCAGGTTGCGCTACGCGTTTACCAGAAAGGCCATATCCCCGTGGTCGGCGAATGGCTGGCTCTGCCCATCGCCAAAGCTGCGGGTTCAACGGAAATTGGCGATGCGATTAGCGAAGAATATCTCTACCCGGTCGCTCACCGTGTCATTAGCCGCTGCGACGCTATATTGCGCATGCCGGGTGAATCCCGCGGAGCGGACCTGGATATTGAGGAAGGTAAAAAAAGGGGGCTGTCGATTTACTACAGCCTGGAGGAGATCCCGGACCGGTAATCCGCGGGGTATCCGCTGCGCCGTTCAGGCCGCGCAGCGGATTGATGATTACAGCGGCCACAGCCAGGCCGCGCCGCGCACGCCGCTGGAGTCCCCGTGCGCCGCCCGGCGAATCGGCGTCTCGCATTCACCGCCGAATACCCATGGTTTTAGCAGATTCGGCACCGTCTGGTAGAGACGGTCAACGTTGCTCATTCCGCCGCCAAGCACAATAACGTCCGGATCGAGGATGTTAACCACGTGAGCCAACGACTTCGCCAGCCGCATCTCATAGCGGCTCAGCGCCAGCTCCGCCACCGGATCCCGCTCGCCCACGCGCTGCATAATCTCGCTGCCTTTTAGCGAATGACCGCTTAACCGCCGGTAATCGGTCGCAAAGCCGGTACCGGAGATAAAGGTTTCAATACAGCCCTGCTTGCCGCAGTAGCACGGTACTTCAGCGCGATAGCGAAGTTCATCTTCATCCATCCACGGCAGCGGGTTGTGCCCCCACTCGCCCGCCGTACCGTTGCCGCCAATATGGGCGCGTCCGTTAAGCGCCACGCCTGAACCGCAGCCGGTGCCGATAATCACCGCAAATACCGTTTGCGCCCCGGCCGCCGCGCCGTCTACCGCTTCCGACACCGCGAGGCAGTTGGCATCGTTGGCCAGACGCACTTCCCGTTGCAGACGCTGGCTAAGGTCTTTATCAAACGGCTGACCGTTGAGCCAGGTTGAGTTAGCGTTTTTGACCACGCCGGTATAGGGCGAAATCGACCCGGGGATGCCGATGCCGACCGTGCCGCTCTGCCCGGTAGCCTGCTCGGCCATCTCGACCAGCGAGGCTATCGTCTCTATTGTCTGGCGATAATCGCCCCCTGGCGTAGGCAGGCGATGACGAAATAGCTGCGCTCCCTGGTCGCTCAGCGCGATGACTTCCGTTTTGGTTCCGCCTAAATCAATGCCAATGCGCACTGTGAATTCCTCTCCCGATTAACAATGCAAGCATAGCGACAATTCGCTATCATGCCCGCTGGATTTAACGACTAAGCCGTGGAAATTATCATGCTGTGGTTCAAAAATTTAATGGTTTATCGTCTCAGCCGCGACATTTCCCTGCGCGCCGAGGAGATGGAAAAACAGCTGGCCGAGCTGACCTTTACTCCTTGCGGCAGCCAGGATATGGCCAAAACCGGTTGGGTACCGCCGATGGGATCGCACAGCGATGCGCTGACGCATACGGCAAATGGCCAGATCGTTATCTGCGCGCGTAAAGAAGAGAAGATCCTGCCGTCTCCGGTGATCAAACAGGCGCTGGAAGCAAAGATCTTCAAGCTGGAAGCCGAGCAGGGCCGTAAGCTGAAAAAAACCGAAAAAGATTCTCTGAAGGATGAAGTGCTGCATTCCCTGCTGCCGCGCGCCTTCAGCCGCTTCAGCCAGACCATGATGTGGATCGATACCGTCAACGGGTTGATCATGGTGGACTGCGCCAGCGCCAAAAAAGCGGAAGATACGCTGGCGCTGCTGCGTAAAACTCTGGGCTCGCTGCCGGTTGTTCCGCTGGCGCTGGAAACCCCGATCGAACTGACGCTGACCGAGTGGGTGCGTTCCGGTACCGTGGCTCAGGGCTTCCAGCTGCTGGATGAAGCCGAGCTGAAAGCGATGCTGGAAGACGGCGGCGTGATCCGCGCGAAAAAACAGGATCTGGTGAGCGACGAGATCGCCGTGCACATTGAAGCCGGTAAGGTCGTCACCAAGCTGGCGCTCGACTGGCAGCAGCGCATTCAGTTCTTAATGTGCGATGATGGTTCGATTAAACGCCTGAAGTTCTGCGACGAACTGCGCGATCAGAATGAAGATATCGATCGGGAAGATTTCGCTCAGCGTTTTGACGCGGACTTTATTCTGATGACCGGCGAGCTGGCCGCGCTGATTCAGAATCTGGTGGAAGGGCTAGGCGGCGAAGCGCAGCGCTAATCTCGTGAATTCCTTCCTGCCAGCGCAGGAAGGAAACGAACATTACAGGTAGCGGCACAGATAAGAGGTCGGCTCAGCCACCTGCAGATTAAACTCGCTATTCCCCGGAACGTTGAATACTTCCCCGGCGGCATAGACTTTCCACTCGGTTTCTCCCGGCAGAAGTACGTTCAGCGCGCCGCTGACTACGGTCATCTCTTCCGGCTGCGCGGTACCAAAGGTATATTCCCCTTCCGCCATCACGCCCACGCTCGCACGACCGGTGCTGCTGCTGGTGAAGCCGATAGATTTTACTTTTCCGTCAAAGTATTCATTGCTTTGAAGCATAAACTCGCCCTTATGATCTTGTGTTGAAGGCACAATATAGGGGGCGCTCCTTGCCCCTGTCACGTAAAATTAACGCGTTATATCAGGTTAAACTAATAGTTCTGCCGCCAGCCGTGAAACCAGCACATTTGACAACAGAACCGGAATATCCAGCGCCTTTTGTAATATGTCGCGATGCTGCTGGTGGTAGCAAAGGCAATCCAGCATTAATACGTCTGCGCCCTGTTCAATCAACTCCCTGCCCGCGGCGATTAACTCCTCTTTACCGCCGCTCACCGGATTGGAAATGGCGTAAAACGGAGTATTTTCTAATACCTGCCATTTATTCCGCTGCAGCGGCAAAATCTCTTCAACCGGAACAATCACCCCCACCTGATGGCCGTCGACAATCGACGCGACCAGCGGCGGAATAATTCTTTGCGGCTCAAGCAGGATCGCATTATTCGCCGTAAATCCGCTAAAGGGATGAGTGCTCATGAGTAAAATAAGGTCGTAATTTTGTTTATCGAGCATCGCAATGACGCTACGTAAATCACGCTCAACCTTCTGCCGTGAGACCTGCGCAATTTGATTATCGTTAAGCAAGGTCAATAGCATCTCATCGCCGGGCTCTATGCTGTAGTCCCGCATAACGTCTTCGCGCGTCATTTTGCCGAGCAGGCTAATGTGGGCGATCTCGTCTTCCCTGATATGTTCAGTTAAAAGCGGCAGCATCTCCGCCACGGGTACGACCCCAATGGTCAAGATTGCCATCGATGCACTACTCATATCGTTTACCTTTTCACAACCGCTGTTTCAAAACAGGCTTTTATTTACAACTTCTGCCCCCTGGTGACCCAAAGCAACCGTCGAGAAGCGTAGCAGGTTACGGCTGATATGGAATGTAAAGATTCCAGAAGCGTCAAAAACGCTCCTGAAAATCCGTACCTTAGGTAATCATTAGTACCGTTAATAGATTAAAAATGTGATACATGTCCGGTAGCGATCTTTTCAGAACGAATCCCGGACATTTAAGAGGAATTAAGACTTATCAGGATCTTCGTAACGCCGTTTGGCGTCCAGCGCTTCCTGTTCTGTAGGATGTTCGCTGATGAGTGAGTTTGGCGTCGGGTGATCGGCGCGCAGTTCATACCAGGTGACCGTCTGGCCCTGCGGGCCCTTTTCAACGGCGACAACACGCGCTTCCCTTGGATATGGAGGTCTGGTCGGCATAGCGTTTCCTTTTTTTACCTTAAGAGCTTTAAAGTATAGGCGCTGCCGATCCGTTTACCCCAGGCAAAGTCTTAACTGGTATAGGTCTCGCCGCAGACGGTGGTCATAATCTGTTCCACGACCTCATCCGGCGTGGCGGTCGCATTAATAATATGATGCGCGGCCGCGCGATACAGCGCTTCCCTCTGCGCCAGCACCTCACCCACTTCATCGCGGATGGGCTTTCCGGTCAGCGTCGGGCGCTGTTCCGCCTTCGGATAGGCTTCAAGGCGGTCAATCAGCGCGGAAACCGAGGCCTCGAGATAGATAACGATGCCATTTTCCCGCATAAACTGTCGGTTGTATTCGCTGAGGATAATGCCGCCGCCGGTGGCGATGATCGTCGCGGGTTGAGCGACGCGTTCTAAAGCCTGCGTTTCCAGCGCACGAAAGCGTTCCCAGCCTTCCTGCTGGACGATAGCCGCTACCGTGCGCTGCTCATGCTCCTGCAGCTCATGGTCCGTGTCGGCGAACTTAAAGCTGCGAGCTTTCGCCAGCGCGTGTCCGATGGTCGTTTTACCGCAGCCGCGAGGCCCGACAAGAAATATTAGCTGTGTCATTACCGAAGACCCCTTGGTTCCGCATTTTGCGGATAAATGAAAGCGAAAAGAGAAACAATGGTACCGCAAACTTACCCGACGCAAATCGTAAAATAAACGTTACACACCATCTGCAAACCCTTTCACCTTAGTATTAGAAAGGACATTTAATGTAAACTTATCATTGCATTTGGTGTTATGCCAGCTTTACTTTTGTACAGAAGTTATTTTTTGTTCGCAGTCTGGCGTAAACAGTAACACATTTCTGCACAGCTTTACGCTGCCGCATATTTACAAGATGCGTGCTTCGGAGCGAATCTGAAGCTAATCAATCAGTATGACAGAGGTATGTAGTATGCAATCTGAAGAGCAACGCCTTATCGATGGACTGTTTTCCCGATTAAAAGAGGCCGAGAGCCACAGCGCATCACGGGATGCCAGCGCTGAGGAGCGGATTGCCGGGCACATTAAAGAGCAGCCGTTCGCCCCTTACTATATGGCGCAAACGATTCTGATTCAGGAAGCGGCGATCAAACAGCTCAACGACCGCATTCAGGCGCTGGAGAGCCAGGTGACCCAGCTTCAGGCCGCGAAGCCGAGCAGCGGCGGGTTTCTCTCAGGCCTGTTTGGCGGCGGTCAGTCGCGCGGTTCCGACCCGATTCCTGGCGCCGAGCAGTATGGCCGACCGCAGGCCGGCGCCCAGCCTCAGTATGCTCCGCAGGCGCAGCAGCAGAACTACGCCCCTCAGGCGTCGCGCAGCGGCGGCGGTTTTATGGCCGGCGCGCTGCAAACGGCGGCAGGCGTCGCGGGCGGCGTGGTGCTGGGAAACATGTTGACCAATATGTTTAGCGGCTCGCATCCGCAAGAGATCGTCAATATCATCGAAGAGAAACCGCAGCCGGATCTCAGCCAGGCGCAGGACAATAGCGTCGCTGACGATACCTTCCGCCAGGATGACGGGCAGTTCCTCGCCGACAACAACGATTATGACGCCGACTTTGACGCCGGTTTCGGCAATGATGATTTCGGCAGCGACGACGACAGCTGGGTTTAACCCTGCTGGCGCTTAACGTCTAACAGCCATTTCTCCAGCGCGGCGGCAAACTGCTGCCGATCGCGCTGGGATAAGCTATCCGGGCCGCCGGTCTGCACGCCGCTGGCCCGCATCGTTTCCATAAAGTCGCGCATCGTCAGGCGTTCGCGAATGGTCGCCTCGCTGTAGCGTTCACCGCGTGGATTCAGCGCCGCCCCGCCTTTCTCCAGCACTTCCGCCGCCAGCGGGATATCGGCGGTAATCACCAGATCTCCCGGCTCGCATAAACGTACGATTTCGTTATCCGCCACGTCAAACCCCTGCGCCACGCGCAGCGTGCGGATAAAGCGCGACGGCGGGACGCGCAGAGGCTGGTTAGCAACCAGCGTCAGCGAGATTTGCGCGCGCTCGGCGGCGCGGAACAAAATATCTTTAATGACGTTCGGACACGCGTCCGCATCAACCCAAATAGCCATTGCGGCTCCTGTCGATGAAAAAGAGATGCCGTATTGTCGCCTGCTTTTGCCTTCCGCGAAAGCAACAAGATGTTAAGCTATATCGCTAACGATAAAACAAACAAAGGGGATTGGTGATGGAGAAGAAAATCGGCTTTATCGGCTGCGGCAACATGGGCAAGGCCATCCTGGGCGGCCTGATCGCCAGCGGGCAGGTGCAGCCGGGTCAAATCTGGGTCTATACCCCGTCGCCGGATAAAGTGGCGGCCCTGCACGACCAATACGGCATTAATGCGGCGCAAAGCGCGCAGGAAGTGGCTCAGGTGGCGGATATCGTTTTTGGCGCCGTAAAGCCGGGCGTGATGGTAAAAGTGCTCAGCGACGTCGCCTCCAGCCTGAATAAAGACTCTCTGGTGGTTTCTATCGCCGCGGGCGTGACGCTCGACCAGCTGGCGCGCGCCTTAGGCCATGACCGCAAAATAGTCCGCGCGATGCCCAACACGCCTTCGCTGGTCAACGCGGGGATGACGTCGGTCACGCCGAATGCGCTGGTCAGCGCCGAAGAAACCGCGGAGATCCTGACCATATTCCGCTGCTTTGGTCAGGCGGAAATCATTGCTGAGCCGATGATTCATCCGGTGGTCGGCGTCAGCGGCTCCGCGCCGGCTTACGTCTTTATGTTTATCGAAGCGATGGCCGACGCCGCTGTGCTTGGCGGAATGCCCCGCGCGCAGGCTTATAAATTCGCGGCGCAGGCGGTGATGGGCTCGGCCAAAATGGTACTCGAAAGCGGCGAGCATCCGGGGACGCTGAAGGATATGGTGTGTTCGCCCGGCGGCACCACCATCGAAGCCGTGCGCGTGCTGGAAGAGAAAGGCTTCCGTTCCGCCGTCATCGAAGCGATGGTGAAATGCATGGAGAAATCAGAGAAGCTGAGCCGTTCCTGATTGCAATAGCGAATAGCGGGTGAGGTTTCCCTCACCCGCCCATTTCTTACACCTGTTTTTTCAGGCAGGCGCTCATAAATTTGCTGCGATCGTCCCCTTTCAGGGACTGCTGGGTCGCCTGAGCGTTACACTCGCGCATTTTCTGCTGCTGAGGCGTTAGCCCCTTACCGTCCTGCGCGGCGCCATCTTTCTTCAGGCAGCTACTCATAAACGTTTTACGCTCATCCCCTTTCAGCGACTTCGATGACGCTTCTTTATTGCAGACGCTCATCTTTTGCTGCTGAGGGGTCAACTCTTTTTCCGCGGCACTCACCGCTGTCATAAATACCAGGCCAAAAAGTAAGGTCACAAGTAATGTTATTTTCATCGCACCATCCTCTATGAGTGGATCTCTGTAAGTCTGGTCGCTGATGGAGAAAAAACCAGCCGGTAACGAAAATTCATCACCGGCGCCCGGTTATTTCAGATTAAGTGCGGCTTTCATGGTGTAGAACAGGTCCGTCTGGTCGGTTAAACCCACCACGTTGGCCGCGTGCGGGCCGTAGGCGGCAATACGCAGCTGGGTGCCGGTATGTTCCATCGACTCTTCTTCAGAGTTGCCGTAGCTCATCACCATCACCGAACCATCTTTGGTGTTCAGCGCCTGCGTCAGGCCCGGCGCTTTGGTATCTGCCGGGATAATCTGGCTGGCGTGAGCGTGGTCGGCGGTGACGATAACCAGGGTATTGCCCTCTTTTTTGGCAAATTCCAGCGCCTTCTGTACCGCTTCGTCCAGATCGACGGTCTCGCCAATCTGACCGCACGGATTCGCCGCGTGATCCTGTTTATCGATAGAAGCGCCTTCCACCTGCAGGAAGAACCCCTTCTCATTGCTGCTCAGCAGATCGATGGCTTTTTCGGTCATCTGCGCCAGCGTCGGCACCGATGCATCGCGTTTCGGGTTCGGCGTACAGGTCACCGCCGCCTTATCGATATTGCCGTGATAAGACGCCTTTGGGCCTTCCCAACGCACCGGCATATTGCCTTCCGCGAAGAGACCGAGCAGCGGTTTGTCCTGATTGGCCTGGCTAATGGCGGCCAGCGAGCTGGCGTCGGTGACGATCTGGTAGCCGCGGGCTACCGCCTGATCGTGCAGCGTTTTGCCCTGCCATTCACCGGCCGTCGCGCTTTCCGCGAAGGTTTTCGCACCGCCGCCCAGTGTTACGTCGGGACGGGCGTTCAGCAGCTGTTCGGTAATCGAACCTTTACCGCCCTTTTCCAGCGCGTTGCTGGCGCATTTTTCGCTGGTCACGCTCGGGCCGTAGCATTTACGCGACGTCACATGCGCCACCAGCGCAGCGGGAGTGGCGTCCTGC
Organism: Klebsiella sp. ME-303; assembly: GCF_007910085.1. Lineage (NCBI taxonomy): Bacteria > Pseudomonadati > Pseudomonadota > Gammaproteobacteria > Enterobacterales > Enterobacteriaceae > Klebsiella > Klebsiella sp. ME-303. The sequence continues at coordinate 70,780 of NZ_VOJB01000079.1, read as the reverse complement.
AGTTCCGCCGTGGAGACGTTACCGGTAGCTAAGCCCGCCGCTTTCGCCAGCTCAAGGATGGTCTGATGATCTTTTTCATGGATATCCACGCCCAGCGCGCCGTTATAGCTTTTCACGCCGGTGGTCCAGGCCGTTGCGGAAGCGGCGGAGTCGGTGACATAATCCGGCTTGCCGGTTTTCTTATCCAGAGAATAATGGGTGTACTGGCCGGTCAGCGGCAGCGCGTCAATGCCTTTAAAGAAGCCGCCCGCCCCTTCTGCATAATTTCGCGCGGCGGTGATTTCAGAATCGCCCATTCCGTCGCCAATCAGCAAAATAATATTTTTAGCCGGTTTATTGATTAACGAAGCGCGCAGCGCCTCGGTCTGGTCACCGCTTAAACGACGCGCGCCGCCCGGCGTGGTGATATCGCCCTGCGCGGCACGATTTTCCAGAACCGGTGCGGTTGTTGTTTCTGCGTGAATAATCGGGGAGCCCAGCAGAGGCAGCAGGGCAATAAACAGGGCGCTTAATTTCACTTTTATCGTCTCCGTGTAAAAAATACTTTAAAAAACAAAACGAGGGAGACTGTATAAAAGCGATGTGACAGTAAAATGACAGCATCCATACCCTGTCACAAAACTAGCTACGAGGATGCCGTAACAGCTTCTTTATATATTGCTGCAGTAGCTGGGTATCGCGGTCATCCACCAGCGGGCCGGGGCTGGCCTCATCGATGGCCTGCTCAATATCGATGATGAGCGCCTGCTGGGCGTCCTGCTCCATATGACGTAGCAGAGCGGTCACCACCACTTCCAGCGCCTCAACCTGGGCCGTCAGCTCCTTCGATTCTTCTTCCTTTTGGGCGAGTTTTACCAGTAGCTCAGCAATGAGATTCTTCACAGCACTTTATCCTTATGCGAGGTCCGTAGTCTGCTATTTATGTCATACATTAGCCGTCGGTTGCCACTATTATTTTTTAAAAAAGTTCGCCACGCCGGTGAATAACAAGCGAAACGTTTTGCTCTTTGCATGCCACCCGCCAGGAATTTACTCAATGCGGATTAATAAGCATCATAACCAACTTTAACAAATAAGAATAAAATGGAATATCGCTATTCTATCGATAACTATAACGTATCGCCATAATATATCTGGTAGGCCAGATTCACGCTGTCCGGCGCGTCTTTACCGGTCAGGCGCGCAATAAGTATTTCGCTCGCCGTTTTACCGATTTCATAACGTGGGGTAATGACGCTGGCTATTTTTTGCAGCCGCGCACGGCCAATTTCCAGCCCGTGAAAACCGGCGATGGCGATCTCCTGCGGAACGGCTTTCCCCTGCGCCTGGCACTCGAGCAGCACCCCCACCGCCAGATCGTCGTTGGTACAAAAAATGGCGTCAATATCCGGGCGCGTCTTCTGCATCTGCAGGAACATCTGCCGGCCAAGCGCAACCGAGGAGATGGTCCGCGGCGCCATGTGATACGCCTTCAGGCCGTGCTCCGCCAGCGCCAGCTCGGTGCCGCGGAAGCGGCTTAAATCGCGGGGATCGTCCATTGAACCAAAAAAGGCGATCGCCCGTTTGCCGCTCTCAAGAAAAGCATGAGTCATATCCCACGCCGCCTTTTCGTTATCGAACCCCACCTGGATATCCAGCTGCTGGCCGCCGTAGTCCATCAGTTCAGCGACGGGGATACCGCTGGCGCGCACGTACTGCACCATGCGATCGCTGTGCTGCTTCCCGGTCAAAATCAGCCCATCGATATTATAAGAGAGCAGATTGAGCACTTCGCGCTCTTCGCGCTGCGGGTCATATTCGTAGTTGGCAATCAGGGTCTGATACTGGTGCGCGGAGGTCACCGACTCAATGCCGGCCAGCACATCGGCAAAAATCTGGTTGCGGAAGGAGGGAATAAGCACGCCAATCGTTTTACTCCGGGCGTTAAGCAGGATTTCCGGGGCGCGGTTAGGGATATAGTTGTTCTCTTCCATGACCTTTGAGATCAGCTCACGGCTGCGCTCAGAAACCTGGCCGGGGTCACGTAAATAACGGCTGACCGTCATTTTATTCAGCCCCGCCAGGTTGGCGATATCCTGCAATGTCATCCGGTTGTTTTTCATCAGGTTCTCTACGACAAGCGACTTTTATGCTCACAGAGAACCTTACCACAGCAGCGGCGGTTTATGTTAGCCGGCAACCTTTTTTGCCGTCACCGGGGAAACGGGTTGCGGGTTAGCGCGCACGTTGTACATCAGCACGACGGAGGACAGCAGCGCGACAGCCATAAAGGTATAGGAAACTCCCGGCCCGCCGGTAATCCCGTTGAGGTACCCCACCAGCCACGCACCAAGGAAAGCGCCGAGCGCGCCAAAGCTGTTGATTAAGCCCATCGATACGCCGGAAACGTTGCGCGGCAGCAGTTCAGGAATAAGCGCGAAGAACGGCCCATACGGCGCATACATGCAGGCCGCGGCAATGACCAGTAGCGCATAGGAGAGCCAGAACGCCTGGTTGCCCACCAGCCAGGAGCCAAAGAAAGCGATAGCGGCAATCAGCAATAACGGCCAAATAAACAGTTTACGATTCTGGAACTTATCCGACAGCCAGGAGACCGTCAGCATCAGGATAATTGCCGCCAGGTACGGCACCGCCGCCAGCCAGCCCACCGCCACGATATCCATCTGCGCGGCATTTTTCAGAATCGACGGCATCCACATCATGAAGCCGTACACGCCGATGCTCCACAGCGCGTGCACGGCGCAGAGCATGATCACATTGCGCGAGCGCAGCGCTTCACCGTAGTTGCGCACCGGCTTGATATGACTCTGCTCGCTGTCCATCACCTTCTGCAGGGTCTCTTTTTCCTGCTCGTTCAGCCAGGAAACCTCGGACGGTTTATCGCGCACCAGTATCCACCAGCATACCGCCCACAGTACCGCCGGAATGCCTTCGATGATAAACATTTCGCGCCAGCCCCACGCCTGAATCAGGTAGCCGGAAACGATGGACATCCACAGCACCGTCACCGGGTTTCCGAGGATCAGGAACGTGTTGGCGCGCGAACGCTCGGTTTTCGTAAACCAGTTGCTGATATAAATCAGCATCGCCGGCATCACCGCCGCCTCAACCACGCCAAGGGTAAAGCGAATCGCCATCAGCATCGGAATATTGCTGACGAACCCGGTCGCCGCCGCGCAGAATCCCCATAAAATCAGGCTAAAGAAAATCATTTTTCGCACGCTGCGTTTTACCGCATATATCGCGCCGGGTACCTGGAAAAAGAAATAGCCGAGAAAAAATAGCGCGCCAATAAGCGATGCCGTTCCTTTGGTAATACCCAAATCGCTTTCAATTCCCGCAGCAGCGGCAAAACCATAATTCGCACGGTCAAGGTAGGCCAGACTATAGGTAATAAATATAATCGGCATTAAATACCACCAGCGACGCGCGGGTAATTTCGCGAGCATGTGCATAAGCACTCCTCAGATATCAATATCATCACACGGGTTTAATACTCTGTCCTTCAGGTAGTGCGGGCACGCTGCTGCCCGAAGGACGCGAAGTGATTCAGACAGCGGCAAGCATTCCGCCGTCCACAAACAGCAAATGACCGTTAACAAAGTTTGCCGCCGACGAGGCCAGATATACCGCGGCACCAATCAGTTCTTCCGGTTTTCCCCAGCGCGCCGCCGGGGTACGCTGGTACAGCCAGGCGGAAAACGCCTCATCGTTGACCAGGGCGGCCGTCATGTCGGTGGCAAAATATCCCGGCGCGATACCGTTAACCTGAATATTATATTCGGCCAGCTCAACGCACATGCCGCGGGTCAGCATTTTAACCGCCCCTTTCGAGGCCGCGTAAGGCGTAATGGTTTTACGCCCCAGCTCGCTCTGCATTGAGCAAATATTAATTATTTTCCCCGCGCGGCGGCCCATCATATATTTCGCCACCTGCTGAGAAACCAGGAAAACGCCCTTCTGATTGACCTCAATAACGTTATCCCACTCCTCCTCCGGAAATTCGGTAAAAGGGAAACGCCGCTGGATCCCGGCGTTATTAATTAAAATATCAATGGCGCCGATCTCCTCTTCGATGCGGGCTATCGCCTGCTCGACCTGCGCCGCCCGGGTGACATCAAAGGCGACCCCTACCGCATGAAAGCCCTGCGCCACCAGCGCCTGCGCCGCCTGGTCCGCGCGCGCCTGGGTGCGGTCGTTGATGATGATCTCCGCGCCGTACTCCGCCAGGCCGCCGGCCAGCAGATGGCCAATCCCCTGAGCGGAGCCGGTGATCAGCGCGCGCTTCCCTGACAAATCAAATAAATTTCGCATAAAACCTCTTTTTCAATAACTGTTACGCGTAACTGTATACGCGTAACAGTCAGGAATAGAAGAGGATGAGAGGGGAAAATAATCGTTTTGTGATCGGTGATACATTTAAAGCTTAAGGAACACCGAGGCCGCTACTGACGCTGTCGCATCCATCGCGGCCGAGGAGAAAGAGCGGAATTAAGCCGCAGGACGGCGGCTGCGGCGCAGCATGATGGCCAGCTGCCAGATATTGATCAGGACAATAACCGCCGTGGCGATAAACACCCAGCGGAAGCCGGCCATGGCCGAGACCGACGCGCCGATCAACGGCCCGGCCACGTTGCCAAGATACATAAACGACTGGTTATAGCCGAAAATACGCCCGGTGACGCTGTCGCTGCAGTATTTGAGCAGAAGGGTTTGCACCGCCGGCAGCATCGCCCCATCGGCAAAACCGAGCAGGAAACGCAGCACACCAAGCTGGAATGGGGTCGTAACGAACGACATGGCAAAGAACATCACCACCGCGCAGCACAGCGTCGCCAGCAGGATCCGCGAGGTGCCGATCCTGTCGCCCAATTTCCCCAGACGGGGAGCCGAAATCAGCGCCGACACGCCCGGCACGGCGGCGATCATGCCGGCGAGAAAGGCGATGTTATTGCTATCCGGCGCCATCGACTTGATAAACAGCGCCAGAATCGGGCCGATTGAGCCGTTGCAAAGTTGGATCACCAGAGTGGTGAAAAACAGGCTGATCACCAGTCCCGGATAGGGCAGCGAGGCAAATACCGCCTTGCCGCTCAGCCGCTCCGCCCTCGTGACCTGCGGTCGGGCGCCCTCTTTAATCAGAAACAGCGTCACCAGGAAGCTTACGGTCAGCAAAATCGCGGTGATGATAAATACGGCGCGCAAACCGACGTGGTCGGCCAGGAAACCGCCGAGCAGCGGCCCGCCAATCACGCCGCTGATCTGCGCCGTCGACAGCGTGCTCAGCGCCCAGCCGCTACGCTCGCGCGGAACCTGAGACGCCACCAGCGCCATGGCGTTGGGAATATAGCCGGAAGTCAGTCCCATCACCGCGCGCAGGATAAACAGCTGCCAGACGTTGGTGGCGAACGCCTGAAGTAAAATGGCGATGGCCATCCCCAGCGAGGCGCGCAGCAGCATCAGCTTGCGCCCTTTGCGGTCGGCGAGGCTCCCCCACATCGGCGAGACAATCGCCGACACCAGAAAAGTGACGCTAAACGTCAGGCCCGACCACATGGATAACGCTTCATGCGAGGTCACGCCCAGTTGGGAAACGTACAGCGGCAAAAAGGGAAGAATTTGGCTGATGGCCAGGCCGGTAAAAAAACAGCCAAACCAGACGGAGATAAGATTAACCTTCCAGGATTCCATAACTACGCGTATTCATTAATTTTTTGGCAATTATTAACTAGCTTAGCAATTTCCCCTGTCCGACGTACTACCAGAGATGCGCTGACGGCGAGTTTAGTGTTTTATGACACCAGATTGCCCTGTTGCGAATAATTTCGTGGTGAAAAGCGTGGTATACAGCGAGTTATGCTCAGAAACAGAACCCCTGGCCGCGCATACCGAGGTGAAAATGGTTCGCATGGGCCGCGTTATAGTCCGGCCCTAAAGCGTTGCCGTAATAGCTGCAACCGCCGGCCAGTAACGCCTGCAGCCAGGGGTGATACTGCGCATCGGGCCACCCTTTCAGCACGCTGATGCGTCGGCCATCGGCCAAACGAAAGCCGCTGATATCCAGCGCCTCCGCGGTAGCGTGCTCGCTGCGCCGCGCGTTCTGACGATGGTAAATATTACGGCAGGCATAGCTGCCAAAATGGTCGACCTGGCGGAGCTCTTGCCCCAGCATCCGCCGAGTCAGCGGTTTCGCCTGCTGTTGCAGATACAGCGCGCTGCTTAACGCCAGCGGGCAGCTGGCGAGGAAGCTGCTGCTGAGCTTTACCGCGCCAAAATCGCGTACCCGAACCACGTTTTGCAGGGGGCACTCTCCCCCGCTATCGGCCACCGCCCGGCTGGTGATGAGATTTCGCTGATTCGCTTCCTTCAGCAGGTTGGCGCACTGTCCGGGCGTCAATCGCCGCAGCTTATAGTGGGTGATGAACCCCGGCGGATCCTCCAGACGCAGCGGCGCCAGCGGGTTATAGTGCGCGGGAAGATAACGATAGCCGTAATATCCGGCCGCCAGCAGCGCCAACAGAACGATAAGCCCTTTTCCTTTCACGCGCTGCCTCCCAATGCTTTACCCGGTGAATATTATGGCAGCCAGGCGGCCGTTTCACATGCTATGTTATGCCCTTTGATGTAATCATGATGGAAGTTGAAATGGCTAAGATGAGGGTTGGGATCGTTTTCGGCGGTAAGTCGGCAGAACATGAAGTATCGCTACAGTCAGCGAAAAATATCGTGGAAGCCATCGACAAAACGCGCTTCGACGTCGTTTTGCTGGGGATTGATAAGCAGGGGCAGTGGCATATCAACGACGCCAGCAACTATCTGCTCAATCCGCAGGACCCCGCCCATATTGCCCTGCGCCCATCCGATATTACCCTGGCGCAAATTCCCGGACGCGAAGCGCAGCAGCTGATTAACGCTGATAGCGGCCAGCCGCTGGCGGCCATCGACGTCATTTTCCCGATTGTTCACGGCACCCTTGGGGAAGATGGTTCTCTGCAGGGTATGCTGCGGATGGCTAACCTGCCCTTCGTCGGCTCCGACGTCCTCGGCTCCGCCGCCTGCATGGACAAAGACGTGACCAAGCGTCTGCTGCGCGATGCCGGGCTGTCGATTGCGCCTTTTATTACCCTGACCCGCGCCAACCGTCATCAGGTGAGCTTTGCCGAGGTGCAGGCGAAGCTGGGCCTGCCGCTGTTCGTCAAACCGGCGAACCAGGGCTCCTCGGTGGGCGTCAGCAAGGTCAACAGCGAAGAGCAGTATCAGCAGGCCGTGGCCCTGGCCTTCGAATTTGACCATAAAGTGGTGGTTGAACAGGGGATTAAAGGGCGTGAGATCGAGTGCGCGGTATTGGGCAACGATAATCCTCAGGCCAGCACCTGCGGTGAAATCGTCCTCAACAGCGAATTCTACGCCTATGACACCAAGTACATTGACGATCAGGGCGCGAAGGTGGTGGTTCCGGCGGCCATCGACAGCGATGTAAACGATAAAATTCGCGATATCGCCGTTCGCGCCTATCAGACCCTCGGCTGCAGCGGGATGGCGCGGGTCGATGTGTTCCTGACCGCCGATAACGACGTGGTGATTAACGAAATCAATACGCTGCCGGGCTTCACCAACATCAGCATGTATCCGAAGCTATGGCAGGCCAGCGGTCTGGACTATACCAGCCTGATTAGCCGCCTGATTGAGCTGGCGCTTGAGCGTCACGCCGCCGATCGGGCGCTGAAAACATCGATGAATTAAGCCCGGTAACGGGTTCACCGCCGTCTGCCGGCGGTAGCCCGAGTAAGCGTTTACGCCGCGACCCGGGGAGTGCGCCGGGGTTGATGTATCAGCCCGGCATCTTCCCGGCTCGCGCTGCGCTTAGCCGGGCTACGGGTTCACCACCTCCGGTTCACGCTTCCTCTGCCGGGCGGCGGCGAATAATAAACCCGGCAATCCAGAAGCTAATGACCCACGTCACCAGCCCAACCGCGTAAGAACGCCAGCCTTCGGTTTCATACCCGAGCAGCCCGACCACGCCATTCATAATAAAAATTAACCCCAGCGCTACCGCGTAGTAGTGCCAATCGCGGCGGATTTTTTCCGTGAGTTTCATAACCACTCCGACAACAAAAAAAGCATCTTCGCATAGCCGCCACCGCGGGTCTGTAGCGGCGTTGAGAATTGTCGCACATTGCGATATCGGTCTAAATTTCACAAATTTGTAGCAAACTCACAACCCGATGAAATCAGGAATATTCCTGGGCGGAAATTACCAGCAATCTGATACTGAAATCCCCCCTTCGTTGCCAGAATTACCCTCTACGTCGCCGTGGAAAAAACGGCAAGAAAGTGAAGTACGGAGGTCAAGATGGCAGAGTTCACCTTTGCAAAGACCGTCAACGGCGGCAAAAAGAGGGGCTCTCTCACCGGCAGCAACATCGCTTACGCTCTGTTTGTGCTGTTTTGCTTCTGGGCCGGTGCGCAAATGCTGAGTATGCTGATCCACGCGCCCGGCGTTTTTGAGCATCTGATTCAAATGCAGGACAGCAGCCGCCCGCGGGTCGAGATTAGCCTGGTGGTCGGTACCCTGTTCGGCCTGATTCCCTTCCTGGCGGGCTGCGTGCTCATTGGTATTCCTGGGCTGATATTCCGCTGGCGCAGCCGCCGCTAACGGCGCGCCATACAGCTGGCCCGCCGGTCGTCAACGCGTTTGGCAAACCAGGCGGTCGTCAGGTTACGGGTGATTTTCGGGCTCTCAAGCTGAATGCCCGGCAGCACCTCCCGCGGGAGCGTTTTGCCGGCTTTCTTATCGGCAATGCGAAACACCTGCTTATAGAGATCGCTCTCTTCAAACGCCAGGGTATCGCCCTTCTTTAACTGACGATGGATATCATCATCGCTCATTGCCAGCTGTGAGGATAACCGGCGCACCGCCAGTTCGGTGGTTCCGGCCTCGTCGCTATCGTAACGAATCAAATCGCCATCCAGCGCCAGCTTCACGCCCGTCGCTTTTGCGACGGCGTTCTGGAAGGCGGCGTTGCGGCTGGCGTACCATCCGGCGTTGAAATCGGCAAAACGGTACAGCGGTACGCTGTAGTTCGCCGGATAGTTCAACAGATGATAGGTGCCGAACCACAGACCGCCGCGCAGGCTGAACACCTCCTGGCGTACGGTACCGTCGATTTTCCACGGGTAGCCGTCGGTATGCTGCTCGGCGAAGGCGATGCTGACCTGCATCGGGCCGCCGGTATGCACCGGGTTCAGCGAGCCGAACAGCTTCTGCCCCATCGGCACCATGCCGATAAAATCATCGAAAATCGCGCTCAGCTGCTTTTCGGTTTTCACGCTATCGAGGCGTTCGCTATAGCTTTTGCCGTTGGGCGATTTGATTTTCAGCGCGGTATGCACCAGAAAAACCGGGATATGCATTTTCTCCGCCCGGCGGTCAATCTCCTGCCAGGCGATTTTATTCAGCCCCGGCACCGCCGGGTCGGCCTGATAGTTGGACTCCTGCTGCGCCACCGCCAGCACCGAACAGACGTTCTCTTCCGTCGGCGCCAGCTTCTGGCTGGCAAAGGTTTTGGCGATGGCCTGCGCCCAGGCCTCGCGATCTTTCACGCTGGCGGGCATTTTCTGCCGCACCACCGCGGCAACATCAATCGCCTTTTCGCCCTTTTTCAGCTCCGGCTCCGGCTTGCTGGAGCAGGCGGTGAGGACAATCCCTGCCAGTAGCGTCAGGGTGAGAGAAGTGATTCTGGATTGCGCTCCCGGCATGGTTCATCCTTGCGTTGATCAACTTAATGTTTGCGTCACGGTCTGCAGCTCTTTGCCATCCAGCTCGCGCTCGAAGCTGCGCAGACGTTTGTAGATAGACATCAGCTCAACCAGTGTAGTCCATGAGCTAATCAGATACTGGAACGAACCGCGGACCTGGCCAAAGACGTTGGTGATCTGGGTCATCAGGCCCAGCGTAATCGTACCGGCAACAATCGACGGAAACAGCAGGAACAAACCGAAAACGTTATCCACCTGCAGATACAGAATACGGGCGATATTGAAATACATGTAGTGGAAATAGAGGCGGAAATAGTTGCGGCGCACGGCGCCAAACAGCTCACGCACCGTCGGCGGCGTCGCGCGGTTGGCGTCATCTTCGCCGTACACCAGCTCTTTACGATAGGCTGCCTCAACGCGCTGGTTTTTGAACTCCAGGCCGGGCAGCTTGATCCCCACCACCGCCAGCAGGCCGGTACCCATTAACGACCAGACAATGGCGGCAATCACCAGGCCGTAGGGCAGGTGGCCGACAATCGGTAAATCCGGGACGTGCGCGGAGAGCGTCACCAGCACCGGCAGGAAGGCGATAAGGGTCATCACCGCGTTAAGGAAGCTGACGCCCATGCTCTCCAGGGTGGAAGCAAAGCGCATGGTATCTTCCTGCACACGCTGCGCCGCGCCTTCGATATGGCGCAGATGCTGCCAGTGCGCCATATAGTGTTCGTTCATGGCGGTACGCCAGCGGAAAACGTAGTGGCTGACGAAGAAGTTGTTCATCACCCCGATGACCACCGCGATAAGCGCGATGCCGAGAAAGATGCCAATCTCCTGATAAAACTGGTTAATGCTGACCTTATGCGGCGTCGCCAGCGCGGCCTGAATAAGATCGTAGAACGGGGCGTACCAAGCGTTGATCGCCACCCCGACCTCGACCAGAAACCAGGTGACGAAAATAATCAGCGAGGTGCCGAGGATCGACCAGTACTGCCAGCGGTGGGGGCTGTAAATAAACCAAAAGAGGGCGAAAACGCCCACGCAGAATACGTAGAACGCGTAGAACACCAGGTAATTGAGCGACCAAAAGCGCGCCGCGCTAATCGCCACATCCTGAGATGCGCCGGTGACCCGCAGCAGCCAGTCGCCGCCGCCCGCCTGCCAAAAGATCACCGCCAGCAGCGACCACATAAAGGCAGAAATAAAAAACGGCCCCGGTTTGGGGAAAAAGGATTTAAACATCATGCTCTCCTGCTAACTTCTTTTTCGTTTTGCTGTGCTGTGTACCACAAAGACGCCCGCCGCAAAGCCGTCGCAGCGAAGCAAAGTGGGCGGATGATGAGACCGGATATCAGCAGCTTAGTTCGCCGACCATCCGTTCAGAATTGTTTCTGTCGATGTCACCTGTAAAGGATTGCCCGGAACGGTCAGCGTACGCCACACCTCGTTGTAGTGGGCGATCAGCGTGACGGCCTGCGCCGCCGGGCGGTTGGCTGTGGTATGGGCATCTTCAGCGACGGTAATCGCATAGCCCCGGCTGGCGCCGTTTTTGATGGTGGTATCTACGCAGTAGTCGGTGGCGCAGCCGCAAATCACAAACTGCGTGATGTGATGTTCGCGCAGCACCTCTTCCAGGCGGGTGCGGTAAAAGGCGTCGCAGGCGGTCTTGGTGACGAACAACGCGCCTGCCGGCTGGTGCAGTTCAGGCAGCAAAGCAAAACCTTCGCTCCCCTCTTCCAGACCGCCCTCTTCGCAGTGCTGAATGAAGATAACGGTATCCGCGACGTTTATCAGGCGGTTAATTTGCGCCGCGCAGCGCTCGCGCTCAATACGCGGCGTCGCGAAAACGCCGTTTTGCATATCCACTACCATCACTACCCGTTTCGCCGCCATCGTCTCTTGCCACCCATGTTTAGCCAAAACGAATATCATACGCGCCCGCAGGCGAAAGCCGCTATCCGAAAGCAAAAAAAGGATTTTTTACGCCAGGTTACGTTTTTCCGCACAGAATGGCGTTATTAGCGCTTTGCTCGGCGGCGCTTCGTAGTATAAATACGCTCTATATTTTTCTTCACCATGATGGATGCCCCCGTTGAAACGTAGTCTGCTCATTTTTGCTGCGCTGTGCGCGGCGTCGTTGACATCGGCCCAGGCCGCGCAGCCGAGCGTCGACCCGGAATTCGCTGCGGATGTTGTCGACCGTTACGCTAACCATATCTACTACGGCAGCGGCGCGATCGGCATGGCGCTGGTGGTTATCGATGGTAACCAGCGCGTATTCCGCAGCTTCGGCGAGACGCGCCCGGGCAATAATGAGCACCCGCAGCTCGATTCGGTGATTCGCATCGCCTCCCTGAGCAAGCTGATGACCAGCGAAATGCTGGTCAAACTTCTCGACCAGGGCGTGGTGAAGCTCAACGATCCGCTGAGCAAATACGCCCCGCCGGGCGCGCGCGTGCCGACATATCAGGGAGCGCCCATTACGCTGGTGAATCTGGCGACCCATACCAGCGCCCTGCCGCGCGAGCAGCCCGGCGGCGCGGCGCATCGTCCGGTGTTCGTCTGGCCGACGCGCCAGCAGCGCTGGAACTGGCTCTCCACGGCAACGTTAAAAGCCGCTCCGGGTTCGCAGGCCTCCTATTCCAATCTGGCGTTCGATTTACTGGCCGATGCGCTCTCTACCGCCGCGGGCAAGCCCTGGCCGCAGCTGTTTGAAGAGCAGATTACCCGTCCGCTGGGGATGAAAGACACCACCTTTACGCCTTCGCCCGATCAGTGCCGGCGCCTGATGATCCCGGAGAAAGGGGCCAGCCCGTGCAACAATACGCTGGCGGCCATCGGCAGCGGCGGCGTTTACTCCACGCCTGGCGATATGATGCGCTGGATGCAGCAGTTCCTCTCTTCCGATTTCTTCACCCGCGGGCAGCAGGCGGACCGGATGCAGACGCTCATTTATCAACGCAGCCAGCTGACGAGGGTGATCGGGATGGACGTGCCGGGCAAAGCCGATGCGCTGGGTCTCGGCTGGGTCTACATGAAGCCGAAAAACGGCCAGCCGGGCATTATTCAGAAGACCGGCGGCGGCGGCGGTTTTATCACCTACATGGCGATGAACCCGCAGGCTAACGTCGGCGCCTTTGTGGTGGTCACCCGCTCTTCATTGACGCGTTTCAACAACATGAGCGATGGCGTCAACGAGCTGGTCAGCGAATTAAGCGGCGACCGCCCCGGGATTGAGACCGCCAGCCAGTAACCTGTTGGGATGTTTTGCCGACGATAGATAAGGATCGTTTTGGCGAAACATCCCGCCGCCAATTGAGGTAAACTCGCTTTTTTCATTTCACAAAATCAGGCAAACCATGACAGATTTAATCACTCGCCCGCGCCGACTGCGCAAGTCCGCTTCGCTACGTGCCATGTTTGAAGAGACAACACTGAGTTTGAACGACCTGGTGTTGCCGATCTTTGTTGAAGAAGAAATCGACGATTACAAAGCCATCGAAGCGATGCCCGGCGTGATGCGTATTCCGGAAAGACACCTGGCGCGCGAAATCGAGCGCATTGCCAACGCCGGTATCCGTTCGGTGATGACCTTCGGCATTTCCCATCATACCGATGCCGTTGGCAGCGATACCTGGAACGAAAACGGCCTGGTAGCGCGCATGTCCCGCATCTGTAAAGAGGCGGTGCCGGAGATGATCGTAATGTCCGACACCTGTTTCTGCGAATACACCTCCCACGGCCACTGCGGCGTGCTGTGCGACCACGGTGTCGATAACGATTTAACCCTTAGCAACCTCGGTAAGCAGGCGGTGGTCGCCGCTGCCGCAGGCGCGGATTTTATCGCCCCGTCCGCCGCGATGGACGGCCAGGTGCAGGCCATTCGCCAGGCGCTGGACGCCGCCGGATTTACCGATACGGCGATTATGTCCTACTCCACCAAGTTCGCTTCATCGTTCTATGGTCCGTTCCGCGAAGCCGCGGGTACCGCGCTGAAAGGCGATCGTAAAACCTATCAGATGAGCCCGATGAACCGCCGCGAAGCGATTCGCGAATCGCTGCTGGACGAAGCCCAGGGCGCCGACTGCCTGATGGTCAAACCGGCCGGTCCCTATCTCGATATCCTGCGCGATCTGCGCGAGCGCACCAACCTGCCGCTCGGCGCGTACCAGGTGAGCGGTGAATACGCGATGATTAAGTTCGCCGCCCAGGCCGGCGCTATCGATGAAGAGAAAGTGGTGCTGGAAAGCCTCGGCGCAATCAAGCGCGCCGGCGCGGATCTGATCTTCAGCTACTTCGCCCTCGATCTCGCCGAAAAGAAAATCCTGCGTTAATTCGGCTATTACCGTTCCCCGGTCGCGCTACGCTTACCGGGGCTACAAACCTGCTCCGGTAGCCCGGGTAAGGCATCAGCCGCAACCCGGGGAATTCCTCTGCTGCAAAAAGTTGCGAGACTCTTTCCACCATTATCTTTGGATTCTTGCCAGACTGTTACCCCGACTCTACCCTGCCGCTTAAGACACTATCTTTTGCAAAGGAGCGCTGCATGGTGGGCCTACCGTCGTTATTACCTGAAGGGTGGAACCTGGTTTTTTACAGTTAATTTGCGAAACCGAAAAAGCAGACTTCTGACCGAGCACATCGGTACTTTACGTCACGCCATCCTCACCATCAAACGGCGAAAACCCTTTTACATTGATGCATGGGTTATCCTTCCTGAACATCTTCATTGCATCTGGACATTACCCGGAGACGATAGCGATTTCTCCGCCAGATGGCGGGACATAAAAGGTTGCTTTAGCAAAGCATTAAAACAAGAAAATGTCTGGCAACCGCGTTTCTGGGAACATGTAATCCGCGATGAAGATGACTACCGCCGGCATATCGATTACACCTACATTAATCCTGTAAAACACGGTTGGGTACGACAGGTTTGTGATTGGCCTTTTTCAGCCTTTCACCGGGATGTACGGCGCGGGTTATATCCCGATAATTGGGGTGGCGAAATTCACGATTTTTTGTGCGGCGAACGCCAGTAAACCCCCGGTCGCGCTACGCTTACCGGGGCTACGATCTGCTCCGGTAGCCCGGGTAAGGCGCCAGCCGCAACCCGGGGAAATATCCCAAATCTTCACTCAACTGTAATCTGAGCGACATCTGCGCCTTCTACTGTCTGGGCAGGACGGAGGAGGTGCCGCTATGTTTAGTCTCGACAATGTCATCGATGACCTGTGGCCTCAGGCAAAGCCAGCGCTCTGGCAGAAAAAGGTGCTGAAAAAGCTCCTGCATGAGGAAGAGTTTCAGCAGTTTGCCGCGCGTCATCATCACCTGAAAGGACTGGATACGGTCGAACAGGTGCTCGAACATCTTAATATCCGCTGCGCTATCCCGGCGCACGATCTCGAACAAATCCCCGAACATGGCCCGCTGGTCATTATCGCCAACCACCCCACCGGTACGCTTGACGGCCTGGCCCTGCTCTACGCGGTGTCCCGCGTGCGCCGCGACGTCAAAGTGGTCACCAACCGCATGCTGACCCACCTTGAACCGCTGAGCTCGCTGTTTATTCCGGTCGATAATATCAACGGCCGAACCGCCAAAGCGGCGCTGCAGCAGATGGACCAGCAGCTGCAAAACGGCGGCGTGCTGATTTTCTTCCCGGCGGGTGAAGTTTCACGCCTCACCCGGCGCGGTATTCGCGATAAAAAATGGCACTCCGGATTTATTAAGCTGGCGGCGAAATACCGCGCCCCGCTGCTGCCGGCGTGGATCCGCGCGCGCAACAGCGCGCTGTTTTACGCCAGCACGCTGATTTCCGATAGCCTGCCGCTGCTGCTGCTGATGCAGCAAATGTTTCGCCGCCGCAACGGCAGCCTGCCGGTTAATTTCGGCCAACAGATTGCCTGGTCAAGCTGGTTCGATCCTCAGCGCTCTGTTCGCGAGCTGACCGAACGCTGCTATCGCCACCTGGAGCTGCTGGCAAAAGGGCAGCCCGGCGTATTTAAAAGCGAAAGCGCTATCGCCCGACCCGAAGACCGCGCCCTGCTCAAGCGCGAACTGGGCCGGGCGGAAACGCTGGGGCGCACGGCGGATGGCAAAGTGATTTATCTCTGGCAGCGCCGCGGCCAGGAAGATGCGCCGGTGCTGCGCGAACTGGGCCGCCTGCGGGAAATCGCCTTCCGCGCGGTGGGCGAAGGCAGCGGCAAACGTCGCGACGTTGACGGTTACGACGACGACTATCTGCATCTGATTCTGTGGGATGAAGAAGACCTGGAAATCGTCGGCGCTTACCGCTTTATGCCGACCGCGATGCAGCTGGAAAAGCGCGGCCTGAACGGCGTCTACAGCTACAGCCTGTTCCATTACGACGCGCGCATGGACGATATTCTGCAGCACGGAATTGAGCTGGGGCGCAGCTTTATCCAGCCGCGCTACTGGGGCCGCCGCGGACTGGACTACCTGTGGTCCGGCATCGGCGCGTATCTGGCGCGCTATCCGCACTATCGCTATCTGTTCGGCCCGGTGTCGATTTCCGGCGGGCTGCCGCCGTCGGCGCGCGATCTGCTGGTCGCGTTCTATCGACTGTGGTTCCCGGCGACGCATCCGCTGGCGGAGTCGCGCCGCCCTTATCCGGCCTCGCTGCCCGATGTGCTGGCGCAGTTTGGCGGAGAAGATTACAACGACGATCTGGCGCGGCTGAAGTCCCTGCTCGGCAACCTCGGCTGCGCGATCCCGCCGCTGTATAAGCAGTACTCGGAAGTTTGCGAGCCGGGCGGCGTGCAGTTTATCGATTTCGGCAGCGACCCGGATTTCAACAACTGCGTGGATGGTCTGGTGCTGGTGGACTTGACCTACCTGAAGGCGAACCGCTATCAGCGCTATATTGGGGTACATCTGGACGCGCAAAAATCGGCATAAAAGCCTTTTCCCGGCTTGCGGCGCATTGCGCCTTAGCCGGGCTACGGGTTTACCGCTTTCTGCGGACCGGTAGCCCGTACAAGGCGCGTTAAGCGCCGCCTCCGGGAAGCAGCGTGCAATACCGCTTCCCGATGTTCTCCACGGCGCGCGGCCGGGCTACAAGCATTACCCCGCCCGATAATAGGGTTTATCCCCGAGAATCGTCGCCCGGTGCATAATGCGCCGCTGCGGCAGGTAATCGGCGTTGGCGTAGTGCTGGGTGACGCGGTTATCCCAAATGGCCACGTCGTTCGGCTGCCAGCGCCAGCGCACCTGGAAGTCCGGTTTAGTAACGTGAGCAAACAGGAAGCCGAGCAGCGCCTCGCTCTCTTTCTCCGTGACGTCAACGATGCGGGTGGTAAAGCCCTCATTGACAAACAGCGCCTGCTTCCCGGTCACCGGATGGGTGCGCACCACCGGATGCAGCAGCGGCGGATTTTTCGCGACCGCCTCCAGCCAGCGCTGATGCTCCTCTTCGCTTTTGCGGTATTTGTACTCCTGAAACGATTTGCGAAAATCATGCTCCGCGCGCAGGCCGCTTAACAGCTGGCGCAAAGGCGCGGAGAGCGCCTCATAGGCCGCAATGCCGCTGGTCCACAGGGTGTCGCCGCCGGTTGACGGCAGCTCTTTTGCCGCGAGGATCGCCCCGGCGGGCGGCGTCTCTATAAAGGTGACATCGGTGTGCCAGTTGTCGTTATCCGGCGGGTTATCGTCGTGGGTATCGAGCACGATAATCTCATCCACGCCGGGCGCGTGCGGATAGACCGGATGAACATGCAGGTCGCCAAAGCGCAGGGCGAGATCCCGCTGCTGCTCGGGAGTGATGTTTTGCTCGCGCAGGAACACCACCTGGTGACGCAGCACCGCGTGATACAGCTGCTCAAACTGGTTGTCGCTCAGCGGGCGGGTGATGTCGACCCCGGATACCTGCGCGCCAATATACGGCCCCAGCGGGGTAATGCTTAAACGTTCGCTCATTGTACTTCTCCATGCCAGGGCGTCAGGCGACGCTGCAGCGCGCGCAGCCCCAGTTCCAGTAAAAAGGCGATGATGGCAATCACCGCGATCCCGGCCAGCACCACGTCGGTGGCGAGGAACTCACCGGCGGACTGCACCATAAAACCTAACCCGCGGGTGGCGGCAATCAGCTCCGCGGCCACCAGCGTCGACCAGCCCACGCCGAGCCCAATGCGCAGGCCGGTGAGGATCTCCGGCAGCGCGCCGGGCAGGATCACCAGCCACAGCACCTGCGCCCGGCTGGCCCCTAAAGATTGCGCGGCGCGAATGCGCACCTGCTGGGCGCTCTTAACCCCCGCCAGCGCCGACATCGCCACCGGTGCGAATATCGCCAGGTAGATCAGCAGGATCTTCGAGGTCTCGCCGATGCCGAACCAGATCACCATCAGCGGTAAATAGGCCAGCGGGGGCACCGGGCGATAAAGCTCGATCAGCGGGTCGAGGATCCCGCGTACCGTGGGGCTCAGCCCCATGGCGATCCCCACCGGCACGCCGAGCAGTACCGCCGCCAGCAGCGCGATAACGATACGCGTCAGGCTCGCCGCCAGGTGCTGCCAGAGGGTGGCGTCCATAAAACCCTGCGGACCGGCAATAGCGATAAGTTTCTGCAATACCTGTCCCGGCGGCGGCAGAAACAGCGGACTAATCAGCTGCAGGGCGGCAACGGCCCACCAGATAGCCAGCAGTACCGCCAGGGTCGCCACGCTCAGGCTGAGCTGACGCGAGAGCGGCCAGCGCCACTTCAGCCCCCGCTGACGCGGTTTGTCATTGATGACCACGCTCATGAGAAAGCCTCCCGTTGTTCAAATACCCGGCTGAGGACGTATTCGCGCTGTTCGATAAACCGCGGGTCCGATTTAATGCTGCGGCAGGATTCACCGGCGACGAAGCGGCGGCCAAAATCGAGCGGCAGCCGTTCGAGCACGCGGCCCGGCCCCGGCGAGAGTAGTACCAGTTCGGTGGCCATAAACACCGCCTCTTCGATATCGTGGGTAATCAGCAGCACCTTCTTACCGGTCTCGTGCCACAGGCTGAGCAACAGGGTTTGCATCTGCTCGCGGGTAAAGGCATCCAGCGCGCCAAACGGTTCATCAAGCAGCAGCAGCTGCGGGTTGGCCGCCAGCGCGCGGGCAATGCCTACCCGCTGACGCTGGCCGCCGGAGAGCTGCCAGATAAAGCGCTTTTCCGCCCCTTCGAGGCCCACTTTTTTTAGCATCTGCGCGGCGGTTGCCCGGCGCTGCGTTTTGTCGACCCCGGCCAGCTGCAGCCCGAGCGCGACGTTATCCTGCACGTTGCGCCACGGCAGCAGCCCTTCGTGCTGAAACACCACGCCGCGATCGGCGCCCGGCCCTTCAACCCGCTGGCCTTCAAGGGTGATGCTGCCGTGCTGATAAGGCACGAATCCGGCAATCAGGTTCAGCAGCGTGGTTTTACCGCAGCCGGAGGGCCCCAGGACCACCAGCAGTTCGCCGCTGTCCAGCGTCAGGTTGATATCCGCCAGCGCCGGTTTACCGCCGTAATCGGCGGAAAGATGCGAGATTTGCAGCATCATGACCTCCTTTACTTCACAAAACGGTCGGTGACGTACTGGCTGTAGTCGCTACCGGCGGCGGGCACTTTGCCCTGCTCTTTAAGGAATTTAGCGGTGTCGATGATGGCTTTATTCACCGGCCCGTTCAGCTCCTGCGCCTGCTGGGCGGCGGTCAGGTAGGTATTGCCTTTCACCAGCCCCGGGACGTCGGCTTCCGGTACGCCGCTTAAGCGCGCCAGCTTGCTGATGTTCTCCGGCTGCTTCAGCCACTCATCCGGGTTGGCGATATAGGGCTGCTGCGCGTCAATGGCGCTTTTGGCGAAGGCTTTGACGATGTCAGGATGCTTTTCGGCAAAGTCTTTGCGTACCACCCACACGTCCAGCGTCGGCGCGCCCCACTCGCCCACCTGCGACGAGTCGGTGAGAACCGTGCCGTCTTTTTCCAGCGCGTTAACCGCCGGCGCCCAGACGTAGGCGCCGTCAATGTCGCCACGCTGCCAGGCGGCAATAATCGCCGGCGGCTGCAGGTTGAGGATCTGCACCTGCCCCGGTTTAATCCCCCAGTGCTTCAGCGCCGACAGCAGGCTGTAGTGGGTGGTGGAGATAAATGGCACGGCGATGCGTTTGCCGATCAGGTCCTGCGGTTTGGTGATGCTCTTCTTCACTACCAGCGCTTCGGAGTTACCGAGCTTTGAGGCCAGCAGAAAGACTTCAATCGGCACCTGCTGGGTGGCGGCGACCGCCAGCGGGCTGGAGCCGAGGTTGCCGATCTGCACGTCGCCGGAAGCCAGCGCCCGCACGATGCTCGCGCCGCTGTCAAACTTGCGCCAGTCGACGGTCGCCCCGCTCGCTTTGGCGAAGGTGTTGTCCGCCTGGGCGACTTTCGCCGGCTCGGCGGAGGTCTGATACGCCACGGTAACGTTGACCGCCTGGGCCTGGAACGCCGCCAGCGCCAGCGCGGCAATGAGTGTGATACCCGATGAAAAAACCATGTTGTCTGCTCCCCTGTCTTGTTATGGGGGCAGTATTTCGTTGCGCCTGAATTTGATAAAGGAATTAAAACATCTTGCTAAGAACAAAGCGTTTTTAGAAAAAAAGCGGCAATGCTTATACACAAAATCATTCATGCTGCATCGAGGCGGCAAGGTTGTTCGTCCCCGGGAGCTGACATAAGTCAGTGACCGGGGCGGGCAAACGAAGCCAACAAAGAGGCAGCTTGAAGGATGAAGTGTATTGCGATTTTGTTACATTCGTTGCATAACTGCGCCTGATTGATTGCCAGCGCAGCGGCGGCAGGCATCATAGAACCATGATGCGCTGAGAGAGAAGAAACATGATTCGAGTGGTGCTGGTCGATGACCATGTGGTGGTGCGTTCAGGCTTTGCGCAGTTACTCAGCCTCGAAGAAGATCTCGAGGTGGTTGGCCAGTTCAGCCGCGCGGCGGAAGCCTGGCCGGCGCTGCTGCGCGACGACGTCGACGTGGCGGTCATGGATATCGCCATGCCGGATGAGAACGGCCTGAGCCTGCTAAAGCGCCTGCGCGCGCAAAAGCCGCAGTTCCGCGCCATTATTCTCAGTATTTACGACACCCCCACCTTCGTGCAGAGCGCGCTTGATGCCGGCGCCAGCGGCTATCTGACCAAACGCTGCGGCCCGGAAGAGTTGGTCCAGGCGGTGCGTTCCGTCGGTATGGGCGGACACTACCTGTGCGCCGATGCGCTGCGGGCGCTGCGCGGCGGAGAACAACCGGCGCAGGTGCTGGAAGTGCTCACCCCGCGTGAACGCGAAGTCTTTGATTTGCTGGTTAAAGGCGACAGCGTCAAGGAGATCGCCTTTAAGCTCGAACTCAGCCACAAAACGGTTCACGTCCATCGCGCCAACGTGCTGGGCAAACTACAGTGTCACAGCACCATTGATCTGGTCCATTTCGCCCTCGACCACCAGCTGCTGGCGGGTCATTAATGTCGCGCAGCCTTCGCCACAGCGTCATCTCGCTGTTCATCGTGCTGGCCTGGGGAAGCGGCTGGCTGATGCTGTGGACGCTCGGGTTTTACCTGACCCATAACGGCCAGCAGGCGGCGCTGTTCCTGCCGCACGGCGTCTATCTGGCGCTGCTGATCCTGCTTTCGCGCCGCTACTGGCCCGCGCTGGTGCTGCCTCCGGTGCTGATGCTGCTCTGGCTGCACGGCGAACAGCTGCTGAACGGCTATATTCTGCTGGCCGCGCCGTTGATCGGCCTGCTTCCCGCCGGCATCGCCCAACAGTTCTGGCACCGCTTTCCCCTTTACTGGCAGCGGCTGACGCTGCTGCTGGCTACGGTCACCGCCAGCGCGCTGCTCAACACCGCGCTGCTCTCGCCGTTTGTGAAAAGCCCGGCGATGATGCTCGGCCTGGCCTCGTTTACCGGCGGGGTGCTGCTGACGCCGTTTGTCTATCTGATTTTTGAATTCCTGCGCCAGCAGCACCGCTACCATCTGCTGGGGCTGGATACCAATAATCCACCGCTGCGCACCTCGCTGATCATCTGGTGCAGCCTGTTCTTTATCATCGGCATCGGCACCCAGATGGTACTGTCGCCGGAAATCGAGCGCCTGCTGTTAATTGTGGTGTTTCTGCCCAACGTGGTGATGGCGTGGAAGTTCGGCTGGCAGGGCGGCGTCCTTTCCGGCCTGCTGGGCAGCATGATGATCACCATCGCCCGCCAGGTTGGCGTTGGATTCAGCAATCTGGTGGAGCTGGAGATTTTTCTGGCGACCCAGGCGCTGCTCGGCATCGGGCTGGGCATTGCCATCAGCCGCCAGCAGCACCTGGCGCAAAACCTGCACCACTACCGCCAGCGGCTGGAGGCGGAGCTGGCGGCCCGGCGGGCGCTGGCCGAAAAGCTGATCCATACCGAAGAGGATACGCGCAAAAGCCTGGCGCGCGAGCTGCACGACGAAATCGGCCAGAATATTACCGCCATTCAGATCCAGTCGCAGCTGGTGAAGCGGGCGCGCGATCCGGCGCAAACCCAGGCCGCCGCCAGCCAGATTAACGATCTCGCCCGGCGTATTCACCACTCCACCCGCCAGCTGCTGCGCCAGCTACGCCCGCCGGCCCTCGATGAGCTGTCGTTTAAAGAGGCGCTGCACCATTTGCTCAATGAGTTTGCCTTTGCCGAGCGCGGTATCCGCTGCCGCTTTGACTACCGGCTCACCGCCACGCCGGAGAGCGAAACGGTACGTTTTACCCTCTATCGGCTGCTGCAGGAGCTGCTTAACAACGTCTGTAAACACGCCGACGCCAGCGAGGTTGCCATTGCCCTGTATCAGCAGGGGACGCTGCTGCGCCTGGAGGTGAAGGACAACGGTATCGGCATCAGCCCCGACAAAATGGCCGGCTTCGGCATTCAGGGCATGCGTGAGCGGGTCAGCGCCCTGGGCGGAGAGCTGACTCTGGAGTCGCAGCGCGGCACACGCGTAATTGTTAACTTGCCCACAAATTTGCAACAAACAGCCAGCTAACCAGGAAAAAGTCTTAGTCACTCCGGACTTTCTCTCATCCCCTTTCGATTTCACTTTCATATAGTCAGCAAAACGGAGACGGCTATGCGCTCAGCAACCGACATTAATCAACGTTACAGGACGCTGCGTCCGCAGCTGCTGATGTACATGGTCATCGGGTATGCGGCGTTTTACCTGACGCGCAAAAGCGTCAACTACGTTCTGCCAGCGCTGCAAACGGATCTGGGCCTGGATAAAGGCGATATTGGCCTGCTGGGGTCGCTATTTTACCTGACCTACGGCCTGTCGAAGTTTACCGCCGGGCTGTGGCACGACAGCCACGGGCAGCGCTGGTTTATGGGCGCGGGCCTGTTCGCCACCGGTCTGCTGAACGTGGTGTTCGCCTTCGGCGAGTCGCTGACGCTGCTGCTGGCGGTCTGGACGCTGAACGGATTTTTTCAGGGCTGGGGCTGGCCTCCCTGCGCCCGCCTGCTAACCCACTGGTACTCGCGCAACGAACGCGGCTTCTGGTGGGGCTGCTGGAATATGTCGATCAACATCGGCGGGGCGATTATCCCGCTGATTAGCGCCTTTGCCGCCCACTGGTGGGGCTGGCAGGCGGCGATGCTGGCGCCGGGGATGATCAGCATGGCATCAGGCATCTGGTTAACGCTGCACCTGAAAGGAACGCCCCGCGAAGAGGGATTGCCGTCGGTGGGCGCCTGGCGTAACGACCCGCTGGAGCTGCGCCAGGAGCGGCAAAGCCCGCCGATGGGGCTGTGGCAGATGCTGCGTACCACGATGCTGAAGAACCCGATGATCTGGCTGCTGGGCGTCTCTTATGTGCTGGTCTACCTGATCCGCATCGCGCTCAACGACTGGGGCAACATCTGGCTGACGGAGAGCCACGGCGTCAATCTGCTCAGCGCCAACGCCACGGTGATGCTGTTTGAAGCGGGCGGCCTGCTCGGCGCGCTGTTCGCCGGATGGGGCTCGGATCTGCTGTTCAGCGGCCAGCGGGCGCCGATGATTTTACTGTTCACGCTGGGGCTGATGGTCTCCGTCGCCGCGCTCTGGCTGGCGCCGGTACACCACTACGCGCTGCTGGCGGTTTGTTTCTTTACGGTGGGCTTCTTCGTTTTTGGCCCGCAAATGCTGATTGGCCTCGCGGCGGTGGAGTGCGGACACAAAGCGGCGGCCGGTTCCATCAGCGGATTTCTCGGCCTGTTCGCCTATCTGGGGGCAGCGCTGGCGGGCTGGCCTCTGTCGCTGGTCATTGAACGCTACGGCTGGTCGGGGATGTTCAGTTTACTCTCGGTCGCCGCAGTTCTGATGGGTTTATTGCTGATGCCGCTGCTGATGGCGAGCATTACTACCTCTGCTGCTCAAAGGATAAAATAATGAAAAAAACGCTGGTCACTACCCTGATTGCTTCCGGCATTGCGCTGGCGACGTTAAGCGGCGCGGCGCACGCCAAAGGTCGTCTGGTGGTCTATTGCAGCGCCACCAACGAAATGTGTGAGGCGGAAACTAAAGCCTTCGGCGAAAAATATGACGTAAAAACCTCGTTTATTCGCAACGGCTCCGGCAGCACGCTGGCGAAGGTCGATGCCGAGAAGAAAAACCCGCAGGCGGATGTCTGGTACGGCGGCACCCTCGACCCGCAGTCCCAGGCCGGCGAAATGGGCCTGCTGCAGCCCTATAAATCGCCGAATCTTACGCAGGTGATGGAGCAGTTCCGCGATCCGGCGAAGCTGAAAGGCAACTACTCCTCGGCGGTGTACGTCGGCATTCTCGGCTTCGGCGTGAACACCCAGCGCCTGAAAGAGAAAAACCTGCCGGTGCCAAAATGCTGGAAGGATCTGACCAAACCGGAATACAAAGGCGAAATCCAGATTGCCGACCCGCAGAGCTCCGGCACCGCCTACACCGCGCTGGCGACCTTCGCCCAGCTGTGGGGAGACGATCAGGCTTTCGATTATCTTAAACAGCTCAACGCTAACGTCTCCCAGTACACTAAGTCCGGTATCGCCCCGGCGCGCAACGCCGCCCGCGGTGAAACGGCCATCGGCATCGGCTTCCTGCACGACTATTCGCTGGAAAAAGAACAGGGCGCGCCGCTGGAGCTGATCTCGCCGTGCGAAGGCACCGGCTACGAAATTGGCGGCGTCAGTATCCTGAAGGGCGCGCGCAACCTCGACAACGCCAAACTGTTTGTCGACTGGGTGCTGTCGAAAGAGGCCCAGGAGCTGGCGTGGAAGAAAGGCAAGTCTTATCAGATCCTGACCAACACTACCGCCGAAACTTCGCCGAACTCGCTGAAGCTCGACGACCTGAAGCTTATCAACTACGACATGGATAAATACGGCTCAACGGACGTGCGTAAAGCGCTCATCAATAAATGGGTTAGCGAAGTGAAGATGGGTAAATAAGCCCGCACTGCGTTCATTTGCCGGGTGGCGGCATCCACGCCCTACCCGGCCTACGACACCGGAAAACTTATGTCACACACACTTGCACTCCATCCCGTGAAAAAGCGGGATGCGATATTCCTTTGGGTTTTATTCGGCTGGCTGGCGTTCGCCCTGCTGCCGAGCTGGAGCCTGGATTACGGTCTGCTGGAGTCCACGCAAGATGAAATTCTCGCGGCCTACGGCTGGTCACAGTTCAATATCAGCTGGCTGTGGTATCTCCTGCCGAGCCTGCTGCTGATTCGTCCATGGCAGGAAGCCAGCCGGGAGCAGCGCAGCCGCCACTACCTCGACGCCGGCTGGGCGCTCCTCTGTATGGCGTTTATCGTCGTCAGCGCCACCGTGGAAGGCCGCGGGTTAGGCTACGCCACCCTCGTGCTGTTTGTCGCGCTGGGCGCCATCATGACCCTGGCGCTCACCCGCCTGGAATGGCTGGGCGGCGACCGCTTTGTGATTGGTTCGCTGGTCACCATCGTGGCGTTAATCGGCGTCTTTATCGTCTGGCCGAGCATCGCCATTTTCATCCCGATGTTCACCAACGACGCCGGCGAGTTTGCCCCGCTGGCGTTTATGGCCGTGCTGTCGCAGGCGCATATCGTCCAGGTGATCCTCAACTCCATCGCCCTGTCGATTGCGGTAGGCATCGGCTGCACCTTCTTTGGCCTGGTGCTGGCGATTTACACCACCCGCATCGCCAAGCGCAGCGCGATTATTGGCCGCATTTTCTCGATTCTGCCGATCGTCACCCCGCCGTTTGTCGTCGGCCTCGGCGTCACCCTGATGATGGGCCGTTCCGGCTACGTCACCGAGCTGATGGTCGACTGGTTCGGCTTAACCAACACCAACTGGCTGTACGGGTTTACCGGCATCTGGCTGGCGCAGGTGCTGGCGTTCACTCCGATGGCGTTTATGATCCTCGACGGCGCGATTAAAACCATTCATCCGTCGCTGGAGGAGGCGTCGTACACCCTGCGCGCCAGCCGCTGGCAGACCTTTAACGGCGTCTTCGTCCCGCTGCTGAAACCTGCGCTGGCGAACGCGTTTTTAATTGTCATCGTCCAGTCGCTGGCCGACTTCAGCAACCCGCTGGTGCTCGGCGGCAACTTCGACGTGCTGGCGACGCAAATCTACTTCTATATCACCGGTTCGCAGCTCGATTATCAGGCCGCCAGTACCCTGGGCGCGTTCCTGCTGCTGTTCTCGCTGCTGGTGTTCTGCATTCAGTATATGTGGATCGGCAAGCGCTCGTACGTCACGGTTTCCGGTAAGTCCTATCGCGGCGACGTGCAGCCGCTGCCGGTGACCCTGGTGTGGAGCGTGATCGCCATTCTGGCGGTGTGGATCGCCTTCAACGCCCTGCTCTACGGCAGCATTTTCTACGGCAGCTTTACCGTTAACTGGGGCGTGGACTACACCCTGACGCTGGATAACTTTATCAAGCTGTTCGGCCAGGGGATGAGCGACGGTGCCTGGCCTTCGCTGCTCGATACCCTGCTCTACGCCGGGATCGCCGCGCCGATCACCGCCGCCTTCGGCCTGCTGATCGCCTGGATCGTGGTGCGTCAGCAGTTTAAAGGCAAAAAGACCATCGAGTTCACCACCATGCTGTGCTTCGCGGTGCCGGGCACCGTGGCGGGCGTCTCCTATATTCTCGCCTTTAACAGCGCGCCGGTGTACCTCACCGGAACGGCAGCGATTGTGATTATCTCGATGGTGATGCGTAACGTGCCGGTGGGCATCCGGGCGGGCATTGCCGGTTTAGGCCAGATCGACAAATCGCTGGACGAAGCGTCGCTCAGCCTGCGCGCGGGTTCCCTGCGCACCATTACGCATATCCTGCTGCCGCTGCTGCGCCCGGCGATCCTCTCGGCGCTGATCTACAGCTTTGTGCGCTCCATTACCACCGTCAGCGCCATTGTGTTCCTCGTGACGCCGGACACCCGCGTCGCTACCGCCTATATCCTCAACCGGGTGGAAGACGGCGAATACGGCGTGGCGATCGCCTACGGATCGATTCTGATCGTAGTGATGCTGGCGATTATTTTTATCTTTGACTGGCTGATCGGGGAAGCGCGTATCTCCCGGTCAAAAGCCAAAAACCAGGCGTAATGGAGCGCACTATGAGTCAGAAAAATTTTGTTGAACTGCGCAACGTCACCAAGCGATTCGGCAGCAACACGGTTATCGACAATATCAATCTCACCATCCCGCAGGGGCAAATGGTGACCCTGCTCGGCCCTTCCGGCTGCGGTAAGACCACCATCCTGCGCCTGGTCGCCGGGCTGGAAAAACCGAGCGAAGGGCAGATTTTCATCGATGGCGAAGACGTGACCCATCGATCCATTCAGCAGCGCGACATCTGTATGGTGTTTCAGTCTTACGCCCTGTTTCCGCATATGTCGCTGGGGGACAACGTCGGCTACGGTCTGAAGATGCTCGGCGCGTCGCGCGGCGATGTGAAAGCGCGGGTGAAGGAGGCGCTGGCGATGGTGGATCTGGAAGGCTTCGAAGACCGCTATGTCGATCAGATCTCCGGCGGCCAGCAGCAGCGCGTGGCGCTGGCGCGCGCCCTGATCCTCAAGCCAAAGGTGCTGCTGTTTGATGAGCCCTTAAGTAACCTCGACGCCAACCTGCGGCGCAGCATGCGCGATAAGATCCGCGAACTGCAAAAGCAGTTTGATATCACCTCGCTGTACGTGACCCACGATCAGAGTGAAGCCTTTGCGGTTTCCGATACCGTGCTGGTGATGAATAAGGGGCATATCATGCAGATCGGCTCGCCGCAGGATCTTTACCGCCAGCCTGCGTCGCGCTTTATGGCAAGCTTTATGGGCGATGCCAACCTGTTCCCGGCCGCCTTCAGCGAGGGTTTCGTCGATATTTATGGCTATCGGCTGCCGAGGCCGCCGCATTTTGCCGCCCACGGCGAGGGCAGCGTCGGCGTCCGCCCGGAGGCGATCACCCTGAGCGATCGCGGCGAGGAGAGCCAGCGCTGCACGATCCGTCACGTGGCCTATATGGGACCGCAGTACGAGGTGACGGTAGAGTGGCACGGGCAGGAAATTTTGCTGCAGGTGAACGCGACGCGGCTGCAGCCGGACGTCGGCGAGCATTACTATCTCGAAATCCACCCGTACGGGATGTTTGTGTTAGCGGATGCCGGGTGATTGATGCCGGGTAGCGCTTACGCTTACCCGGCCTACGATTCGTGCACGTTGTCGGCCGGGTAAGGCATCAGCCGCCACCCGGCGCAAACTCAACGCCGCGCGTTCAGTTCGGCAATATCCTTCGGCGTCGTGCGGCAGCAGCCGCCAATCAGCTTCGCCCCCGCCGCCAGCCACTGGGGTAAATATCCCGCCAGCGTTGCACAGGCTTCGCCGTGGTGATGCCAGGTCTTGGATACCGGGTCATAGTGCTCCCCGGAGTTAGGATAAACCACCAGCGGCAGAGCCGTCAGGCTATGCAGATGCGCCAGCGCGGCGGTGGTGTTCTCCAGCGCGATACAGTTAATGCCCAGCGCCACCACCTGCGGATAGTTTGCCAGCACACCAATCACTTCCCGCAGCGGCGTGCCGTCGCTGAGATGCTGCGCATCGCGCAGGGTAAACGAGAACCACGCCCGCGCGCGCGGATAGGCGGTCAGCAGCTCCGCCAGCGCCTTCATCTCGGCGAAATTCGGCATCGTTTCGCAGGCCAGCAGATCGGCCCCGGCGTCGAGCAGCGCTTCCACGCGCGGACGATGAAACGCCTGAAATTCCTCACGGCTGCGGACATAATCGCCGCGATACTCCGAACCGTCCGCCAGGAAGGCGCCGTACGGCCCGACCGAACCGGCAACCAGCAGCGCGCCCGCCTGCGGGTTTTCCGCCAGATACGCCTCCCGCGCCTTGCGGGCCAGCTCAACGCTTTTGCCGATCAGCGCTTTCGACTGCGCTTCATCGAGGCCGCGGGCGGCAAAGCCCGCCGGCGTCGCCTGATAGCTGGCGGTGATCGCCACCTGCGCGCCGGCGCGGAAATAGTCGAGGTGAACTTCGCGGATAAGCTCCGGGTTGTCGACCAGCACTTTCGCCGACCACAGGCTGTCGGCAAGATTGCAGCCGCGCGCTTCCAGCTCCGTCGCCATCGCGCCGTCCAGCAGGATAAAGGGCTTTGCGTCAAGGAGGGCGGTTAACGGATTATTCTGCGACATGTTGAGGCTCCTGGGTGAGTTTCCGTGAACGAGTCAGATAATACGCACCATAACACAGTGCCACGAACGGGATCCCGCACCACAGCGCAATCCTCTGACTCGGGTCAAACGCCAGACCCACGCAGGCCACCAGGCAAAGCACAAATCCCAGCGCCGGCACCAGCGGATACCACGGCGCGCGGTAGTGCAGTTCGCTTAGCGCCTTCCCCTGCTGCAGATGGCGGCGGCGGAACATAAAGTGCGAGGCGCAGATGCTCAGCCATACCGCCACCACCGCGAAGCCGGAAATCGCCGACAGCGCGACAAACACCGTATCCGGGGCCACGACGCTGGAGAAGAGCGCCAGCACGCCGCCGAGCATGCTGACTGAAATCGCCGTCAGCGGCACGCCGTTTTTGGTTAATTTAGTAAAACAGGCCGGCAGCGTTTTTTCATTGGAGAGCGACCACAGCATCCGCCCGGAGGCGTAGAGGCCAGAGTTGGCCGCCGACAGAATCGCCGTCAGGATCACAAAGTTAAAGATATCCGCCGCGTAGGGGATCCCCACCTTTTCGAACACCAGCACAAACGGGCTTTTTTCGACTCCCGCCTGCTGCATCGGAATCAGCGCCGCCAGCACGAAGACGGTGCCGATAAAAAAGATAATCAGCCGGGCGATGGTGGTACGAATGGCCACCGGAATGACTTTATGCGGATTCTCCGTTTCCCCCGCCGCGATGCCGATAAGCTCGGTGCCGGAGAAAGCGAAGTTAACCGCCACCATGGTCATCAGGATCGGCAGACCGCCGTGCGGGAACCAGCCTTCGGCGGTGATATTGCGCAGCCCCGGCGCCGGGGAGCCATCCTGCATCGGAATGATGCCGAAGATCGCCGCCCCGCCGAGAATAATAAAGGCGATAATGGTGACCACCTTCACCAGCGAGAACCAGAATTCACCTTCGGCAAAGAAGCGGGTGGAGATAACGTTGAGCGCGAAAATCACCGCGCAGAACACCACGCACCAGACCCATACCGGCACCTGCGGGAACCAGTACTGCATGCAGAATCCGGCGGCGGTGAAGCTTGAGCCAAGCGCGACGGTCCAGGTTAGCCAGTAGAGCCAGGCGACGGTGTACCCGGTCGCCGGGCCGAGATAGCGCGCGGCGTAGACGTGGAACGCCCCGGTTTCCGGCATCGCCACCGAGAGTTCGCCCAGACACTGCATCACCAGCCAGACCACCAGCGCGCCAATCAGATAGGCCAGCAGCGTACCCGCCGCTCCGGTGGTGGAGATGATATAGCCGGTATTAAAAAATAGCCCTGTGCCAATAACGCCACCCAGCGACAGCATAATCAGGTGGCGGGTCTTCATGGTGCGCTTAAGCTGCCCACCTTGTTGTTGTGTTGTTTGCATTTGACCTCATGGGCGTATAGACATCTAAACATCCAGATAAGAGATTCCTTATACCCCGCCTGTCGCCAAATTGCAAAGCGGCCGGGCCTGTCATCTATGCATTCGCCCAAATCATCAGCGCCAGTTATGGGCAGAATAACGACAAAGGACAAACCGTGATCGCCACACTCATAAAATCAAAACATTGGTGCTAGTTTTACAAAACAATAAACCAAAAAAGGATAATGTCATGATACCCCGCGCTTTACCTCTGTGGGCCGCCGCTGCCGCCGTCGGTCTTCTACCGCTGTACGCCGCTCAGGCCGCGAGTTCCGTGAAGTTTCCCGATAAAATCTGTGATATCACCCACTACGGCGCAGAAGGCCATCGGCTGCAAATCGCGCTCAACACCGATGCCATTCAAAAAGCGATTGATGACTGCGCCGCCGCCGGAGGGGGAACGGTGCTGGTGCCAAAAGGTAATTTCCTGACCAACCCGCTGTTTCTGAAGAATAATATTCAGCTTAAGCTGGAGAAAGACGCCACCCTGGTGGCCTCAACCGAAGTGGCTGCCTATCGCGGCGATGATAAAACGCGATACGCCGAAGCTGAAAACGGCTGGCTGCCGTTTATCAGCATCGCCGACGCGCAAAACGTGGCCATCGTCGGTGAAGGCACTATCGACGGCCAGGGCGCGGTGTGGTGGGAGCGCTGGCGGGAAAATATCCGCGCCACCGGCAAGAAAGGCGGTACCGACCGACCGCGGCTGATTTATATCACCCGCGCCAGCAACGTGCTTATCTACGGCGTGACCCTCACCCATTCACCCAGCTTCCACGTGGTCACCCGCTACGCGCACGATGTCGATATCAACGGCACGCGTATTCTTTCGCCGTGGCATGCGCCGAATACCGACGCCATCGATCCTATCGATAGCCAGAATATCCGTATTACCAACAACTATATCGACTGTAACGACGACCATATTGCCATCAAGGCGGAAAAAGCCGACCCGCGCTTCCCGGAGGGCGTGGTGGATAACATCTATATCGCCAACAACACCCTGAAGCAGGGGCGCGGGATCTCCATCGGCAGCGAGAGCGCAGGCGGCGTGAATAACGTGCTGGTGGAAAACAATACCTTCGAAGGTTCGATGTACGGTATTCGGATTAAAAGCCCGCGCGGCAAAGGCGGTGAGGTAAAAAATATCGTCTACCGCAATACCAGAATGCATAACGTTGAGGTGCCGCTGGTGTTCTCCGCCTATTACAAAGCCGCGCCGATTGTGCAGGCCGAGGTCGATAAGCTGTTGCAGGCAGGCGGCTTTACCCTCGGCGAACAGATCTATCCGCCGGACAGCGACCCGAAACAGCCGTTCGATAAATACAAGACTCCGCACTTCAGTAATATCACCGTTGAAAATTTAACCTCCACAGGCGACAGCAAAGCGGCGGCCTATATTATCGGTACCCCGGAAGCGCCGCTCAGCGGTTTCCATTTTAGCAACGTCAATATTGAAGCCGACCGCGGTCTGCGCATTCGCAACGCCGAGCTGGAGAGTAAAGGACTTAACCTGCAGGTGAAAGCAGGTCCGGTAATTCAAAAAGACGCTGGCGCCATCGTGCACCAGTAACGCCACATTTGCGGGCAGCTGCACCACGGCGACTCTCTCGCCGGGCGCAGTCTGCCCCTTTTTTGATCCTCGTTGGCTTAGAGCTTATCCCAACAGGCGTAATCGTTGCAGACAGTTTGGACACGGACAGCGCGAAAGAACCGGAGCGTACACGGAGTACGCGAGGATGATTCGCTACGCTCCCCCTGCGGGCTGCCCTGGCATTCTCTTTGCAACCCTCCCGATATCTTTATCTGGCGAGGCAACGAACATGACAGAGCAAACCACAACGCTAAAAAGAACGCTCGGCAGTTTCCGCTTATGGGGGATCGCCGTTGGGCTGGTTATTTCCGGAGAGTATTTTGGCTGGAGCTACGGCTGGTCCCAGGCCGGGACGCTGGGCTTTATGATCGTCGCGCTGGCCATCGCCGCGATGTACTGCGCCTTTATTTTTAGCTTTACCGAGCTGACCACCGCCATTCCGCATGCGGGCGGGCCTTTTGCCTACGCCTACCGCGCCTTTGGCCCGACCGGCGGGTTTATCGCCGGCTTCGCGACCCTGATTGAATTCGTCTTCGCCCCGCCCGCCATCGCCATGGCCATCGGCGCCTATCTTAACGTGCAGTTTCCGGCGCTCGACCCCAAATGGGTGGCCTGCGGCGCCTACATCATCTTTATGACGCTGAATATTCTCGGCGTGGGTATCGCCGCGACCTTTGAGCTGGTGGTGACGTTATTAGCGATTTTCGAACTGCTGGTGTTTATGGGCGTTGTCGCGCCGGGCTTCTCCTGGAGCCACTTTACCGCTAACGGCTGGGCGGGCGCGGAGAGCTTCAGCGGCCTGGCGCTGCCGGGGATGTTTGCCGCCATCCCGTTCGCTATCTGGTTCTTTCTGGCGATTGAAGGCGCATCGATGGCCGCCGAAGAGGCGAAGGATCCGCAGCGCACCATTCCCCGGGCGCTGGGCGGCGGCATCCTGACCCTGACCGTGCTGGCGATTGGCGTGATGATTTTTGCCGGCGGCGTGGGCGACTGGCGAACCCTGGCCAATATTAACGACCCGCTGCCGCAGGCGATGAAAATGGTGGTCGGCAACAGCAGCGGCTGGCTGCATATGCTGGTGTGGCTGGGACTCTTCGGCCTGGTGGCCTCGTTCCACGGGATTATCATGGGCTACTCGCGGCAGATTTACTCGCTGGCGCGCGCGGGCTATCTCCCCGCCAGCCTGGCGACGCTGAACCGCCGCACCCGCACGCCGCATCTGGCGATCCTCGCCGGTGGCGTGGTGGGCATCGCCGCCATTTTCTCCGATTCGCTGATCACCATTAGCGGGATGCCGCTGACCGCCTGTATCGTCACGATGTCGGTATTTGGCGCTATTGTTATGTATATCACCTCGATGGCGGCGCTGTTTAAACTGCGCCGCAGCGAGCCGAAGCTGATTCGACCGTTCCGCGCGCCGCTCTATCCGTGGGCGCCGGCCTTCGCGCTGGCCATGGCGGTACTCTGCCTGGTGGCGATGGTCTGGTACAACACCCTGCTGGCGCTGATTTTCGCCGCCATGATGCTCGGCAGCTACCTGTGGTTTCGCAAGACCGCAGCGGCCCGCCAGCGCGCGGCGGTGGATCCGCAGCTGCGTACGGTCTCCTGAGGAGGCGACACATGTATAAAACCACGCTATCGGGCCAGGTATGGCGCTTTGATAGTCTGAAAACCTTGATGGCGAAGGCCTCCCCTGCGCGTTCCGGCGACGCGCTGGCGGGCGTTATCGCCGGCTCCGCCGAAGAGCGGATGGCGGCAAAAATGGCGCTGGCGGAGGTTCCGCTCACGGAGATTCTCGATAATCCGCTGATTCCCTACGAGCAGGATGAGGTGACCCGGCTGATCCTCGATACCCACGACGCCCGGGGCTTCGCGGCGATTCGCCACCTTACG
Organism: Klebsiella sp. ME-303; assembly: GCF_007910085.1. NCBI lineage: Bacteria > Pseudomonadati > Pseudomonadota > Gammaproteobacteria > Enterobacterales > Enterobacteriaceae > Klebsiella > Klebsiella sp. ME-303. Next base: position 36,457 of record NZ_VOJB01000079.1, on the reverse strand, counting down.
GTCGGCGATTTTCGCGACTGGCTGCTCGACGACGCCACCGATGAAGCGGCGCTGCGCCAGGTCGCCCGCGCGATAACCCCGGAGATGGCCGCCGCGGTCAGCAAGCTGATGCGCAATCAGGATCTGATCCTCGCCGCCAGCAAATGCCGGGTCGTCACCCGTTTTCGCAATACCATCGGCCTGCCGGGGCGCCTGAGCGTGCGCCTGCAGCCCAATCACCCGACCGATGATATGAAAGGCATCGCCGCCAGCATGCTCGACGGCCTGCTGTACGGCGCCGGGGACGCGGTGATCGGCATCAATCCGGCCAGCGACAGCCTGCCGGTGCTGGCGCAGCTGAACCATATGCTTGACGATATTATTCAGCGCTTCGCCATCCCCACCCAGTCGTGCATTTTGACCCACGTCACCAACACCCTGCAGCTGATTGAGCGCGGCGCACCGGTGGATCTGGTGTTCCAGTCGGTGGCCGGTACCGAAGCCGCCAACAGCGGTTTCGGCATTAATCTGGCGCTGCTGCAGGAAGCGCGGGAAGCGGCGCTTAGCCTGAACCGCGGCACGCTGGGCAACAACGTGATGTATTTTGAAACCGGCCAGGGCAGCTGTCTTTCCGCCAACGCCCACCACGGCGTTGATCAGCAGACCTGCGAAGCCCGGGCCTATGCCGTCGCCCGCCATTTTGAACCGCTGCTGGTCAATACGGTGGTGGGCTTTATTGGCCCGGAGTATCTGTACGATGGTAAGCAGATTATCCGCGCCGGGCTGGAAGATCACTTCTGCGGCAAGCTGATGGGGCTGCCCATCGGCTGCGACGTTTGCTACACCAATCACGCCGAAGCGGATCAGGACGATATGGATACCCTGCTGACGCTGCTCTGCGCGGCCGGGCTGACCTTTTTGATCGGCGTTCCGGGGGCTGACGATATTATGCTCAACTACCAAAGCACCTCGTTCCACGATGCCCTTTACGCCCGCCGACTGCTGGGTTTACAGCATGCGCCTGAGTTCGCCGACTGGCTGACGAAGATGCAAATTATTGACCGCCACGGCGCGCTGCGTCTGACCGATGCCCGCCATCCGCTGCTTTCCGTCCTGCCGCAAGGAGAACCGGTATGAATCCTCCCGACGCCTGGAACCCGCTGCGTGAATTTACCGATGCGCGGATTGCGCTGGGGCGCAGCGGCGCCAGCCTGCCGACCCGCGAAGTGCTGAATTTCGGCCTCGCCCACGCCCGGGCGCGCGATGCCATTCACCAGCCTTTCGCCAGCGACCAGTTAGTCCAGCCGCTGGCGGAGCTGGGGCTGTCGACGCTGACCGTCCGCAGCGCCGCCAGCGATCGCCATGTCTATCTGAATCGCCCGGATCTGGGGCGACAGCTGAACGAAGAGAGCCGCGCCGACCTCGCCGCCAGCGGCGCGCGCCCCGCCGACCTGCTGCTGGTGATTGGCGACGGGCTGTCGTCGTACGCCGTGCAGCGCCAGGCGGTGCCGCTGATTCGCGCCCTGCTGCCCTATCTGAAAACCCTCGGCCTGAGCCTGGCCCCGGTGGTGCTGGCGCACCAGTCGCGGGTCGCGCTGGGCGATGATATAGGCGAAACGCTGAAGGCCAGAGCGGTGGCGATATTGATTGGCGAAAGGCCCGGGCTCTCCTCGCCGGATAGCCTCGGGGTGTATTTAACCTGGCAGCCGCATCGTCAGCGGCTGGAGTCGGAGCGCAACTGTATTTCTAATATCCGTCCGGAAGGACTGAGCTTTGATGCCGCCGCTTTTAAGCTGGCCTGGCTACTGGAGCAGGCCTTTTTGCGGCGGCTTACCGGAGTGCGCCTGAAAGACGAAAGCGATAATCCGGCGCTGCATGGAAAAATAAAACCGTTGAGCCAGTTAAAATAATAAGTCACGCGGGCAGCAGAATAGATTTTTAATATTATCGAGCGCACCTGAATATTATATTCGGGTGCGCGCTGAAATTGCGGGCTTTCCAGGCCGGGTAAGGTGTCAGACGCCACCTGGCAAAATGCGTTTACCGTACCAATAACAGTATTTTCACCAGCCTTATGCCCTCTTCTGGAGGTAATAAGAATATTGCATGAGTAAAAACGAAACGGACGTTGTAAGGTAAATCTGCATACCAAATATATCTCGTTATCTATTCAACATAACAGCCAATAATTCGCCGGATACGCTGGCGAATTATGTCTCAATGTTATGCAGTCATTGATAGTTAAAGATATACCCAAAATAATTCGAGTTGCGGGACAAAACGGTTAACCGTTTTGAACAGCGCTTGCGCTGGCCCTGAAAGGGTGAGTCCCGTAGGGGCGAATCACGCGGCGACGCAGTGAATCCCCAGGAGCTTACTGAAGTAAGTGACTGGGGTGAGCGAGGAAAGCCAACGCACAAGCAACTTGAAGTATGAAGGGTATAAATAATCCACCGACGGTGAGGTAACAATGAACAAGTTTTCCGGGAAAGCGTCTTTAATGGCCACGCTGGTTGCCGCGTGGGTCGGTGCCAGCAGCGCGCAGGCGGCTGAAATTAAAATCGGCGTGGTCTTGCCGCTGAGCGGCGCGCTGAGCGGCTACGGTCAGCCTTCGCAAAAAGGGCTGGATATTATCCAGAGCATTACGCCGACGTTAAAAAACGGCGACACCGTGAAGCTTATCGTGATCGACGATAAGAGCGATAAGGTCGAAGCCGCTAACGCCATGCAGCGCCTGGTTTCCAGCGATAAAGTCGATGCGGTGATCGGCGAAGTCACCTCCTCCAATACCCTGGCGATGACCAAAATCGCCGACGACAGCAAAACGCCGCTGGTCTCCTCAACCGCGACCAACGACCGCGTTACCCGCAACCACCCTTACGTCAGCCGGGTCTGCTTCTCCGACAGCTTCCAGGGCGTGGTCGGCGCTAACCTCGCCTCGCGCGATCTGAAAGCCAAAACCGCCGCCATCGTCTTCGACAGCAGCAACGACTACTCCGTCGGCCTGGCGAAGGCCTTTCGCACGCAGTTCCTGAAAAACGGCGGCGCCATTCCTATCGAAGTTCAGGCTCCCGGCGGCAGCAAAGACTTTAAGGCCCAGCTGGCCAGCGTGAAGGCGAAGAACGTCGACATGATCTATATGCCGATCTACTACACCGAAGGGGCGCTGATCGCCGTACAGGCGAAGCAGCTGGGGCTGAGCAAGCCGGTGGTCGGCGGCGACGGGCTGGCGGCGGATCAGGTCTTTTTTGACGTCGGCAAAGACGCGGTCAACGGCTATATGACCACCGACTACTACTCGCCGAACGCCAAAGAGCAAACGCCGGCGGGCGAGGTGTTTATCAAAGCCTGGGAAGCCAAATACCAGCAGCCGACCCACACCTGGGGCGCGATGGCGGCGGACGCCTATAACGTCATTATCAACGCCATGAACCAGTGCAGCGACCCGCACGACCGGGTTTGCGTTAACGAAAAAATTCGCGCCACTAAGGACTTCCAGGGCGTAACCGGCACGCTGACGTTACAAAACGGCGACGCTATCCGCAGCGCGGTCATCAACGAAGTGAAGGATGGCAAGCTGGCGTTTCGTACCGTGGTTAATCCTTAAGGTTTTATAAGGGATATCAGATGGATGGTGCCATTTTTCTCCAGCAAGTGGTCAATGGAATGAGCCTTGGGGGCATGTACGCCCTGATTGCCATCGGTTATACGATGGTTTATGGGGTGCTGCGCCTGATCAACTTCGCCCATGCGGACGTAATGATGGTCGGGGCGTTTACCACCCTGTTTTTGTTTTCTTCCATTGGGCTACCCTTCGGGGTAGCCGTTTTCCTGACCCTCGCGCTGTGCGGCCTGTTCGGTATGCTGATCGACCGGGTGGCCTATCGCCCGCTGCGTCAGGCATCAAAAATCTCCATGCTGATCACCGCCATCGGCGTCAGCTTCTTCCTCGAAAACCTGTTCAACGTGCTGTTTGGCGGCAGCTCGCGCTTCTTTTCCGCACCGGAATTTTTCAACAACACCCGCGCCTTTGGTGACGTGATTATCACCAACGTGGCGTGGATCGTGCCGCTGATCACCGTCCTGCTGCTGCTGGCGATCCTCTGGCTGCTGTACCGCACCCGCTACGGGATGGCGATCCGCGCGGTGGCCTTCGACGTTAATACCGTGCGCCTGATGGGCATCGACGCCAACCGCATTATCTCGCTGGTGTTCGCCCTCGGCAGCAGCCTCGCGGCGCTGGGCGGGGTGTTCTACTCCATCAGCTACCCGACCATCGACCCGCTGATGGGCGTGCTGATCGGCCTGAAGGCCTTCGCCGCCGCGGTGCTCGGCGGAATCGGCAGCGTCACCGGCGCGGTGCTCGGCGGCTTTATTCTCGGCTTTACCGAGGTGGTGGCGGTCGCTCTGTTTCCCGAACTGGGCGGTTACAAAGACGCCTTTGCCTTTATGTTCTTGATTCTGGTCCTCTTGTTCCGCCCGGTTGGCATTATGGGCGATGAACGTCTGGAAAGGAGCCGTTTCTGATGCTCAACGCTACGACTACCGCCGGGGCGCAGCTGCGCAACCTGGTCATTATTGCTCTCTGCGTCGCGCTGCTGGCCGGGATCAACGTCGTCTTCAACGACTACATTACTCGCGTCATCAGCACCATTTTCGTCTTTATGATCCTCGCGGTCAGCTACAACCTGATCAACGGCGTGACCGGCCAGCTGTCGCTGGAGCCCAACGGCTTTGTGGCGGTCGGCGCTTACGTCACCGCCCTGCTGATCCTCCCCAGTGACAGCAAGCTGGATATGTTTGAGATGGCCGCCCCCAGCCCGTGGATCCTCGTGCTGCACGCCGGGTTCCTGCCCGCGCTGCTCATTAGCGGCCTGTGCGCGGCGGCGCTGGCGGTTTGCCTTGCCCTGCCGGTCTTCCGCGTGCGCGGCGACTACCTGGCGATTGTGACCCTCGGCTTCGGCTTTATCATTAAAATCCTCGCTATCAACAATCCGCAGATCACCAACGGCGCGATTGGCCTCAACGATATTCCGCAGCAGCCGCATCTCCTGTTCTGGTGCGGGCTGTTCGCCCTGCTGGCGACCGGGATGATTTTGCAGCTGGTGTGGTCGAAGTACGGGCGAATGATGAAAGCGGTGCGCGACGACGAAGACGCCGCTATCGCCATGGGCGTGAACACGTTTCGCATTAAAACCTGCGCCTTCGCCACCAGCGCCTTCTTTGAAGGGATCGGCGGCGGACTGCTGGCCTCGCTGCTGACCACCATCTCGCCGGGCCTGTTCGACTTTATGCTCACCTTCCAGCTGCTGATTATTATCGTGCTCGGCGGCCTGGGCAGCACCACCGGCGCGCTGCTCGGCACCGTACTGGTGGTCGGCAGCGGCGAGTGGCTGCGCTTTCTCGACCAGCCGCTCCAGTTCTTCGGTCACGATCTCGGCGCGTATCCGGGCCTGCGGATGGTGGTGTTCTCGCTGCTGCTGCTGATCATCATGCTGTTCGCCCGCGAAGGTCTGCTGGGCAAAAAAGAGATTTGGCAAGTGGGCAAAAGGGGCCGCGGCTATGGCGCAAAATAAGGTCATTTTACAGGTGCAGGACGTGACCATGCAGTTCGGCGGCCTGCGGGCCATCGACAGCGTCAGTTTCCACGTCGACGAAGCGGAAATTTTTGGCCTGATTGGCCCCAACGGCGCGGGCAAAACCACGATGTTCAACGTCATCACCGCCAACTATAAGCCGACCAGCGGCAGCGTGACCCTGGCGGGAAAGTCGCTGAAGGGGCTGAAGCCGAACCGGGTGGTCAACGCCGGGATTGCCCGCACCTTTCAGAATATCCGCCTGTTCAACTCGATGACGGTATTAGAAAACGTGATGGTCGGCCTCGACAGCGCCAGCCGCTATTCGCTGCTGGAAGCGGCGCTGCATATTGGCCGCTACTTCCCCGCCGAGCGGGCGGCAAAGGCCAAAGCGATGGCGATTCTGGACGATATCGGTATCGCCCATTTCGCCGACGTGCAGGCCACCAACCTCAGCTACGGCAACCAGCGCAAGGTGGAGATCGCCCGCGCGCTGGCGACGTCGCCAAAATTACTGCTGCTCGACGAGCCCGCCGCCGGGATGAACCCGAAAGAGACGGAGGATCTGGCGGATCTGATCTTCCGCATGCGTAACGACTATCAGCTCAGCGTACTGCTGATCGAGCACGATATGCCGTTCGTCAACAAGCTGTGCGAGCGGGTGATGGTGCTGGAGTACGGCAAACCGCTGTTTAGCGGCCTGATGTCCGAAGCCATACAGGATCCGGACGTGATTTCCGCCTACCTGGGGGACGTTCGTTATGCTTAGCGCGCGCGAGTTAAAAGTGTTTTACGGCGTGATTCAGGGGCTGAAAGGGGTGGATATTGATATTCACGACCGGGAGATTGTGACCCTTATCGGCAGCAACGGTGCGGGGAAAACCTCCACCCTCAACGGGATCGTCAATCTGGTGCGTTCCACGGGGCGGGTCAATTTTCTCAACGAGGATATTTCCCGCAGCCAGACGCATCAGATTGTGCGTAAGGGGCTGGCGCTGGTGCCAGAAGGACGGCGCATCTTTACCAACCTGACCATCGAAGAAAATCTGCGCATGGGGGCCTACAACAATCTCGCCGGCTTTACCCGCCTGCGCGATCGCATGTACAGCCTGTTTCCCCGGCTGAAAGAGCGGCACAGCCAGATGGCGGGAACCATGAGCGGCGGCGAGCAGCAGATGCTGGCGATCGCCAGAGCGTTGATGAGCGAGCCGGTACTGCTGATGCTCGATGAGCCAAGCCTCGGCCTGGCGCCGAAAATTGTCGGGGAGCTGTTTGCGACGATTAAGCAGCTGCGGGAAGAGAATATTACCGTGCTGCTGGTAGAGCAGAACGCCACGGCGGCGTTGACCATCGCCGATCGCGCCTATGTGCTGGAGAATGGGAAGATTATGCTCTCTGGTCCGGCGCCGGAGGTGCTGGCGAATCCGGAAATCAAACGGATGTATCTGGGGGGATAAAGCTGTTCAGGGCTGCGGCTTCGCTTCCTGCGTCGCCGCAACCGCAAACAGCCTCGCGCTACACAAAGCACACCTCGTTCCAGTAGGCTTCACGCGTCCTGCGCCGCTCAGTATGTTTTATCATGGCGAAACCACCTTGTTTCAACGTTGCCGAGCTCAATTCCGTAGAGACTGGCGACCGGTAATATTGCCTCCATGATGCGTTGGGTATCCTGCTGACCGGCTTCACCGCCGGATCCAGATAAAGAAGCCAGCCAGCCCGTTATGCGTTGCCACAGCGCCACTTTCATTTTTCTCCTCCGTCGGGAAGCATTTTTGCCTGTGTCTATTTCAACCACAGTTGACGGCGGGCGGGAAATATCAATTCCGGATTTGTAATTCTGTCGGGCGCATATTAGGGGCCTTTCCCGGATTGCGACGTAAACGTCTTATCCGGGCTACACGACCCCAGACGACTGAGGCCCCGTAGCCCAGCCAAGCGCAGCGCAGGCTGGGAAGGACCCGCAGCGTTTGCCGAAGCCTGATTTGTAATTCTATGCGTAAGGGTTCCGTTTACTCGCAATCTGCAGAAAATGCCTCACCGCTACCCGTGAACGGGTAAAGGGGGAGAAAACCGTCTCCCCCTTTACAATCCCCGCGGTCCCGCAAAGAAATCGGTGCTGCGCACTGCGCTCACCTCCCGGTCCTCAGCCTGCGGTCGGCTCAACTCGACATCGCTGTCTCGATTCGCCTCTGGCCGCCATCCCTGGCGGCCAGCCCTTGTCTTCCGACCTCCGGTTCGCCGATTTCAGCGGGCACCAGGGCATCGCTGCGAGTCTTGTGATTTCAGAAAGATACCAATAGCTGACGGAATGTCTCCCCAGTTTGGTAGCACAGTGCCGGTTAAACAATATCCACAACTTTGTTAAGTTCTTTTTCGTTATAGATAAGAACTTTTTCTTCTTTGCCGCCGACGGGCGATTTGTGGGAGCGTGATAAACACAAAACAAAACAGGGATTCAGGGGAATAACAATGCGCATTGCAAAAACAAAAATCGCGCTGGCGCTGGGCATGCTGGTGCTCGCCGCGCAGGCTCAGGCCGATCAACTAGCCGATATCAAAGCCGCCGGCGTGGTCAAAGTCGCCACCTTCGACGCCAACCCGCCGTTCGGCTCGGTAGACCCGAAAACGCATAAAATCGTCGGCTACGACGTGGACTTCGCCGAAGCGCTGGCAAAGTCGCTCGGCGTCAAGCTGGAGCTGGTCGCCACCAACCCGGCCAACCGCATTCCGCTGCTGCAATCCGGTAAGGCCGACCTGATCGTCGCCGATATCACCATCACCCCGGAACGCGCCCAGGTGATTGATTTCTCAACGCCTTACTTCGTGACCGGCCAGCAGTTCCTCGTCCCGGCAAAATCGCCGGATAAGCTCGATGATTACAGCAAAGCGCGCATCGGCGCGGTAAAAGGCACCACCGGCGAACAGGCGCTGCATCAGCGTTTCCCGCAGTCGCGCGTGCTCTCTTATGACGATATTCCGCTGGCGCTGACCGCCCTGCGCAACGGCAACGTGCAGGCCATCACTCAGGACAGCACCATCCTCGCCGGACTGCTGGCGGAAGCGCCGGACAAGGCAAACTTCAAAATCATCCCCGACCTGCTGAGCAAAGAAGAGATTGGCGTCGGCGTGAAGAAAGGCGAACCGGCCCTGCTGAAAGCGGTCAATGACGAGCTGGTCAAGCTGGAAAAAACCGGTGAAGCGGCCAAAATTTACGACGTCTGGTTTGGCCCGAGCACCAAAACCCCGCAGCCGCGCGCCTTTACTATCGAAGCGAAATAAGCAGAGAAAGATGATGTTATCGGCTCTATTTTCACGCTCCGCGGCATCGTCCGCGGATTTTTCGCATCTGCAGCGCGCCAGCATTGAGTTTCGCGATGTCGCCAAAAGCTACGGCGACCATCGGGTGCTGAACGGCGTAAATTTACAGGTTGAACCCGGCGAAGTAGTGGCGATCCTCGGCCCTTCGGGATCGGGCAAATCAACCCTGATCCGCCTGATCAATCAGCTGGAATCCCTTAGCGGCGGCGAGATTCTGATCGACGGCAAACCGACGCGCCAGCTTACCGGCAGCGCCCTGCGCCAGCTGCGCAGCCGGGTCGGCTTCGTTTTTCAGCAGTTTAATCTCTACGCCCACCTGACGGCGCAGGAGAATATTACCCTCGCGCTGGAACGCGTTCACGGCTGGAGCAAAAGCGCCGCCCGCGAGCGCTCGCTGGCGCTGCTCAGCCAGGTTGGCCTGGCGGATAAAGCCCGGCAGATGCCTGCCCAGCTCTCGGGCGGTCAGCAGCAGCGGGTGGCGATCGCCCGCGCCCTCGCCTCCTCGCCGCAGATCATTCTGTTCGATGAACCCACGTCGGCGCTGGACCCGGAGATGATCGGCGAAGTGCTGCAGGTCATGAAAACCCTCGCCCACAGCGGGATCACCATGGTGGTGGTGACCCACGAGATGCAGTTCGCCCGCGAGATTGCCGATCGGGTGGTGTTTATCGACGGCGGCGATATTCTCGAAGTCGCGCCGCCGGCCGAGTTTTTCGCCCGGCCGCAGCACGCCCGCACCCGCCGTTTCCTGCAGAAGGTGCTCGATCCGCTGCACCAGGAGAGTGAGGCGTGATCCCACATCTCGACTGGCATGGCGTGCTGAGCGGGCAGCCGCTGCAGTGGATCATCTCCGGTTTTCTCACCACCGTCTGGGTCAGCGTCGCGGGGATGATTCTGGCGACCGTGCTGGCCGTCCTGCTGCTGGCGCTGCGTCTCGGGGGCGGCAGGCCCGGCCGCTGGCTGGTGGCGGCCTGGGTTTCACTGTTCCGCAATACGCCGCTGCTGGTCCAGCTGCTGTTCTGGTATTTTGCCGCCTGGAATCTGCTGCCGCTGGGAGCGCGAGATTTTATCAACGACGACCACAGCTGGTCGATTCTGCCGGGCAACGTCTGGTGGCTGACGCCGGAGTTTCTCTGCTCAATGTGGGGACTCGGGGTCTTTACTTCGGCGTTTCTGATCGAAGAGATCGCCTCCGGGCTGCGCGCCGTTAGCCACGGCCAGCGGGAAGCGGCGCTGTCGCAGGGGTTTACGCCGTGGCAGGAGCTGCGCCACATTCTGCTGCCGCAGGGGCTGGCTAACGCCTGGCAGCCGATTATCGGCCAGTATCTGAACCTGATGAAGCTCTCCTCGCTGGCGAGCGGTATCGGCTTCGCCGAACTGACCTATCAGGTGCGGCAAATCGAGAGCTACAACGCGCATGCGCTGGAGGCGTTTGCCGTCGGCACCGCGCTGTATCTGGCGCTTGGGGTGCTCATGGGCGTGGCGCTGACGCGTCTCGGTCCGGGAAGAGATCAGCAAAGGAGAGCCGGCTATGAACGCTAACCTGGCGGTTATCGTTGATAACCTCGATTATCTGCTGTGGGGACGGCTGGCGGACGGTATTCCCGGCGGCGTGGTGCTGACGCTGCTGATGGCTATCGGTGCCGCCGCGCTGGCGCTGCCGGGGGGCGTGCTGCTGGCGGCCATCGCCTGGCGCTACGACGGGATCGTGCGGCGGCTGCTCTTCCTGTGGGCGGAGATTATTCGCGGCATCCCGCTGATCTTCGTCATTTTCTGGCTGTGGTATCTGCTCCCCATGCTCACCGGCAGCGACCTGCCGGGCGCGGTCACCGTCACGGTGGCGCTGGCGTGGTTTACCGCCGCGTCGGTGATGCACTCGGTGCTGGCGGGCCTGCAATCGCTGCCCCGCGGGCAGTACGAAGCGGCGCTGATCCAGGGTTTTGCCCCCGGACAGACGCTGCGCCTTATTCTGCTGCCGCAGGCTCTGCGCAACGTTCAGCCCTCGCTGGTAGGGATATTTATCGGGCTGCTCAAAGACACGTCGCTGGCGTTTATCGTCAACGTGCCGGAACTGACCACCGTCGCCGGGCAGGTCAATAACCGGGTGCAAATTTACCCGCTGGCGATATTTGTCTTTACCGGCGCGGTTTATTATCTGCTGTGCTGCGGCCTGAGCCTGCTGGCGAACCGCCGCTATGCCGGGCGTACGGTTTAGCGACGAAGCGCGAAAAAAGCTGCCCGGTTAGTTCACCGGGCAGTCTTTGGTCATTTTTATAAATTTATCGTTATAGATGATGTAGTGGTTCCCCGGTTGGCGCAGCGAGGCCTGGCGAACAACGTCCCCGGGCCGTAAATACCATGCATCCCCTTCCTCTTCCGTCGTATCGCACCCGGGCTTGATCAGCAGCTTAAACCAGGTATTCCCGGTATTGCTGACGGTGCCCGCCGCCCGATCGTAGGCCCACTTGAACCGTACCTCGCGCGGGCGCACAACCAGAATCGTGTCCATCACCACCACCGGATCCATACTCACCTCGGTACCGCTTTTATTGCGCATCACGTAATTGCGGGTGGGTATTTCACGAAAGGAGACCCGGTAATAGCGCTCACGGTCATCTTTCGGGCCGTGGTAGTAAAACTTAAAATACTCGCTCTCCCCCGCCTGCAGGGTAAGCTGACGCGGGGCAAACAGCAGCTCGCCGTCCGCCGGGCGAGAACGCACCTCTTTGCCGCCGGGGCGGTCGATAGCGACAATAGAAACCCGATACAACCGGGCGCTTTTATTGTTATTAATCACCCGTTTAGACGCGAAGTTATCTTCCGCCGCCAGCGAGAAAGTTAAATTACCCACCGAGATGGCCTGCGCCGCGGTCGCCAATCCTAGCGACAGCAGGCAGATAAGCATCCGCAGCAAATTAGTTAATGTTACGCCACGTCGCCTGAACATGAATTTCTCCTGAAGCACTCACTTCACCAAACCAGCCGTTATCTTCCACCGTGCGCAGCGATATCGGGTTATCCATCGGAATGGAAAACGTTACCGTCGTTTTGTCCATCTGACCGACCTCGCCGGAGATATCCGTCCACGGCGTGGTTAACCACAGGGCGTCGGTCATATCGCGCCAGGTATCATCGCATCCGGCATCGTAGGTTTTGATGGTCCCGGTCTGCGTCGTAAACGCCAGCGTCGCCGGGAACGGTACTCTCGACGTGCCGTCTGGTGAACTAAAAATACAGTATGAACGTCCGCCGATCGCCTGCGTTGGCCCGGTCACTTTAATGAGCACTTCATCGGCGGCGGTTTTGCCGCTGGTGGTGACAATATAGCCAAAGTCCAGCGACGGCTCGCCGCTGCCCACGTAGCCTTCGCGCGTCGGCGCCGAAATGTACTCATCGGAAATAATGCTGATGCTGAAGTCGCGCGGTTTAATAATCAGGGTGTTGGAGGTCGAAAACTCGTACCAGCCTGACTCCGGCGAGGTGGTGTTATAGAAACGGAAATTAAACAGGTCTTTGGTGTTCACGTCGCTGATGCCCAGCGTGACCATCTGCTTAAAAAAGTTGCTCGAGAAAAATACGTAAACCGAGTCAGATGATTTCATCTCATTAAACGTATAGTACTGGGAGATGCCGCTCACCGGCTTCCATGAATTCCCATCCAGGCTGAACTGCATATCATAACTTCCGACCGCGGAAGCCAGCGCCGAGTTGCTGATTGCCGGAAAAATATGAATTGAGGTATTACTCAGGCCATTGTGCTGCAAATTGTAGTTCACCATTTTGCAGCTCAGACCGGAACGGGAGCCGATAGTCTGGGTGCGGCAGTCGGCGTTCCCCTCGCCCAGCGTCGGGACCCCGTCGCTGTTGATAAAGACTTCCGCCAGCGCATGGGTGTTAATCAGCTTCAGGTTTGCCGCTTTAGTATGGGTGACTTTACGCACGTACCAGCTTCCTGAAGCCTGATCTTTACAGCGCGCGCCGCTGGTTGCGTCATAGTTCACCGAAGTCTGACAGGAGTTGATGGTCATCGAGAAACTGCTGCCCACCGACATCTGCTGCAGATACTGGTAGAAAGCGTCGGACATCATGCCGTGCATCCACTTTTGTCCGCCGGAGGTCACCGTCGCGCCGTAGAAACCGCTGGCATCGCTGGTTTGCGGCAGAATCAGGCTGGTGGCCATGTCGCAACCCGCATACCAGTTGATACAGCGCAGCCCCTGTAACGGATGAGATGTGGGGGAGTTATCCAGCCACATATCAAACTTCCAGTTGGCAATCAGGCCGGTGTTATAGCCATTGTCGATATAGCCCAGGCTCTGCTGATAAATGGTGCCCGAGCCGTTATATTTCAGCCCGGTCCAGCGGTTAGCCCCGGTCATTCGCGGGTCCAGCGCGCCGCCCGGGGTAACAAAGAAGTTATCGTCCGAGTTGTTTTCCACGAAAACAAACTGCATGGCCGCCGCATCCGGCCAGGTGGTTTTGGTGACCGCGGCGTTGACCCGCGTCACGCACAGCGCCGCCGTGAACATCACTAAACATGCCAGCCATTTAGCTTTCATTACCTTCTCCTGTCTGCTGCGTGCGGGCATAAGTGGAGAGGCCGCTACAGACCACATCGCCCACCCACACCGCGCCGCGCGCCTGGCTCAGCTCCAGCGCCACTTCGCAGCTCTGGTTTTTACCGTAACTGAAATCGATGGTGGGATATTTTTTATCCACGTCCATCACAAACTCACCGTTCTCATCGGTGCGGGTACGACCGATATGGTTATTAATCCGCGCGTTAGCCAGCAGCGTGCCGTCTTCCGCGCGGATACGCCCGGAGACCGTCACCATCTGCTTCACTTCCGGCTCAATCACCGCCACGTTGCCCGGATAAAGGGTCAACTGGCTCTTACGCCCGGTCACGATATCGTAGCTATCGAGCGAGTTTTTACTGTTCTGCAGCTCCACTTCATAACGGCTGTACGGCGACAGCGGCAGGTAATTACGGTTGCCGGAGAGCTGCACAATGCGGCCGTTAACCTTGGCGCTGAGCTTGCCGTCATCCTCAAGGCCGGTTTTGAAAATCACCCCGGCGTTGCCGTCGGTGCGGCCGCTGGCGGCGATATTTTTCCCCTGCCAGCCCACGCTGCCGTTGGCGGTCAGGTTGGTGTTCACATAGCCATCAACGCCGCTGTTCACATTCAGCGTACCGGTGGAGTAGCGGGTATCAAACTGAGCATACGCGCCGCCGCTGAGGGTTTTGTCATCGCCGGTATCGCCGGAAATGGCGCGCGAAACGTTCGCGCCGATGGTGCGAATACTGCCTTCATCAAACTGTTTACGCGCCGACAGGTTGGCCATGGTGTAACCGTTCTGGTGCGTCATCCCGGCGCTGAACCAGTTGCCGAGCGGCAGCGAGAAATCGAGCGCAATATATTTCCCGGTGCTGGCGCTGCTGTCGCCGTTATTAAAGCGCTGTACGCCCGCGCGCAGGCCCAGCGATCCCCATGAGCCGGTGTAAAGCGTCTGGTAGTAATCCGCCGTGTAGTAATGGCTGTTATAGCGGCGGTCGTCGTTATAGCTGACGCTGAAGGTACCCAGCTTTGACCAGAGTGAATTGAGGTTCAGCGTGCCGCCGATGGCCCGGTTGTCGGCATTACTGCGCCGTATCCGGTCGCCAATCTGCGTTTTTTCCTGGTTGACCCACACCGAACTAAAGCCGCCGGGCAGAGTGGCGCTGATGCTGCCGATGCTGCTCCAGGAGCTGTCGCTGGCCAGCATATTCTGCAGGTTCACGTTAATGGACTCGGTGATCGGCAGGGTCAGGCGCGTCTCGGCGACGGCGTTGTTATCATAGCCGTAGCCGGTGGCCGCCCAGCTTAAGGTACTGAACGACCCGGAGGCCGAGGCCCCCGCCAGCCAGCTATCTTTTGCCGGAAGCGTTTTTTTACCGCTTTCGGACCAGCGATCCATATGGAAGCTGCCGCCCCAGAATTGCCAGGCCAGCGGCGCGCCGGCGCCGCGTCCGCGGCTGAACAATTTATTGACCCGCTGGGTGCGTTTGCTGACCACCCGGCCGTTCACAATCACTTCAACATCGACATCATAAATCCCGTACGGCAGGCCGCGGGTGTCGACTTCATGGTTACCCATGGCAAAGTTCTGCACGCTCATCAGGCGTCCGTCGCGGGTCAGATGGACTTCCCCGGCGGCGGGTAAAAAGGCGACCACCGGGGTGGCCGACTGGGTGTTATCGAACACCGTCGAACTGGCCTGGTTGCCCCAGGAAGCGCCGTAGATCTTCCCTGCCGAAACGGCGGTCATCGGGCCAAGGGACTGTAAATTCCAGGTATCCAGCATCCCGCCCGCAAAGCGGTGACCGGCAAAGTCGCGTTCATACATCGCTTTATAGACGTCGCTGTCCTGATTGCCGGAGCCAATACCGTAAAGCGAGCCGTCCAGCACCACGTGGTGCTCGCGCAGCGCGGTGACGTTGTTCAGCGACAGATAGCTGGAGGTGTTATTGCCGCCGTTGCGCATCTGGTTGTTATAGACCCCGAGGTTATAGTTCAGGGTGCTGCTAAGGGTGTTGACGCTGGACTGACCGATATCTTCGCTGCGCGAGCGCAGCACCGTACCCAGCGCCTCTTTTTTTACCACCAGCTGCAGGAGCAGCTGGCGCAGGCTGAGCTGTAGCCGGGCGTCATCCGTCAGGCTAATGTTAAGATCTTTGCTGAAAGCTTCATTGGCCAGCGCGGTCAGCTGTTTGCGGGTCTGCTCGCTGACGGTGGCGTTATTATCGTTTTCTTCCAGCTGAATTTGCCGAACGCGCAGAACGCCATTATCCAGCCAGATAAAGGCATTGCCGATCCGCTGATCGTCCTGGGTACCGGTGCTGCCTTCAAGATGAATAAACAGTGGGATGCTCATTCCGTCCTGCAGCGCCTGGCTGAAGGCCTGAGGGATAATCACGCCGCCGATTTGCTGTACTTTGTCGGTGGCGGCAGTGACGCTAAACGGAACCAGCAAAATGACCATGCCGGAGGCAAGGAGTGTTTTTAATCCTGGAGCGTTCCCTGGTAGAGCCATAATGTTGATCCGTCAGAAGAAATGTCTATTTCACGGGAACAAACTGCTCGCCCTGCCAGAGCGCGACCCGTCCTTTTTTATCCGCCACATTCACGCGCGTGAAGCGCCGTTCTTTTCCCGGCATCAGGAAATAATTTTCCTTGCACTCTTTACCGTCAGCCGGCTTCAGACACGGGCCGTAGGCAAGAATGCGCAACGTCGCGTTACCGGTATTGACCAGCGTGCCGTTGGCGTACTGATAGCGGAAATTGGCTTTTCTTGGCGCGACCACCAGGATGGTGCCGATCCGCGCCGAGGCCGTCGCTACCGCGCTGCGGGTCGAGCCATTGCGCTGGGCATCGCTGAGCGCCTGATCGAACCAGACAATGCGGTAATAGCGTTCTTTATCGTCCGCCGGGCCTTTGTAGAAAAAGCGGATCACGTCGCTGGCCTTCGCGGGCAGCAGCAGACTGGCGGGGGTCAGTAAAATCTCGTCCTGCTTATCCATCGGGATCACCTTGCCACCGTCCAGCGGCGAAGAGAGGCGTTCCATATGGATGTTAATTAAGCGACCGCTGTCGGTCGTGTTCTTGATCTCTTTGCTCAGCGTGCTGCTGCCGCTGTTCATAAATGAAGAGATATCGCCCACATCCAGCGCCAGGGCTGGCGTCATTGTGCTGAGCAACAGGCCGATGGCCAGAATGTGTTTTTTCATATGAATTCAATCCGTGAAATAAGGCAGGGGGAGCCCCCCTGCCTGGTGCTACGAGAGGATCAGCTGGTCCAGGTCGCGTCGAACTGTACGCTGACGTCGCCGCTCCAGATACCTTCCGGCAGAGCGCTGTAGTCAGTAACGGCAGTGGTGCCATCGGTGGTGCCGCTGATGATGGAGAACGTGAAGCCGTCCTGAGCGGTGGTGCGACCGGCGACGTTATAGCCGTTAGACAGCGCGCTGAGGTTGCCGCCCAGGATGCCCGCCGCGGTGTCGATCATGGTGGTGTCAGCCGTTTTTTCGACCGCAGCGCCGTTGTAGTCAACGCCCACGCTCAGGGTGGAACCAGAGGTATCCAGCTGAGTCAGGGTGTTGGTGATCAGACGAGAGGTCAGTTTGAATGCGGTCGCGGTGGCATCGCCTTCGATAGCCACATCAAACAGGCCTTTCTGTGAGTTAAAGCCTTTAATCCCTTCGGCATACTGGAAAGCCAGGCTGCCCAGCGGAGTCACCACCAGCTTGCTGGTAGTGTCTTTTTTGGCGGTTGCGGACCAGGTAGCGACTGCCTGAGCAGTAACGTCAGCTGCCTGAGCGACACCCATACCGGCAAACGCGGTTACCAGAGCAATTGCAAGAACCTTTTTTTTCATAGCTTTTTCATCCTGAGTTTATTAAGGGACCTGATGTCCCACGTCTGTGTGCATTCCCGCCATAGTTCAGGCCGCATCATTATTATCTGCGACGCAAATTATTTTGGGTGTTACGACCCGGTGCACAATTTTAAAAACAACGTTTATTACTAATTACAGCGCTAACTTATATATCTTTGAATACAGTTTGGCCTCGGCATTTCGTCGATGGGTATAAACCGTTTTCACACTACAATTTTCAATCTTGGCAATAGATTTCGGGTGCATTCCCTGTGCCGTCATCCGAATTATTTGCATTTCCCTGTTGGTAATTTTGTCTTTCTTTATATCTTTACGTAGAAAACGGCCGTTGATAACGTATGCCAGCTCCTGACGAATATCCTTGGCTAAGTCCACATAGACCACGCCACGAATAGCACCATTGTAATACCAGTAGTTGGCCAGCGCTTCCGAGCGCCTCGCGGCAATTAATACAATTTGCTTGCCTTTCATTTCAGCCAGCCACTCGCTATCGCGGCGGATAAAATAGTTCAGCGAACTGGCGCTAAGATTAATAAATACAAACTCCCGGCGTACCTTTTCAAGCGACAGGTAAATCAGGTCATCAATATCAATAATTAGCTCAGCGAGTCCTTTTAAAAAATAGCTGTCATGCGCTGGCCAGATGCACTGGTCCAAAGAATATTTATAATCCATATAAAGTTAAACCCCATAGTCCTGGAAATCTTGAACGTATCGCAACACTGCTGATAGCCCAGGCCTGCAAAGTCTAAGTCAGCAAATTCCCTCTTTAATATATTCAATCAAAATTCAAAATAGTATTGCTAGAGATAAAGAGCACTAAATGACTTGCTTGTTTCTTGTGTTACCAAATTTAGGATTTTTCTCCATGTGTGTCAATAAGTGCGCAAAGGGCTAATTACCGACCAGGTCAATTTAAGTCAGAAGAATAAAAATAAGGATATTGAGTTAAACACAAAAACCATTGGTTTTCATACGGTTATTGGTGGGATATGCGTAGATTCTTAAGTGAATATTATATGTTCCAGGATCTTAGCCATTAGTTGTTAAGACTATTCTTAATCGCACTTTTATTTAAAAAAGCGAAAAAACCGAACAAATTCAAAAAATAAGAATATAAAACCAATAAACAACACAAAATCAGTGGTTAATTTCATTAATTAGCGTAAATAATGGAATTACACGCCGCACAAAAGGGATAGTCGCCGACTAAAAATTTTCCGCCGCGAATCGTAATCCAGTACCTGAAGATTATCTACTCGGTTAAACCGACTCAGATATAAGAATTGCACGAACGTCCAGAGTCGTCCCGTTGTACCCGCGGCGATAGCATTACCCGGCTAATGTCGCATAAAACGCGTCATCTTTATCAGATGAAATACGTATCATTATTAATCTCATGCGCTATCGCGTATTAAAGGTAGGCAGAGTATTCTCAGATGCCCGATTGCTAATGCAAAAGTGTGATCCATGATGAATTTTTTTTCCAACAAATAGGCCAGCTTTCGCATCCGTTCACTATTTGTTCGCCTTACTGTCATCCGGCAGTCATATAAAACACCATTAATAGTGCCCAGTTTACTGACGAACCTGGACGCATTTATGAACAGTTCCCTGGCTGCGGTGGCAGAAACCGATTATCAACCGTTTACGCCGCCCTTTATCGACCGGCAGCGTAAGGTCCTGAGCGTACGCAACCTGAGCAAATCCTACAGCGCGCAGCAAACCGTACTGGACGGCATCAGTTTCGATCTTCATGCGGGCGAGCTGGTTGGCGTCATTGGCCGCTCCGGCGCCGGAAAGTCAACGCTTCTGCACGTACTGAACGGTACCCACAGCGCCAGCGGCGGCGAGATCCTCAGCTATCCGGAAGTGGGTACGCCGCAGGACGTATCAAAGCTGTCGGGCCGCGCGCTAAACGCCTGGCGCAGCCAGTGCGGCATGATCTTTCAGGATTTCTGCCTGGTCCCGCGTCTCGACGTTTTGACCAACGTGCTGCTGGGTCGCCTGAGCCAGACCTCCACCCTGAAATCATTATTCAAAGTTTTCCCCGACGCGGACCGCGCCCGCGCCATCTCCCTGCTGGAATGGATGAATATGCTGCCGCATGCGCTACAGCGGGCGGAAAACCTCTCCGGCGGCCAGATGCAGCGCGTGGCGATTTGCCGGGCGCTGATGCAAAACCCGGGTATTTTGCTGGCCGATGAACCGGTCGCTTCCCTCGACCCGAAAAATACGCAGCGGATTATGAATGTCCTGCGCGAAATTAGCGAACAGGGTATCAGCGTGATGGTAAACCTGCATTCGGTGGAGCTGGTGCGTGAATATTGCACGCGGGTCATCGGCGTAGCCAAGGGCAAGATTATTTTTGACGATCATCCCACGCAGCTGAATCAGGATATTCTGCATCGGCTGTACGGCGATGAAATTAGCCAATTGCATTAAATTTCACTCACACGGGCAAAATAATGAAAAAGTACATCACTGGCGCAGTTCGTTTATCCGCAGCGGTTGCAGGCATTATGATGGCGTGGCAGGCAAGCGCTGCTGAACAGCCGAAGGAATTAAATCTGGGCATCCTTGGCGGTCAGAACGCAACCCAACAAATTGGTGATAACCAGTGCGTTAAACAGTTCCTTGATAAGGAGCTGAAGGTCGATACAAAATTACGTAACTCTTCCGACTATTCCGGCGTGATTCAGGGATTGCTGGGCGGAAAAGTTGACGTGGTCTTAAGTATGTCGCCGTCATCATACGCTTCCGTTTATATTAACAACCCTAAAGCCGTCGATATTGTCGGGATTGCCGTAGATGATAAAGATCAGTCCCGCGGCTATCACTCGGTGGTGATTGTCAAAGCCGACAGTCCGTATAAAAAGTTAGAAGATCTGAAAGGCAAAGCGTTTGGCTTCGCCGATCCGGACTCCACTTCCGGCTTTTTAATTCCCAACCACGCCTTTAAACAGCAGTTCGGCGGCACCTCGGATAATAAATATAATAACTTCTTCTCCAGCGTGACCTTCTCCGGCGGCCACGAGCAGGATATTCTGGGCGTGCTGAACGGTCAGTTTGCCGGCGCGGTGACCTGGACCTCGATGGTGGGTGATTATAATAGCGGCTACAGCGTCGGCGCCTTCAACCGACTGATTCGCATGGATCACCCGGATTTGATGAAGCAAATCCGCATTATTTGGCAATCGCCGCTGATCCCGAACGGCCCAATCCTGGTCAGCAATTCCCTGCCTGCCGACTTTAAGGCTAAAGTCGTCACCGCGATTAAAAAGCTGGATACCGACGATCACGCCTGCTTTATCAAAGCGATGGGCGGCACGCAGCATATCGGCCCGGGCAGCGTAGCCGATTTCCAGCAGATCATTGATATGAAACGCGAACTGGTTACCGCGCGTTAATCCCGCCCTGACGCCGTCGCCCGGCCAGTCTCGCGGGCGGCGGCGACTCGTTGAAGACACAGCGACGCATGAATAATACCCATACCGAATTCGAACGCTATTACCAGCAGGTCCGCTCGCGGCAAAAGCGCGACACCTTTAGCTGGTCCCTGCTGCTGCTGGCGCTCTATTTTGCCGCCGGCAGTATGGCCGAGTTTAATCTCTTTACTATCTGGTACTCGCTGCCCAATTTTCTCGATTACATGTTTGAGACGCTGCCGACGCTGCACGTCGCCGACCTGTTTGCCGATTCGCACACTAAAGGCTCTCTGGCTTACTGGGGCTATCGTCTGCCCATTCAGCTGCCGCTTATCTGGGAAACGCTGCAGCTGGCGCTGGCGTCCACGCTGGTGGCGGTGGCGATTGCCACCCTGCTGGCGTTCGTTGCGGCCAACAACGCCTGGTCCCCTGCCCCACTGCGTTTTGCCGTCCGCGTGCTGGTGGCTTTTCTGCGCACCATGCCGGAGCTGGCGTGGGCGGTGATCTTCGTGATGGCTTTTGGTATCGGGGCGATCCCCGGCTTTCTGGCATTAATGCTCCACACCATCGGTAGCCTGACCAAGCTGTACTATGAAGCGGTAGAGAGCGCCCAGGATAAACCGGTACGCGGCCTGGCCGCCTGCGGCGCGTCGCATCTGCAGCGTATCCGCTTTGCCCTGTGGCCGCAGGTGAAACCCATCTTTCTCTCCTACGGCTTTATGCGCCTCGAAATTAACTTCCGCTCCTCAACGATCCTCGGGCTGGTGGGCGCGGGCGGCATCGGCCAGGAGCTGATGACCAATATCAAACTGGACCGGTACGATCAGGTCAGCATCACGCTGCTGTTGATTATTATCGTGGTATCGCTGCTGGATATGCTATCCGGCCGCCTGCGGCAGTGGGTTCTGGAGGGGAAAAAATGAGTCAGTGGCAAAATCAACCGGATATCGCCGCCAGCCGTCGCCAGCATCGGCATTTATACCAGGCCCAGGGGCGCTATCTGCGCTACGTCGGCCTGCTGACGCTGGCCAGCGCCCTCTACTATGTCTGGTTCTTTATGCAGTTCGGCATCAGCGGCGAGCAGCTCGCCACGGGGCTGCAGCAAATCAGCCGCTATCTGCTACGGATGTTCGTCTGGCACGACTTTTTCAACTGGCCGTTTCGCTATTACTTCACGCAAATCGCCATTACCCTGGCGATTGTTTTCGCCGGGACGCTTACCGCGACGGTCATCGCCCTGCTGCTCTCGTTTCTGGCGGCGCGGAATATTATGCGCGGCGTGATTCCGGGAACGATCGCCCTGCTGATGCGCCGGTTGTTCGACGTGCTGCGCGGTATCGATATGGCTATCTGGGGGCTGATTTTTGTCCGCGCCGTGGGGCTCGGGCCGCTGGCCGGGGTGCTGGCGATAATTATGCAGGATACCGGGCTGCTGGGCCGACTGTACGCAGAGGGACACGAGGCGGTTGACCGCTCGCCGGGACGCGGCCTGACGGCGGTGGGGGCGAACGGTTTGCAGAAGCACCGTTTCAGCATTTTTACCCAGTCTTTCCCGACGTTCCTGGCGCTGAGCCTGTATCAGATTGAATCGAATACCCGTTCCGCCGCGGTGCTCGGCTTTGTCGGCGCGGGAGGCATTGGCCTGATTTATGCGGAAAATATGCGTCTGTGGAACTGGGACGTAGTGATGTTTATTACCCTGCTGCTGGTGGCGGTGGTGATGGCGATGGATACGCTGTCCGCCTGGCTGCGCCGCCGCTATATCGGCGGCAGCGTGGTGCCGCTGTTTAAAGCTGATTAGTTTTTTCCCGGAGGCGGTGCTGCGCACCTGTCCGGGCTACCCAAACGGCACGAAAAAGTAGCCCGGGTAAGGCGTTTACGCCGCGACCCGGGGGAAAAATCACAGCCGCCACGCCAGCACCGGCCACTGGTGCTGCGCGTTCGCCGCCGCCAGCTGCGGGCACGGATTGACCAGCCGTACGCGATCGGCATGCAGGCACAGCGGCAGGTCGTTGATCGAGTCGGTGTAGAAGGTCACCTCCCCCGAGTATTCAGGATGCGCCTGTTGCCACTGCGCCAGGCGCACCACCTTCCCCTGCTGATAGCTCGGCGTACCGGCAATCACGCCGCTATAGCCGCCGTCGGCCATCTCAACGTCAATCCCCAGCGCCTGTTCGATACCCAGCTGCGCCGCCACCGCCTGCACCAGCAGGCTGACCGAGGCCGAGATCACCAGCATCTGCTCGCCTTTAGCCTGTAAAGTCCGAATCAGATCCCACGCCTGGGGATACACGCGCGGCATAATTTCATCGCGCACGCAGCGCGCCAGCAGCGCGTCCACGTCCCGCTTTGCGACGCCAATCAGCGGCGCCTGAATCAGAGCCACATAATCGGCGATATTCATTTCGCCGCGGTCATAGTCGTCCATCAGCATCGCTTCCCGCGCCAGGTAATCGGGATCGTTTACCCAGCCTTCGCGCACCATAAAGCGGCTCCACAGCGTACTGCTGTCGCCCTTAATTAACGTATTATCCAGATCGAAAATGGTCAGCGTTTTACCCATCGTTTATTTTCCTTTATCGGCCACGGCGTCTCGCGAGAGCATGCGCAAGAAAAATGACAGCAGAATGACCCGGGCAAAACGCTCGGATGGATGCGCAGCGCCGCGTCCCTCATTATCCCCACACGCTCATCACCAGCAGTACGGCAATCAGCAATAGCGGATAAATTCGCACATGCCAGCGGTCCGGTAAACGCGCCAGCCAGCGGGAGGCGATTTTTAACCCCAGCCAGCTTCCCGCCACCAGCTGCGCCGCCGCCGACAGCCAGATATTGCCGACAAACCCATTCGGTAACGCCACCGGCGACAGCCAGGCCATCAACAGCCAGGTTAGCGTCGCCGTTGCCGCCAGCGGCAACGTCAATACGTTGGCCATCCCTGCAGCTTCAGCCATCAGCACGCCGCGACGGCGCATCAGAGGGACGGTCATCACGCTTCCACCCACGCCGAGAAAAGAGGCGATCAGGCCAATGATCCCCCCTACCGTTAGCTCATGGGGCACCGTCGGTATCACCCGGTGGGATGGCGGGGTCATAAATCCGGCGCGAAGGTAGCAATCGGCAACGGTTGCCAGCAGATAGATAACGAACAGCCAGCGGATCCACGCCCCGCTCGTCTCAAGCGCCAGCAGCGCGCCCGCCGTTCCGCCAACGGCAATGCCGGTGAGCATGGCCCATAAGCGGCGCCAGAGGAGGGTACCGGTACGCGCGTGTCGCCAGCTCGCCAGCAGCGCGGAGCAAAGCATGACCAGCGCCGAGGTGGCGACGGCGATGTGCATCGCCTGTTGCCCGACGACGCTTTGCGCGCCCCACGCGCCGGTCACCAGGAAATAGAGCAGCGGGACGGTGACGAAACCGCCGCCGAAGCCAAAGAGCCAGGTGGTCACGCCGGAAAGTATGCCGCACAGAAAAAGCCAGTCGCTCATTCGCACTCCTCCACAAAAGGAGGTAACGATATAGAATAACACCGTGGCCGGCTTACGCTTTAAAGCCAATCTATTACGAATTTCAGCCAGGGCTATCTTCATGCGCAACGTTGCGATTAATGACGTCGACCATCTTCCTCGCCGGGTGCTGGCGCTGGGCAGCGACTATCCGCCCAACACGCTTCTGGAGCGACATAGCCACCGCCGGGCGCAGTTTCTGTACGCCATGCACGGATTAATGAAGGTCGAAACGGACGACGGCCAGTGGCTGGTGCCGCCGTTCAGCGGGGTCTGGATCCCGGCGACGAAACCGCATCGCGTCTGGATGCCCGGCGTCAGCACCCACAGCCTGTATATTGACGCGCGGGACGCCCCGCGGGAAAGCGAACGCTGCGAAGTCTTACAGGTTTCTCCGCTGACCCATCAGCTGCTGCTGGCCGCCTGTCAGCTACCGCTGCTGTACGACGAGAGCGGGCGCGATGCCGTCCTGATTGCGCTGCTGCTCCATGAACTGCGCGCCGCCGCGCCGCTGCCGATGTTTACGCCGCTTCCGCAGAACAGCCACCTCGCGGCGCTATGCGGCGATTTTCAGCGCCAGCCGAGCATCCGCAGTACGCCGCAGCAGTGGGCGCAAAAACTGAGTAAAAGCGTACGCACGTTTAATCGTCTGTTTCGCCGGGAGACCGGGATGGCGTTTTGCGACTGGCGCCAGCAGGCATGCCTGATGTACGCCATGACGGCGCTGCGCGAGGGGCGTTCGGTTACCGAAGTCGCGCTCAGTCTGGGCTATGAGTATCCGGCCGCCTTTACCGCGATGTTCCGCAAAGCGATGGGCTATTCGCCGATGGCGTTTATCCGCCAGATAAACGGCGAACCGGCACGCGCCAGCCCGCCGTAGTCGCGGATTACCCGGCTGCGCGATGCAGCCAGTCGAGCAGCGTGTCCACCAAGAGCTGCGCAGGTGCGCGCGATGCTGGCTGCCCCGGTTTAATCAGCAGCAGCGTCGGCAGGCCGCGCACGCCGAGGTCGCTCGCCAGATCCTGATGCCGGTCGGCATCCAGATAGCGCGTATCCAGCTGAGCAAGCCGCGGGCTGAGCTTTTCATGCGCCAGCAGCTGCCAGAGCTTGCGGCAGTGCACGCAGCGTTCCGCGCCGACGAACAGCAGAACCGGCCGTTCGCTCTCCAGCTCGCTCGCCGCGCTTATCGGCGTGAACGCGCTTTCCGCGACGCGGAACAGCTTCGGACTGCGGCGCAGGGTATCGTTATCGGTTGCCACGCACAGCGCATCGGCGCTTTTACTGTACGGCTGTACGCCCGCCACCCGCACCACGCTCTGCGCCGGACCGGCCGCCGCCGCGCCGGGCTGGCGCAGGGTTCGTACATCGACCGCCGCAATCGGCGTCTCCTGCGGCTGCGCCAGCTGCGGGATCCAGCCGTAGGGAATGCGGTAGGCGCGATAGACCATATTGTTGTTCAGGGTCTTGCCCCAGAACGGCGAAATATACTCCCAGACGATCTCGTGGTCGCGGGTCACTTCGAAAATGCGCCCGTTCGATCCTTCGTTAATCAGGGTATTGCCGTTTTCCAGGCGCTGCATATTGCTGATGTAGGGGCTGTAAAAGCGGTACGAATCGGTTGGCTGCGGCAGATCCGCTTCATAGGGCGAGTAGCGCCATTCGATATCGAGGGTCAGCGGGTTGATCTCCAGGATCCGTGAATAATCGCGCCAGGCGTTTTTCACCCCGTCCGCCGACGCCGGATTCGGCGCGCCGTATCCGGCCCAGCCGCCGTTATCGAAAATCAGGATATTACCCGCGCCCGGCAGCCCCTGCGGGATCATATGCGCATGGTGCTGGCCGATGATCCAGCCGATGTGCTTCAGCTCCGGTTTGCTGTAGTCCGGGCCCAGCTGCCAGACGATCTTGCCGCTCTGTTTGTCGATAATGGCAATAATGTTGGATTCGCGGGCGTCCCAGATAATGTTGTCGGGATGAAAACGCGTATCGCCGGCGTCGTACCACTTATTCGGCCCCAGCGCCGACATCGAGTTGATATGCATCCAGTCGCCCATTCCGCCGCCGCTGGCGCGCATATTCGGGTTGTTGTAGAGCGCGGTGCGCGCCGCATCGTCGAAGCCCAGCTCGTGAAAATGGTCGCTGCAGCGCCACTCCCACACCACGTTACCCTGCCAGTCGACTTCGATAATGGTGTCGTCCAGCAGCAGCTTGTCGGAGATCGCTTCATTCACCAGATTGGTGTGGGCGAGGATCAGGGTATTGCCGCCATCCACCTGCGGCTCCAGCCCCGGCGCGTAATAGCCCACCGGGTTGCCCGCCCGCTGATAGTCATGATGCGCGCGCGCCATCCAGCGCGTGGCGTTGCCGGGATCGCTCACCTGCTCGTAGCGGTCGAATTTCCAGGTGACGTTGCCTTCCCAGTCCACCTGGATCAGATCGAGCATATCCTGCATGCCGTAGCGCGGGTCGCGCTCGCCGCTGTGGCCAAGGATTGCGCCGCCGGGCAGGATTTTATTGGGAAACCCGTGCAGTTCAGGCCATTCGCGCACCACGCGGCCGTTCATGTCCACCAGCACCGCGCCGTGTTCGGTGGCCTGGAAAAGGGTATAGCCGCTCCAGGCGCGCTGCGGATCGTAGAGGGTGGCGCCGGTCGGGTAGACGGAAGGATGTCCCATATGTTGCTCCTTAAATAATAGAATCAGGCAGAAGTAATCAGGTTGCGAATCTGGCGGCAGGCGGCGGTAAACGCGGCATCATCGCGCTGGCGCGGATGGGGCAGCGCCAGGTTTACCACTTCCCGTATCCGCCCCGGACGCGGCGAAAGCACGACGACGCGATCGGCCAGGGCGACGGCTTCTTCCACATCGTGCGTCACCAGCAGCGTGGTGGTTCCCGCGCGCTGGTGGATCTGTAAAAGTTCCTGCTGCAGGGTGTGGCGCGTCAGGGCATCCAGCGCGCCGAAAGGCTCGTCGAGCATCAGGATCTGCGGACGGGCCACCAGGCCGCGGGCAATGGCCACCCGCTGGGCCATGCCGCCGGAGAGCTGCGCGGGCAGCGCGTTGACGAATTCGCTGAGCTGCACGCGCTCCAGCATTTCCAGCGCCCGCTGGCGCTTCGCCGCCCGGCTGAGCTTTTCATCCGCCAGGCCGAGCATCACGTTGTCGAGCACGTTAAGCCAGGGAAACAGGCGCGGCTCCTGAAACACAATGCCGCGCTCTTTGCCCACGCCGGTGACCGGCTCGCCGTTAATGCAAATATCGCCCTGGGTCGCTGATTCAAGGCCTACCAGCATCCGCAGCAGCGTCGATTTACCGCAGCCGCTGCTGCCCACCAGCGCCACCAGTTCACCGGCGGCGATATCCAGGCTGAAATTCTGTAGCGCCGTCACCTGTTGCCAGGATTTACGCACGTGGCGAAAAGAGACCAGGGTTGAAGAAGAGGTCATAGCTGCTCCTGTTGACGCCAGCGGGTGGCGCGCATTTCCAGTAAACGTCCGGCTTTATCCAGCGCCGCGCCGGTGATACCGACCAGCACCATGCCGCAGAGAATGGTGGGCATATCCAGCAGCTGCTGGGCATTGATCATCAGGCTGCCGATGCCGACGCCGGAGGACATGAAATATTCCGCGCCGATATTGCCAAGCCAGGCGTAAATCAGCGCCAGCCGCAGACCGGCGAAGATCCCCGGCGCCGCGCCGGGAAGAATAACCCTGCGCAGGCGCGCTAACTCGCCCAGGCGCAGTACCCTGGCGACTTCGTCGAGCTGCGGGTTACGCTGAAGCACGGCCTGCAGGGTGCTGAAGAACATCGGAAAGAACGACGCCAGCGCGATAAAAACGATTTTGCCGCCGTTATCGTTGCCCACCCATGCGGTCAGCAGCGGCAGCCAGGCAAACAGGGCGATATGGCGCAGCACGTTGAGCGTGGGCGTGAAGATTTGCCCGGCGCGCGGGCGCAGCGCCAGCAGCAGTCCGCAGAGCAGGCCCCCCGCAATCCCCAGCGCGCCGCCGACAAAGGCTCGCCCGAGGCTTGCCAGCATCGCCGCGGTCAGCTCCCCGCTCAGGGCGCCCTGAATAAAACGCGTCGCCACCGCCAGCGGCGAAGAGAACAGCGCGCCATCGATCCAGCCCCACGAGCTTGCCAGCTGCCACAGCGCCAGCAGGACCAGCGGCAGCTGCAGCGCCCGCCAGCTGGCCTGCGGTTTCCACGCCAGGCGTCCGGCGGCAGGCTGCGGCCAGAACACCAGACGGGTACAGGCGCGGTTCGCCGCCCACTCCATCAGCATGCCGCTCAGCCCCACGACCGCAATGGTGACGAAGACGATATCCAGCTGAAACAGCTGGCGACCCCAGACCATCAGGTAGCCAATGCCTTCTGAAGAGGCCAGCAGTTCGACGACGATAAGCGACACCCAGGCCTGCGATAGCGCCAGACGCAGGCCGGTAAACCAGCCCGGCAGGCTTGCGGGGATCACCAGCCAGCGCAGCCGCTGCCAGCGGGAAAAGTTCATCACCTTTGCGGCTTCGCTCAGGGCCTGCGGCACGCCGGCCACCGCCTGCTGCGTGTTAATGGTCATCGGCACTACGGTGGTTTTGATGATAACCGCCAGCTTGAGGCCGTTATCAATCCCGAACAGCACCATAAACAGCGGGATCCAGCCGAGCGTCGGGATTTGCGCCAGCGCGTAGAATAGCGGTTCCACCCGCTGCGCGGCGGCCGGCACCAGGCCGAACAGCGCGCCGAGCAGCGTACCAGCGATAGCGCCCAGCAGCAGGCCAAGCGCCAGATGCTGAAGGCTGAATCCCCATTGCGCCAGCAGATCCCCGCTCAGCAGCGATAGCGCGGTATCGGCAACCACCGACGGCGCGGGCAAAATTTGCTCCGGCATCCATCGTTCGCGGGCGGCGATGTACCACAGCAGCAGCAGTAACGCAGGCAGCAGCCACGGCCAGCCGTTAAGCCTGAAGCCCGGCCTGCCTGGGGCATCGGTTCTTAAGATCATCTGCGACATATCGGCCCACTTTTCGGCAAGTTATGCCGCTATCAAAACGTGACTTCTCCTTCGCCGCCATTGCGTAAGGCGAATAATCCCGATGCATCGAATGCATTTCAGCCTGCCGGGCGCGCGGCGTTTGATTTAGCTTTTTTTCACCCAAGCTTGGCGAATAAAAGCATTTAACACGCAGCCCGTTGGCTCTTTAGGGTGAGAAAAAACTCAAGGGAGCAACACGTTATGATGAAAGCAATATTCAACCGCACCTTGCTGGCGCTGGTCGCGGTCATCAGCCTGGCGTCCAGCGTCCAGGCCGAAACGCTACGCACTATCCGCATCGGCGTGCCGGACCAGAGCGCGGGCAGTAAACCCTTTATTGAGGGGCCGGTCGGCATGGCGTTTATCCGCCATCAGCTGGAAGAGGTGTTTAAGCCGCAGGGCGTGGAAGTGCAGTGGCAGTTTTTCAAAGGCGCCGGTCCGGCGGTAAATGAAGCATTAGCCAACCGCCAGCTGGATTTTGTCTACCTCGGCGATCTGGCGGCGATTATCGGTAGGGCCAACGGGCTGCCGACGCGCCTGCTGCTGGGCAGCCGGGGTTCGGAATCTTACCTCGCGGTGACCAAAGCTTCCGGGATTAAAACCCTCGCCGATCTGAAAGGCAAACGGGTGGCGGTTTATCGCGGCACGGCGGACCAGCTGGCCTTTGACCGGGCGCTGCAAACCGTCGGCCTCAACGAGCGCAGCCTGCAGACGATCAACCTTGACTGGAACGCCGGCAAAGCGGCGCTGGCGGCCGGTCGCGTCGATGCGGTGTGGGGCGGCGTTTCGCTGCTGGCGCTACGCGGCGATAAGATTGATGTGGTCGTCAAAAGCGGTGACTCCGGCCGCCAGAACACCACTCAGGCCGGGTTCCTCGGCACGCAGACGTTTATAGACGCCTGGCCGCAGGCGACCCAGCAGATCGTTAACGTGTTGGTGAAGAACGCCGCTGAAATCAGTGACCCGGCCAATCGCGACGCCTGGTCCGCCGAGATGGCGCAGCAGAGCCAGATCCCGCAGGCGCTGTTTCTCGAAGAGCTGCAGCCGCAGGATCTGAACTTTACCACCTCGCCGCGTATCGATCCGTTCCTGACCGACAGCTTTAGCAATAGCGTCGAACAGGCTAAATCCGGGCGGCTAATCCGCAGCGCTTTTGACGTCAGCCAGTGGGTAGACGGCCAGTTTGTCGAGCAGGCGCTGAAAGCCCAGGGACTGGAAAACCGCTGGCCGCAGTACGATGCCAAAGGCCAGGCGAAAAACGCCGGTTAACCCCTCTCCTCCTGCGCCAGCAGCTGAAGCTGATGCTGACGATCGGTATGAAGGATAATCTCAATCAGCTTCTCCACCAGCGGCGGCTGGGCCGCGTGAACCGGAGAGATAATGGCAAACCGGGTCTGCATCAGCCGCCACTCCTCAGGCAGATCGCTGAGCTCCAGCTTAACCAGCCGATGGCTGTGCTGACATAGCGCGAAGCCGTCCTCGCTGGCAAAGCTAATTGCGCTGGTCTGCGCGAGGGTGGCAAGCAGCGCGTAGATATGATCGCACTGAATCGCCGGGGTAAAGTCCTGCTGCTGGCTGAGGGTCGCCAGCACCTTGCGCACGCCCGGCGGCAGATAGGGGGCGGCAAAGGGGTAGCGCAGCATCGCCTGGATAGAGACCGGCCCCTGTTTGGCCAGCGGATGATCGGCATGGCAGACGAAAAAGCAGCGCTGCGGGCTGAGCGGCTGCACGCGCAGCTGCGGGTCGAGCTCGGCCTGCCAGCTGTCGGCAACCACAAAAGGGTAGAGCTGAGAGGTCAGCGCCTGATGCAGCGCCAGCCAGTTATCAATCTGAAAGCGCACCCTCGCCTGCGGCAAAAGGCGATGAAACTCGCCGACGGCGGCCGGAATCAGCCTTGCGGCAGGGGCCGGCCCGCAGCCAAAAGCGACCTCGCCGTTTTGCGCATCGTCCGCTTCGCGCAGCTGGCTGCTGAGCTCCACGTTCAGCTCCTGAAAGCGGCGGGCGTAGGGCAGCAGCTTTTGCCCGTGCAGGGTGAGCGTCGGTAGCTTGCTCTGGCGATCGAATAACGGATGGCCGACGCTCTGCTCCAGCGCCTGAATGCTGCGGCTGAACGCCGACTGCGACAGGCACACCGCCTCCGCCGCGCGATTAAAACTGCCGTATTCAACTAACGCGACAAAGTTGCGCAGTTGGCGAAAATCCAGATGCATTAGCCCGCCCCACTCTCTCTTTTAGTCTACAAAAGTACTGGAGGGCAGCCTGGCGGCGCAATGGCGGGATGATGAGGATCTTTCACCTTGCGCTGAAGCGGAACAGACGCGCGACATATGGATATTTGTGAAATATTGTTTCGCGGAGAAAAAATTTATTAATGGAAAATGAGGCGCTCCCGGCGAAAATAAAGACCGCCGATGTTCACCGCGTATCCGACCTATATTATTTACGTAAGGTTTCGTAAATTTTGCTTTTGGTCATTCTGAGGCCGTAGCGAATCGGCTATAAAATATCACGGCCCGTTTTCAGTGACGAAAAACAATGATATGAAGCCCAGACTCTCTCACGCGCTATTATTTGTTCCTTTTTTGCTTTTGGCAGGATGTTCATCCTCATCGAAACCGCATAAAACCGCCGCCCAGAGTAGCCACGCGACCATCGACGGAGGTTCTGACGATCTGATCCCGGTGATCGCCGCGCTGCACGATCAGATGCATACCTGGGAGGGAACGCCCTACGAGTGGGGCGGGACGGAGCAAAGCGGGGTCGACTGCTCCGGGTTTGTCTGGCGTACGCTCAAAGATCGCTTCAACCTGCCGATGGAGCGCATCACCACCCGCGAACTGCTGCATATGGGAGAACGCGTGAGCCCGCGGCAGCTGCGGCCGGGAGATTTGGTTTTCTTCCGTATTAAAGGCGGCATGCACGTCGGCTTCTATGATACCGACCGTAATTTCCTCCATGCCTCCACCAGCCAGGGCGTGATGCGCTCTTCGCTGGATAATCCGTACTGGCAATCGGTATTTTATCAGGCGCGCCGCCTGCCGAAGGAATATAACGCGCAGATCACGATGAATAACGATAATCTGCATCTGGCGAAAAACCGTTAATCAGCAAGAATAAAGCCGCCCTGTCACCACGGCGGCTTTATTGTTTTTTACCGGCGACGGCTTAGAACTGGTAGGTCATACCGACAGCGACGATATCGTCATCGTTGATCCCGAGCTTATTATCGCTCTTCAGCTGGTTGATTTTGTAATCCACAAAGGCGTTCATGTTTTTGTTGAAGTAATAGGTCACGCCAACGTCAATGTAGTTGACCAGGTCTTCGCTCCCCACTCCCTCAATATCCTTGCCTTTTGACAGCACGTAGCCCAGGGACGGACGCAGGCCGAAATCGAACTGGTACTGCGCCACGGCTTCAAAGTTCTGCGCTTTATTGGCAAAACCGCCGCTGATTGGCGTCATTTTGCGGGTTTCGGAGTACATGGTCGCCAGGTAGATATTGTTGGCGTCATATTTCAGGCCGGTCGCCCAGGCTTCCGCTTTTTTACCCGTGCCGCGGGCCAGCAGGTTCTGATCGTTCGTGCGATCGGAGCTGGTGTAGGCCGCGCTGACGGCGAAGTCGCTGCCGCCGAAGTCGTAGCTTAAGGCGGTACCGAAGCCGTCGCCGTTCTGTTTCTTGGCTTCACGGCCTTCGTTTTTACCCTGATATTGCAGGGTCAGGTCCAGGCCATCCACCACGCCGAAGAAGTCGGTATTGCGGTAGGTTGCCAGGCCGCTGGCGCGTTTGGTCATAAAGTTATCGGTCTGCGCGGAAGAGTCGCCGCCGAATTCCGGGAACATATCGGTCCAGGCTTCAACGTCGTACAGCGCGCCGAGGTTACGACCATAGTCAAATGAACCGTAGTTTTTGACTTTCACGCCGGCGAACGCCAGACGCGTTTTCTGCGAAGAGTCGCTTTCAGTTTTGTTGCCGGAGAACTCCGATTCCCAGCGGCCGTAGCCGGTCAGATCGTCGTTAATCTGCGTTTCGCCTTTGATGCCGAAACGAACGTAGGTCTGGTCGCCATCTTTGCTGTCATAGTCGCTCATATAGTGCATCGCTTTGACTTTGCCGTAGACGTCCAGTTTATTGCCGTTTTTATTATAAACTTCTGCCGCCTGCGTAGCCGAAGAAGCAATAAGACCCATCATCATTAATGCCAGTGAGCTCTTTTTCATTATTCAGTCCTGGTGATTTATTTATACGCGCTAATCAATTCCGGGCGGAAGCCCCGTCAAAAACTGCAGGTTTTTTAACGCTCTAATATTAAAAATTTATGACAATATGGAACTTTTTCTAAAAAAGGGTATTAAATTATTTCCGTCATGAATGTGTCACACTTCCCCGCCAGAATGCCCGATCCGCGCAATGAAGTGGTTCGTCCACCACGCCAGGTGTTGGCAAGCGGGCTGACTCCTGTTACAACATCAACTCGATATCGAAACTCCTTTTTGAACGGCAGAGAATCATGAGTGATAGCCAGACGCTGGTGGTAAAACTGGGCACCAGTGTTTTAACGGGCGGATCCCGCCGCCTGAACCGCGCCCATATCGTTGAATTAGTGCGCCAGTGCGCGCAGCTGCACGCGATGGGTCATCGAATTGTGATAGTCACCTCCGGGGCGATCGCCGCCGGACGTGAGCACCTCGGCTACCCGGAACTGCCCGCGACCATTGCGTCGAAACAGCTGCTGGCGGCGGTC
This sequence comes from Klebsiella sp. ME-303, assembly GCF_007910085.1. Classification (NCBI taxonomy): domain Bacteria; kingdom Pseudomonadati; phylum Pseudomonadota; class Gammaproteobacteria; order Enterobacterales; family Enterobacteriaceae; genus Klebsiella; species Klebsiella sp. ME-303. Next base: position 2,444 of record NZ_VOJB01000079.1, on the reverse strand, counting down.
GGCCAGAGCCGTCTTATCCAGCTGTGGGAACAGCTGTTTTCTATTTATGGTATTCACGTCGGCCAGATGCTGCTGACCCGCGCCGATATGGAAGACCGCGAGCGTTTTCTCAACGCCCGCGATACCCTGCGCGCGCTGCTGGATAACAATATCGTGCCGGTCATTAATGAAAATGACGCCGTGGCGACCGCTGAAATTAAAGTCGGCGATAACGATAATCTTTCGGCGCTGGCGGCAATCCTCGCCGGCGCCGATAAACTGCTGCTGCTGACCGATCAGCAGGGCCTGTTCACCGCCGACCCGCGCAACAACCCGCAGGCCGAGCTGATTAAAGACGTTTACGGCATCGATGACGCTCTGCGCGCCGTCGCGGGCGATAGCGTGTCCGGTTTAGGTACCGGCGGTATGGGCACCAAGCTGCAGGCCGCCGACGTCGCCTGCCGCGCGGGCATTGATACCATCATCGCCGCCGGTAGCCGTCCGGGGGTGATTGGCGACGTGATGGAGGGCATCTCCGTCGGGACCCGCTTCCACGCCCAGGAATCGCCGCTGGAAAACCGTAAGCGCTGGATTTTCGGCGCGCCGCCGGCGGGCGAAATTACCGTGGACGCCGGCGCGACCCAGGCAATTCTCGAACGCGGCAGCTCCCTGCTGCCGAAAGGGATTAAAACCATCACCGGCAACTTCTCGCGCGGTGAAGTGATCCGCATTCGCAGCCTTGAAGGCCGCGATATTGCCCACGGCGTCAGCCGCTATAACAGCGATGCGCTGCGCCGCATCGCCGGGCAGCACTCGCAGCAGATCGATGCCATTCTGGGCTATGAATACGGCCCGGTCGCCGTCCACCGTGACGACATGATTATCCGTTAAGGAGCTGAAAATGCTGGAACAAATGGGCATTGCTGCCAAAGCGGCCTCGTACAAACTCGCGCAGCTTTCCAGCCGCGAAAAGAACCGGGTGCTGGAAAAGATTGCCGACTATCTTGAAGCACAGACCGACGCGATCCTGCGGGCTAACGCTGAGGATCTGGCGGAAGCGCGCGCCAACGGTTTGAGCGAGGCGCTGCTTGACCGCCTGGCGCTCAACCCGGCGCGCCTGAGCGGAATTGCTAACGATGTTCGTCAGGTCTGCAGCCTGGCGGACCCGGTCGGTCAGGTAATCGACGGCGGCCTGCTGGACAGCGGCCTGCGCATTGAGCGTCGCCGCGTGCCGCTGGGCGTGGTGGGCGTAATTTATGAAGCCCGTCCGAACGTGACCGTCGATGTCGCCTCTTTGTGCCTGAAAACCGGCAACGCGGCGATTCTGCGCGGCGGTAAAGAGACCTGGCGCACCAACGCCGCCACGGTGAAAGTGATTCAGCAGGCGCTGCAGGAGTGCGGCTTACCGGCGGCCACCGTGCAGGCGATTGAGAGCCCGGATCGCGCGCTGGTCGGCGAGATGCTGAAGATGGATAAGTATATCGATATGCTGATCCCGCGCGGCGGCGCAGGTTTGCATAAGCTGTGCCGCGAGCAGTCGACGATCCCGGTGATCACCGGCGGTATCGGCGTCTGCCATATTTATATCGACCACTCCGCCGACGTTGCCGAAGCGCTGAAGGTTATCGTTAACGCCAAAGTGCAGCGCCCGAGCGCCTGTAACTCGGTCGAAACGCTGCTGGTGCATCAGGATATCGCCGAACGCTTCCTGCCCGCGCTGAGCAAGCAGATGGCGGAAAGCGGCGTCAGCCTGCACGCCGATGCGGCCTCCCTGCCCGCGCTGCAAAACGGCCCGGCCAGCGTAGAGCCGGTGAAAGCGGAGCAGTATGACAATGAGTATCTGTCGCTGGATCTGAACGTGAAGGTGGTGGCCGATCAGGATGAAGCGGTAGCGCATATTCGCGAGCACGGCACCCAGCATTCTGACGCCATCCTGACGCGCACCCTGGGCAACGCGAACCGCTTTATCAACGAGGTGGATTCCTCGGCGGTGTACGTCAACGCCTCTACCCGCTTTACCGACGGCGGCCAGTTTGGCCTCGGTGCGGAAGTGGCGGTCAGCACCCAGAAGCTGCACGCGCGCGGCCCGATGGGCCTGGAAGCCCTGACGACCTATAAGTGGATTGGTTTCGGCGACGATACCATTCGTGCTTAATGCTAATTGGGTGATGCAAAAGTAGCCGTTTGATTCGCAAGGGCATTGACGCATCACCCACTTAGTTTTAACCTTCTATCCCGTGCTTACGCTCGTCAGCACATCTTGCAGGGCCGATATAGCTCAGTTGGTAGAGCAGCGCATTCGTAATGCGAAGGTCGTAGGTTCGACTCCTATTATCGGCACCATTTCATCTCTTCATGACATTGCACCACTCCTTTAAGTTCAATAAAATCAAACAGTTACAAGTCATTTCTGTTCATTAATCACTCAAGTTATTTCTTGACATCGCATACGTTTGGTGGTCAAT
>NZ_VOJB01000078.1:136303-146083 GCF_007910085.1 Klebsiella sp. ME-303 | reverse complement strand
TTGGGCGCCGTGTAACGATTACTATCGCCGCTGACAGCATCGAGAATGCTGTCAAAAGCGAGCTGGTCAACGTAGCGAAAAAAGTTCGCATTGACGGCTTCCGTAAAGGCAAAGTGCCGATGAATGTTGTTGCTCAGCGTTATGGCGCATCTGTTCGCCAGGACGTGCTGGGTGACCTGATGAGCCGTAACTTCGTTGACGCGATCATCAAAGAAAAAATTAATCCGGCCGGCGCGCCGAACTACGTTCCGGGCGAATACAAGCTGGGTGAAGACTTCACCTACGCGGTAGAGTTCGAAGTTTATCCGGAAGTTGAACTGCAGGGTCTGGAAGCGATCGAAGTTGAAAAACCGGTTGTTGAAGTGACCGATGCTGACGTTGACACCATGCTGGATACTCTGCGTAAGCAGCAGGCGAACTGGAAAGACAAAGACGGCGCTGTTGATGCAGAAGATCGCGTGACCGTTGATTTCACCGGTTCCGTTGACGGCGAAGAGTTCGAAGGCGGCAAAGCCTCTGACTTCGTACTGGCGATGGGCCAGGGTCGTATGATCCCGGGCTTTGAAGACGGTATCAAAGGTCACAAGGCTGGCGAAGAGTTCACCATCGACGTGACCTTCCCGGAAGAGTACCACGCTGAAAACCTGAAAGGTAAAGCAGCTAAGTTCGTTATCAACCTGAAGAAAGTTGAAGAACGTGAACTGCCAGAGCTGACTGAAGAGTTCATCAAACGTTTCGGCGTTGAAGATGGTTCCGTAGCCGGTCTGCGCGCTGAAGTGCGTAAAAACATGGAGCGCGAGCTGAAAGGCGCCGTGCGTAACCGCGTTAAATCTCAGGCTATCGAAGGTCTGGTTAAAGCTAACGATATCGACGTTCCGGCTGCGCTGATCGACAGCGAAATCGACGTTCTGCGCCGTCAGGCTGCTCAGCGTTTCGGCGGTAACGAGAAACAGGCTCTGGAGCTGCCGCGTGAGCTGTTCGAAGAGCAGGCTAAACGCCGCGTTGTTGTTGGCCTGCTGCTGGGCGAAGTGATTCGTACCAACGAGCTGAAAGCTGACGAAGATCGCGTTAAAGGCCTGATCGAAGAGATGGCTTCCGCTTACGAAGATCCGAAAGAAGTGGTTGAGTTCTACAGCAAAAACAAAGAGCTGATGGACAACATGCGCAACGTCGCGCTGGAAGAGCAGGCCGTTGAAGCCGTGCTGGCGAAAGCTAAAGTGTCTGAAAAAGCCACTTCCTTCAGCGAACTGATGAACCAGCAGGCGTAATTTCGCCCCAAGGTTTAAGGTTTGAGCAAAAACCCGTTGCCGAAAGGCTGCGGGTTTTTTTATTGCAATGATAGCCTTAGGATGAGTGCGAAAAGGCGATTTCAGTGATAGCGTTACGACAAAAGATTGTTATGCTTGAATTATGGCAACGTCATCCCCATAACCGGGAGACGTAACTGCATTGGCATAATCATGCGCCGTAATGAAGCGTGCATCTATGCACTTCTGCCCGACGGCAGAAATTCTGGCTGATAATCCGTCCGTAAGGTTACAATCAGTGCAGCGGTTTTTTTCAAATTAATCCAGGAGACGGAAATGTCATACAGTGGCGAACGAGACAACTTTGCACCCCATATGGCCCTGGTGCCGATGGTCATTGAACAGACCTCACGCGGCGAACGTTCATTTGATATTTACTCCCGTCTGCTCAAGGAGCGCGTCATTTTTCTGACCGGCCAGGTAGAAGACCACATGGCTAACCTGATCGTGGCGCAGATGCTGTTTCTGGAAGCGGAAAACCCGGAAAAAGATATCTATCTGTACATTAACTCTCCGGGCGGGGTGATTACCGCCGGGATGTCTATCTATGACACCATGCAGTTCATCAAGCCTGACGTGAGCACCATTTGTATGGGCCAGGCGGCCTCAATGGGCGCGTTCCTGCTGACCGCCGGGGCGAAAGGCAAGCGTTTCTGCCTGCCGAACTCCCGCGTGATGATTCACCAGCCGCTGGGCGGCTACCAGGGCCAGGCGACGGATATCGAAATCCACGCCCGCGAAATCCTGAAAGTGAAAGGTCGCATGAATGAACTGATGGCACATCATACGGGTCAATCCCTTGAGCAGATCGAGCGCGATACCGAGCGCGATCGCTTCCTGTCTGCCTCAGAAGCAGTGGAATACGGCCTCGTTGACTCTATTTTGACTCATCGTAATTGATGCCCCAGGCGCAAGGGTGCCGCTATACTTGTTTGAAAGAGGGCGGCACAACGCTTCACAGCGGTTTGCGCCTGAGAATGGCATTTGCGTCGTCGTGTGCGGCACAAAGAACTTAATAAGAGGTTTGGACTCATGACAGATAAACGCAAAGATGGTTCGGGCAAACTGTTGTACTGCTCTTTTTGCGGCAAAAGCCAGCATGAAGTGCGTAAGCTAATCGCCGGGCCATCCGTGTATATCTGCGACGAATGCGTTGATTTATGTAACGACATCATTCGCGAAGAAATTAAAGAAGTCGCGCCGCATCGCGAGCGCAGCGCGCTGCCGACGCCGCACGAAATTCGCCATCATCTGGACGATTACGTTATCGGCCAGGAGCCGGCGAAAAAAGTGCTGGCGGTGGCGGTATACAATCACTACAAACGTCTGCGCAATGGCGATACCAGCAACGGCGTTGAGCTGGGCAAAAGTAACATTCTGCTGATCGGGCCGACCGGTTCCGGTAAAACGCTGCTGGCGGAAACGCTCGCGCGCCTGCTGGATGTGCCTTTCACCATGGCGGATGCCACCACCCTGACCGAAGCCGGCTACGTGGGTGAAGACGTTGAGAACATCATCCAGAAGCTGCTGCAGAAGTGCGACTACGACGTACAGAAAGCCCAGCGCGGTATCGTCTACATTGATGAAATCGATAAAATTTCCCGTAAATCGGATAACCCGTCGATCACTCGCGATGTTTCCGGCGAAGGCGTGCAGCAGGCGCTGCTGAAGCTTATTGAAGGTACCGTTGCCGCGGTTCCGCCGCAGGGCGGGCGTAAGCATCCGCAGCAGGAGTTCCTGCAGGTTGATACCTCTAAGATCCTGTTCATCTGCGGCGGCGCCTTTGCCGGTCTGGATAAGGTCATTTCCCACCGTGTTGAAACCGGTTCAGGTATTGGTTTCGGCGCGACGGTCAAGGCGAAGTCTGACAAAGCCAGCGAAGGCGAGCTGCTGTCTCAGGTTGAGCCGGAAGATCTGATCAAGTTTGGCCTGATTCCTGAGTTCATCGGGCGTCTGCCGGTTGTGGCGACCCTGAGCGAGCTGAGCGAAGAAGCGCTGATTCAGATCCTCAAAGAGCCGAAAAACGCCCTGACCAAGCAGTATCAGGCGCTGTTCAGCCTGGAAGGCGCTGAGCTGGAATTCCGCGACGAAGCGCTGGACGCTATCGCTAAGAAAGCGATGGCGCGTAAAACCGGGGCTCGCGGTCTGCGTTCTATCGTTGAAGCCGCGCTGCTCGATACCATGTACGATCTTCCGTCAATGGAAGACGTGGAAAAAGTGGTCATCGACGCTTCGGTTATCGATGGCCAGAGCAAGCCGCTGCTGATTTACGGCAAACCGGAAGCGCAGCAGGCATCTGGTGAATAATTAACCATTTTGCTCAAGCAGTTAACAAAAAGGGGGGATTTTATCTCCCCTTTTATTTTTCCTGCATTCCCGCCGTTGAATGTATGGAATACATCCCCATATACTGGTTTACATATTAACGGCGACGCGTCGTTGAGTTGCGTCGTCGGCTACCTGGCGGACTTTAAACTAAGAGAGAGCTCTATGAATCCTGAGCGTTCTGAACGCATTGAAATCCCCGTATTGCCGTTGCGCGATGTGGTGGTTTATCCGCACATGGTCATACCCCTGTTTGTAGGGCGGGAAAAATCTATCCGTTGCCTCGAAGCAGCCATGGATCATGATAAAAAAATCATGCTGGTTGCGCAGAAAGAAGCCTCGACGGATGAGCCGGGTGTAAACGATCTTTTCACCGTCGGGACCGTGGCGTCTATTTTGCAAATGCTGAAGCTACCGGACGGTACTGTCAAAGTGCTGGTCGAAGGTTTACAGCGCGCGCGCATCTCTGCGCTGTCTGATAACGGCGAGCATTTTTCGGCGAAGGCTGAATATCTTGAATCGCCGGCGATTGACGAACGCGAGCAGGAAGTGCTGGTTCGTACGGCCATCAGCCAGTTTGAAGGCTACATCAAGCTGAACAAGAAAATCCCACCGGAAGTGCTGACGTCGCTGAATAGCATTGACGATCCGGCGCGCCTGGCGGATACCATCGCTGCGCATATGCCGCTGAAGCTGGCGGACAAACAGTCCGTGCTGGAGATGTCCGACGTTAACGAACGTCTGGAATATCTGATGGCGATGATGGAGTCGGAAATCGATCTGCTGCAGGTTGAGAAGCGCATTCGCAACCGCGTGAAAAAACAGATGGAGAAATCTCAGCGCGAGTACTATCTGAATGAGCAAATGAAAGCCATTCAAAAAGAGCTCGGCGAGATGGACGACGCCCCGGACGAGAACGAAGCGCTGAAGCGTAAGATCGACGCGGCGAAAATGCCGAAAGAGGCAAAAGAGAAAACCGAAGCGGAACTGCAGAAGCTGAAAATGATGTCCCCGATGTCGGCGGAAGCGACCGTCGTTCGCGGCTACATCGACTGGATGGTGCAGGTACCGTGGAACGCCCGCAGCAAGGTCAAAAAAGACCTGCGTCAGGCTCAGGAGATCCTCGACACCGATCACTACGGCCTTGAGCGCGTGAAGGATCGTATTCTTGAGTACCTCGCGGTGCAGAGCCGTGTTAACAAGCTCAAAGGGCCGATCCTGTGCCTGGTTGGGCCTCCGGGGGTCGGTAAAACCTCTCTCGGCCAATCCATCGCCAAAGCCACCGGACGTAAGTACGTGCGTATGGCGCTGGGCGGCGTGCGTGATGAAGCGGAAATCCGCGGTCACCGTCGTACCTATATTGGCTCAATGCCGGGCAAACTGATCCAGAAAATGGCCAAAGTGGGCGTTAAAAACCCGCTGTTCTTACTGGATGAGATCGACAAGATGTCTTCGGACATGCGCGGCGATCCGGCCTCGGCGCTGCTGGAGGTGTTGGATCCGGAACAGAACGTGGCCTTTAACGATCACTATCTGGAAGTGGATTACGATCTCAGCGACGTGATGTTTGTCGCGACCTCCAACTCCATGAACATTCCGGCGCCGCTGCTGGATCGTATGGAAGTGATCCGTCTCTCCGGCTACACCGAGGATGAGAAGCTGAACATCGCCAAACGCCACCTGCTGTCAAAACAGATTGAGCGTAACGCGCTCAAAAAAGGCGAGCTGACGGTGGATGACAGCGCGATTATCGGCATTATCCGCTACTACACGCGTGAAGCGGGTGTGCGTGGTCTGGAGCGCGAAATCTCGAAACTGTGCCGTAAGGCGGTAAAACAGCTGCTGCTGGATAAATCGCTGAAGCACATCGAGATTAACGGCGACAACCTGCATGACTTCCTTGGCGTGCAGCGCTATGACTATGGCCGGGCGGATAGCGAAAACCGCGTGGGTCAGGTGACGGGTCTGGCGTGGACGGAAGTGGGCGGCGATCTGCTGACCATTGAAACCGCCTGCGTTCCGGGTAAAGGTAAGCTGACCTATACCGGTTCACTGGGTGAGGTGATGCAGGAGTCCATCCAGGCTGCGCTGACCGTGGTGCGTTCGCGTGCGGATAAGCTGGGTATCAACTCAGACTTTTACGAAAAACGCGATATTCACGTGCACGTACCGGAAGGCGCTACGCCGAAAGATGGCCCAAGCGCAGGTATCGCGATGTGTACCGCACTGGTTTCCTGTCTGACGGGCAATCCGGTGCGCGCCGATGTGGCGATGACCGGGGAAATTACCCTCCGTGGTCAGGTGTTGCCAATCGGTGGTCTGAAGGAAAAACTGCTGGCCGCGCACCGCGGCGGCATTAAGACTGTTCTGATTCCTGATGAAAACAAACGTGACCTTGAAGAAATTCCAGATAACGTTATCGCCGATTTAGATATCCATCCGGTGAAACGAATCGAGGAAGTTCTGGCACTTGCACTGCAGAACGAGCCGTTTGGTATGGAAGTCGTCACGGCAAAATAGTGATTTCGCGCAAATTGCGCTAAGAAAAATAGGGCTGGTAAGTAAATTCGTACTTGCCAGCCTTTTTTTGTGTAGCTAACTTAGATCGCTGGCAGGGGGGTCAATTACAACTCTGTTGTAAGGGCATGACAGTCCTGATATAACTGCTGCGCGGTCGCGCCACGAAGGATTCTGGTGCGATATAAATTATAAAGAGAGGAAGAGAACAGTGAATAAATCTCAACTGATTGACAAAATTGCTGCCGGTGCGGACATTTCTAAAGCCGCAGCTGGACGTGCGTTAGATGCTTTAATCGCTTCTGTTACTGAATCTCTGCAGGCTGGGGATGACGTTGCGCTGGTAGGGTTTGGTACTTTTGCTGTTAAAGAGCGCGCTGCCCGTACCGGCCGCAATCCGCAAACAGGCAAAGAAATTACCATTGCTGCTGCTAAAGTACCGGGTTTCCGTGCAGGTAAAGCGCTGAAAGACGCGGTAAACTGATCGACTTCCCCACTGGGGTCTGTGACGAAGTACAAGGGCGCATCGTAAGATGTGCCTTTTTTATTTGCCAGAATGAGACTTAATGTGACTTTATACGCACTTGTGGGCTGACAATCACCCCGTTTTCTTGTCAAAATACGTCCTCACGCGCGGCGGCCATCACATGCTATGCTGCGCGAGCTAAAGTCATCTACAGCGGAGCGTTGTTACACCATGATGGACAACCTACGCACGGCCGCCAACAGCGTCGTGCTCAAGATTATTTTCGGTATCATTATCGTCTCGTTCATTTTGACCGGGGTGAGTGGTTACCTGATTGGCGGTGGTAACAACTATGCCGCAAAAGTTAATGACCAGGAGATTGGTCGCGCACAGTTTGAAAATGCCGTTGCCAGCGAGCGTAATCGCATGCAGCAGCAGCTTGGCGACCAGTTCTCAGAACTGGCGGCCAATGAAAATTACATGAAGACCATGCGTCAGCAGGTGCTGAACCGTCTGATTGACGAGGCGCTGCTCGATCAGTATGCCCGTGAGCTGGGTCTCAACATCAGCGACGACCAGGTGAAGCAGGCTATCTTCCAGACCCAGGCTTTCCAGGCGGATGGCAAATTTGATAACGAGCGCTTCAGCCGTATTGTTAATCAGATGGGGATGACGACGGATCAGTACGCGCAGGCGCTTCGTAATCAGCTGACGACTCAGCAGCTGATCAACGCCGTAGCCGGTACCGACTTTATGCTGCCGGGCGAATCCGACCAGCTGGCGGCGCTGGTTTCTCAACAGCGCGTCGTTCGTGAAGCGACTATTGACGTAAACGCGCTGGCGGCGAAGCAAACCGCAACCGACGATGAAATCAACGCGTTCTACCAGCAGAACCAGGCGCGTTTTATGGCGCCTGAGCAGTTCCGCGTCAGCTACATCAAGCTGGACGCTGCCAGCATGCAGGAAAACGTCTCTGACGAAGAAATTCAGTCATGGTACGACCAGCATCAGGATCAGTTCACTCAGCCGCAGCGTAACCGCTACAGCATCATCCAGACCAAAACCGAAGCGGATGCGCAGGCGGTGCTTGATGAGCTGAAGAAAGGCGCTGACTTCGCCACGCTGGCCAAAGAAAAATCAACCGATATTATCTCTGCCCGCAGCGGCGGTGATATGGGGTGGCTGGAAGATGCGGCGACCGTGCCAGAGCTGAAAGAGGCCGGTCTGAAAGAAAAAGGCCAGCTTTCTGGCGTAATTAAATCCTCCGTTGGGTTCCTGGTTGCCCGTCTGGACGATGTTCAGGCAGCACAGGTTAAACCGCTGGCTGAGGTTCGCGACGATATTGCGGCGAAAGTGAAGCAGGAAAAAGCCCTGGATGCGTACTATGCCCTGCAGCAGAAAGTGAGCGACGCGGCGAGCAACGATAACGAGTCGCTGGCGGGCGCAGCCCAGGTTGCCGGTCTTAAAGTGGTTGAAACCGGCTGGTTTGGCCGCGACAGCCTGCCGCAAGAGCTGAATTTCAAGCCGGTCTCTGAAGCTATCTTCAACGGCGGCCTGGTGGGCGAGAACGGCACGCCGGGCAGCAACTCCGATATCATCACCGTCGACGGCGATCGTGCGTTTGTTCTGCGCATCAGCGAGCATAAACCGGAAGCGGTGAAACCGCTGGCGGATGTAAAAGCGCAGGTGAGCGATATTGTGAAGCACACGAAAGCGGAACAGCAGGCGAAGCTGGATGCCGACAAGCTGCTGACGGCCCTGAAAGAGGGCAAAGGCGATGAAGCGATGAAAGCCGCAGGCCTGAGCTTTGGTGCGCCGCAGACGCTGTCACGCACCGGTCAGGAAGCGCTGAGCCAGTCCGTCTTTGCACTTCCGCTGCCGCAGGCGGGTAAGCCAAGCTACGGCGTGGGCTCCGATCTGCAGGGCAACGTGGTGCTGCTGGCGCTGGACGAAGTGAAAGCGGGTACGATGCCGGAAGAGCAGAAAAAAGCGATGATTCAGGGGATCACCCAGAATAACGCCCAGATCGCTTTCGAAGCGCTGATGAGCAACCTGCGTAAAGCGGCGAAAATTAAGCTCGGCGACATTATCGATCAGCAACAATAATTACGTGCTGCTTCGCAAAAGCAAGTAACGTGATGTCATTCTCAAAGGCCGCTTTCGCGGCCTTTTCCATTTCTGCATTTTGCCTTTTGTACTCTTTTCCCTTCGTCGCTATCGTGACCTTGCTGTCTACAAACAAGGAGATAACAGCATGAAACGAGGAATGAAAACGCTTATTGCCGCCGTACTGGTTTGCGCGGCGGGGAGTCAGATAGCGCAGGCGGCGCCTTCTGCCGGCAAAGCGTCGGCGCCGGTAAAGGAAAGCGTGCAGTCGCCGCAGTCAAAAGCGCCGGATGCGTTAAATGCGGCGGATAGTGAAGGCACCAGGGTGAGTATCAATAACGCCAGCGCGGAAGAGCTGGCTAAGGCGCTGAATGGCGTCGGCCTGAAGAAAGCGCAGGCTATAGTGAGCTATCGCGAAGAGTACGGGCCATTTAAAACCGTTGACGATCTTAAGCAGGTACCCGGAATGGGCAACTCGCTGGTAGAGAGAAATCTGTCACATCTGAAGCTGTAAATTTTCAGCGAAAGTTTGCACAGTCGTCATTATTTGCCAGACTGAAGAGGTCATGCCAGTGGTGTGACCTCTGACCTCAAAACAACAATTAAAGATAAGGCATTTGCGCTATGCAGACACAAATCAAAGTTCGCGGCTATCATCTGGATGTCTATCAGCACGTTAACAATGCGCGTTATCTGGAGTTTCTCGAAGAAGCGCGTTGGGATGGCCTGGAAAGCAGCCCGGCCTTCCACTGGATGACCGCTCGCAACATCGCCTTTGTGGTGGTCAATATCAATATCAACTACCGCCGACCGGCGGTACTAGGCGATGTGTTAACCGTCACCAGCAAGCTCGAACAGCTGAACGGAAAAAGCGGGACGTTAAGCCAGGTAGTCACCCTCAACCCTAACGGCGAAGTGGTCGCCGATGCGCTTATCACTTTTGTCTGTATCGATCTAAAAACGCAGAAAGCGCTGCCGCTTGAGGGCGAACTGCGGGAGAAGCTGGAGCAGCTTGAGCCTCGCTAACAGGCCAGCCGGAGGGGGATGTCCCGGAGGCGG
>NZ_VOJB01000078.1:87063-136289 GCF_007910085.1 Klebsiella sp. ME-303 | reverse complement strand
GCACCTGTCCGGGCTACGTTTCCTCAGCTGTCTGCGATTCGGTAGCGCGGGCTACGCGTCCTCAGCAGCCTGCGATCCGGTAGCCCGGGCAGGCGCATCGCGCCGTCCCCGGGAGCAAGCGCACAGAAAGTGGCAGTACTTCCCCGAAGGCGCTGCTGCGTATCTGACCGGGCTATGCATCGTAAGTCGCCTGCGATCCCGCCACGCCGCCGGGAAGTAACCGGTTACTGGAGCCCGGTTTTCTGCTTCATCACCGTCATCACCCCAACCTTATCGCCCAGATACTGGCTCAGCCCGTTGGCGCGGAGGTTACAGGCGGCGCACTGCCCGCAGCCGTCGCCTTTAATACCGTTATAGCAGGTGAGGGTTTCATGGCGCACCAGGTCGAGCTGGCCCCAGTAATCGGCCAGGGCCCACGTTTCGGCTTTGTTAAGCCACATTAGCGGCGTCTCAAAGCGAATATCTTTCGCCATACCGAGGCTGACGGCATGGTGCAGCGCTTTCACGAACTCGTCGCGGCAGTCCGGGTAGCCCGAAAAGTCGGTCTCGCAAACGCCGGTGATAATGGCTTCCGCCTTCACCTGATACGCGTAAATGGCCGTCAGGGTTAAAAACAGAATGTTGCGCCCGGGTACGAAGGTATTCGGGATGCCGCTGGCGTCCGGTTCATAATCCGGAACCGGAATGCTATCGCGGGTCAGGCTGCTGACCGCCAGTTCGTTAAGCAGGGTGACATCAAGGACTTTATGGGCCACGGCCCCCAGCTTTAGCGCCAGTTCGCGAGCAACGTCAATCTCCGCGCGATGACGTTGGCCATAATCAAAAGTGACGCAATGCACTTCATCATACTGTTGCAGAGCCTGCACCAGGCAGGTCGTCGAATCTTGTCCTCCGCTGAAGACAACTACGGCGCGTTTCATGGTAATTCCTGACAATCGAAGTGAGGCGCATATGGTAGCGCCTGATGAACGTGACCACCAGCCCCGTCACGGCGCAGAGGCCGGTAGCCAGGCGCTGGCGAAATCAAACCAGCCGCGCGCGTTCAGCCGTAGTCCGTTGACCCCCGGCGGCGCGCTGATGCGATAATTATAATTGAACAGCGGCGTCATGATGGCATCGTCCATCAGACTGTTAAAGACGTTGCGCAACGCTTCGCTACGGCTGCGTTCGTCCGGTAAGGCCTGAACGGCATCCAGCGTCGCCTGGAGATGCGCATATTGCGCCCCGGTCAGCAAATTAGGCCACAGCACGTCGCAGCGTAGCCACTGCTCCAGCGCATAGACCGGCGCTTCGCCAATCAGGCGGTCGCCCATCATCAGGTCCGCCTGTGCAAACTGCTGGCAGCCATCCCAGTTTTTCGCATCATGGAAAATAATCGTCAGCTCACAGCCCAGCTCCGCCAGCCGTTGACGAAGCCGATCCGCCATGGCGTGTAGCTCTACGGGGAGGTGATAGAGCAGCGTAAGCCGTTCGGGCAGAGGGGTATCATGATTTTCAGGCCACTGCGGAATAGACCAGCCCGGCAATACTTCGTTGCTGGGCGCGATCAGATCCTCATCCAGCGGCAGGGTTTCTAACAGGGTGGAGCGATGAATCAGCGAGACCAGCCTTTGCGCCTGCGCTTTGTTAAGACGAGGGCTCTGGCGCAGCGTCAGATAGCAAAAGCCGAGGCTAATACTGTTGCTGACCTGACGTAGTCTGGTCAGTTCGTCAGGATCGCCAATGGTTATCTGTACCGGATGACGACAGCTGGTGCCCAGATCCTGCTCGAACAGCTGCGGCGTGATCCAGTATTCCACGGCCTGCAGCAGCGGGTGAGTGAGATGATAGCGCTGATGGTTTTCCAGCCGCACCAGGTCCGGAGTAAATCGCTTCAGGCGAAACGGTCCGCTGCCGATCGCCGGATCGTCAGGATGCGCCAGCACGCTGCAGTAGCTGGCAAGGCGGAACGGCAGCCAATAATCGGCGCGATGCAGGGTGATAGTCAGACACTGGGAGTGGGTGACGCTAATCTCGCTGATACTGGCGAACAGCGTGCGCAGCGCGGGCAGCTGCAGCAGCATCAGGAGCCGCTGCTGCAGCTGTGAGGTTTTAATCGGATCGCCGTTGTGCCAGAACAGGGTAGAACGAATATAAAAGTGCCAGCGCAGGCCGTCAGGCGACACCTCCCAGTGATGGGCTAAATCGCCTATCGGACAGGTACTCTGCGCATCAAATCGGGTCAGACCGGAAAATATCTCCCCGGCCAGGTGCTGCTCCGCGCGTCCCGGCATAAAACCCGGGCGCAGCGGCTCCAGCGGACGGTAGTAAGGAATACGCAGGGTCGGCGTATTGTTCTGCCATTGGCCGCCGAGAAAGGGGGAAAGCAGCGCTTTAAGCTCCACCGGCGCCAGCTGGGCCAGTTCGAGGGCATTTTGCTGCTGCCCTTTATTCAGCGCCTGCTCCATCATCTCATTGCGCAGCGCTTCCGGCGCTTTATAAAACTGGAGTAGCCCGCGCTTTCCGCGACCGGAGCTGGCCTGCCAGCTTAGCCAGCCGGACTCTTGCGCCTGGCGCAGCAGGGTTCGAATGTGGCGTTCGCTGCAAAAGCAGCGTTCGGCCAGCTCGCCGACGGTTACCTGCTGCGGCTCTCCGGCGGAGGGCTGCCAGAGTCGCTGGTACTGATGCAGACGGTTTAATAGCCTCATCGCTGTGTAATCCTGCGTAGATTGGGAAACCCGGAACAATAAAATTTATCTATTCACTATTACTTCCGTATATCTCAGGCAATACTGCAACACAAGCAAAATCCACCACGATTTGGGGAGCAGAAGATGGCAAGACTGGCTGCATTCGATATGGACGGTACGCTACTGATGCCGGACCATCGTCTGGGAGAAAAAACGCTTTCGACGCTCAAACGTCTGCGCGATCGCGACATCACCCTGACTTTCGCCACCGGTCGTCATGCTCTGGAAATGCGCCACGTTATCGGCGAGTTCTCTCTGGATGCGTTTTTAATCACCGGCAACGGGACGCGCATTCACTCTCTGGAAGGTGAGGAGCTGTATCGCCGCGATCTGGCTCCCGATGTGGCGGAAGAGGTGCTGCACAGCGCCTGGGAAACCACGGCAAGTATGCATTTCTTTAACGACGGCGGCTGGTACACCGGGCAGGCGATCCCGGAATTACTGAAAGCGCACGTCTTTAGCGGTTTTCGTTATCAGCTGTACGATCCAAAGCGGATGCCGGCGCATCAGGTCACTAAAATCTGCTTCTGCGGCGATCATGACGATTTGCGGCGGCTAAGGCTTCAACTGAGTGAAGCGCTGGGCGGCCGCGCGGATCTCTGTTTTTCGGCGATGGATTGCCTTGAAGTGTTGCCTGGCGGCTGTAACAAAGGCGCGGCGCTGGCGGTATTAAGCCAGCATCTGGGGCTGACGATGCAGGATTGCATGGCGTTCGGTGACGCCATGAACGACCTGGAAATGCTCGGCAGCGTCGGGCGCGGCGTGATTATGGGCAATGCGATGAATCAGCTGAAAGCGGAACTCCCACATCTACCGGTTATTGGCGACTGCCGTCATCAGGCCGTCTCCCACTTTTTGACTCATTGGCTGGATAATCCCGATCTTCCTTATTCCCCCGAATAAAGAGACCCTGCCAGCAAGCCAGATATCCTGTGATACCTGGCTTCTTTTATTTTGCCTGCAGCATGTCGGCGATTTGTGCCTGCCATGGGGAGATATCGCCAATATTGGCCGCTACCCACTGCGGGTTGTAGTAGGTTTCCAGATAACGTTCACCGCTGTCGCACAGCAGCGTGACGAGAGAGCCGGTGCGCCCCTCTTCGCGCATCCGCACGGCCAGCTGCAGTACGCCCCACATGTTGGTGCCGGTGGAGGCGCCGACCTTACGTCCGAGCAGCGTTTCCAGCCATAGCGCGGTGGCGACGCTGGCGGCATCCGGTACCCGCAGCATCTCATCGACCACGTCGGGAATAAACGACGGTTCGACGCGCGGGCGGCCGATGCCCTCAATTTTACTGCCGACCGGGCTGCGCAGGCTGGCGTCGCGGCTCTGCCAGTAGTCCATAAACACCGAGTTTTGTGGGTCAACCACCAGCAGCTGCGTATCGTAGCCCTGACAACGAATGTAGCGTCCGATGGTGGCAGAGGTGCCCCCGGTGCCCGCGCTCATCACGATATACGACGGCTGCGGATGCGGCTCGTGGTTCATCTGACGAAAGATACTGTCGGCGATATTATTGTTTCCCCGCCAGTCGGTCGCCCGTTCGGCATAGGTAAACTGATCCATATAATGGCCGTTCAGCTCGCGGGCCAGGGTTTCGGAGGCGGCATAGATTTCGCAGGCGCTATCGACGAAGTGGCAGCGGCCGCCGTAGAACTCAATTTGTTCAATTTTACGTTTTGCCGTACAGGAAGGCATCACGGCGATAAACTGCAGGCCCAAGAGACGGGCGAAGTAGGCTTCAGAGACGGCGGTCGAACCGGAAGAGGATTCGATAATCGTTGTCCCTTCTTTAATCCAGCCGTTGCACAGACCATAGAGAAACAGCGAGCGGGCCAGGCGGTGCTTCAGGCTACCGGTTGGATGGGTGCTTTCATCCTTCAGGTAGAGCTGGATCCCCGGGAACCCCGGAAGCGCCAGACGAATAAGGTGCGTGTCGGCGGAACGCTGATAATCGGCATTAATTTCACTAATCGCGTGTTTAACCCAGGCGCTGTTCATCTCAAATTCCTGTTTGTCATTTTGTGCCCAGCTTAGCGGAAATAGAAGGAAAAATTGTTGCCATTTAGCCTTTCAATTACAATGAATGGAGTAAATTTTTCTCCCAAGGTGCCCTATGTTAGATAAAATTGACCGTAAGCTGCTTTCTTTACTGCAAACCGACTGCACCCTCTCTTTGCAGGCGCTGGCCGATGCCGTTAATCTGACCACCACGCCCTGCTGGAAGCGCCTGAAGCGGCTGGAAGATGAAGGTATTCTGCGTGGGCGCGTCGCGCTGCTGGATGCGGAAAAGGTCGGGCTTGGGCTGACGGCGTTTGTGCTGATTAAGACTCAGCACCACAGTAGCGACTGGTATTGCCGCTTCGTCAGCGAAGTCACGCAGATGGCGGAGGTTCTTGGTTTCTGGCGTATGGCGGGGGAGTATGACTATCTGCTGCGGGTCCAGGTGGCGGATATGAAGAACTACGATGATTTTTATAAACGCCTGGTTAACAGCGTGCCGGGGCTCTCGGATGTGACTTCGAGTTTTGCCATGGAACAGATAAAATACACCACTGCCTTGCCGATTGATTAACGGCATCAGCCGCTACGAATTACACACTCAGGATTTAACTGCTTGCGATTATTTGCCCAACTTAGCTGGTATTTCCGCCGGGAGTGGCGTCGTTACCTCGGCGCTATTGCTCTGCTGATCGTCATTGCCATTCTGCAACTGGTGCCGCCAAAGGTGGTGGGTATCGTGGTTGACGGCGTAACAAAACAACATTACACCGCGGAAAAGGTGTGGATGTGGATCGGCCTGCTGGTCGTTATTGCAGTGATGGTCTATCTGCTGCGCTACGTCTGGCGCGTATTGCTTTTCGGCGCCTCTTATCAGCTGGCCGTCGAACTGCGCGAGGATTTCTATCGCCAGCTCAGCCGCCAGCATCCGGCCTTTTACCTGCGCCACCGTACCGGCGATCTGATCGCTCGCGCCACCAACGATGTGGATCGGGTGGTGTTCGCCGCCGGCGAGGGGGTATTAACCCTGGTTGACTCGCTGGTCATGGGCTGCGCGGTGCTGATTGTCATGTCGACGCAAATCAGCTGGCAGTTAACTCTGCTGGCGCTGCTGCCCATGCCGCTGATGGCGCTGGCGATTAAGCGTAACGGCGATGCGTTACACGAACGCTTTCGCGTCGCGCAGGCGGCCTTCTCCAGCCTCAACGACCGCACCCAGGAGAGCCTGACCAGCATCCGCATGATCAAAGCCTTTGGCCTCGAAGACCGACAGTCGGCGCTGTTTGCCGCCGACGCCGCGGATACCGGGGCGAAAAACATGCGCGTGGCGCGTATCGACGCCCGCTTTGACCCGACGATTTATATCGCTATCGGGACCGCTAACCTGCTGGCCATCGGCGGCGGCAGCTGGATGGTGATCCAGGGCAGCCTGACCCTGGGTCAGCTCACCAGCTTTGTGATGTACCTCGGCCTGATGATCTGGCCAATGCTGGCGCTGGCGTGGATGTTTAACATCGTTGAGCGCGGTAGCGCGGCCTATGCGCGCATTCGCACCATGCTGGAGGAAGCGCCGGTGGTGAACGACGGCAGCGAGCCGACGCCGGAAGGCCGCGGTGCGCTTAGCGTCGCCGTGCGCGAGTTTACCTACCCGCAGGCGAACAAGGTCTCGCTGGAAAAGGTCAACTTTACGCTCCAGCCCGGGCAGATGCTGGGGATTTGCGGGCCGACCGGCTCCGGCAAGAGCACCATTCTGGCGCTGATTCAGCGCCACTTTGACGTGACTGAAGGCGATATCCGCTTCCACGACGTTCCCCTGACCCGGCTACAGCTGGATAGCTGGCGCGCACGTCTGGCGGTGGTTAATCAGACACCGTTCCTGTTCTCCGATACCGTCGCCAGCAACATCGCCCTCGGTAAACCGGACGCCACGCAGGAGCAAATCGAGCACGTTGCGCGGCTTGCCAGCGTGCATGAGGATATCCTGCGCCTGCCGCAGGGGTATAACACCGAAGTCGGCGAGCGCGGCGTGATGCTTTCCGGCGGGCAAAAGCAGCGAATTTCCATCGCCCGCGCGCTGCTGCTGGAGGCGGAGATTCTGATCCTTGATGATGCGCTGTCGGCGGTGGACGGCAGAACGGAGCACCAGATTTTGCATAACCTGCGGCAGTGGGGAGAGGGGCGGACGGTGATCATTAGCGCCCATCGCCTGTCGGCGTTGACCGAGGCCAGCGAAATTCTGGTGATGCAGCACGGGCATATTGCCCAGCGCGGTCGCCATGAGGCGCTGGCGGCGCAGCCGGGCTGGTATCGGGATATGTACCGTTATCAGCAGCTGGAAGCGGCGCTGGATGATGTCCCGCAGGAAGATAAGGAGGTCGCCGGTGCGTAGTTTCACTGAACTCTGGCCGACGTTAAAGCGCCTGCTGGCCTACGGCTCCCCGTGGCGTAAACCGCTGATGATAGCGGTTGCCATTATGTGGGTTGCGGCGGTCGCGGAAGTCAGCGGCCCGCTGCTGATCAGCTATTTCATCGACAATATGGTGGCGAAGAACTCGCTGCCGTTGAAGCTGGTCTGCGGCCTCGCCGCGGCCTACATTGGCCTGCAACTCCTTGCCGCTGGCCTGCATTACTGCCAGGCGCTGCTGTTTAATCGCGCGGCGGTCGGCGTGGTGCAGCAGCTGCGCAGCGATGTGATGGACGCCGCGCTGCGTCAGCCGCTCAGCGAGTTTGATACGCAGCCGGTCGGGCAGCTCATCTCGCGGGTTACCAACGATACCGAAGTGATTCGCGATCTCTACGTGACCGTGGTGGCGACCGTGCTGCGTAGCGCCGCTTTGATTGGCGCGATGCTGGTGGCGATGTTCAGCCTTGACTGGCGGATGGCGCTGGTGGCTATCGCTATTTTCCCGGCGGTGCTGATCGTGATGATGATTTATCAGCGCTACAGCACGCCCATCGTCAGGCGGGTTCGCGCCTGGCTGGCGGACATCAACGACGGTTTTAATGAAGTGATTAACGGCATGGGCGTCATCCAGCAGTTCCGCCAGCAGGCGCGGTTCGGCGAGCGGATGCGCGAGGCCAGCTACGCCCACTATCTGGCGCGTATGCAAACCCTGCGTCTTGATGGCTTCCTGCTGCGCCCACTGCTGAGCCTCTTCTCTTCATTAATTCTCTGCGGCCTGCTGATGCTGTTTGGTTTCAGCAGCAGCGGAACGATCGAAGTCGGGGTGCTATACGCCTTTATTAGCTATCTTGGGCGACTGAACGAGCCGCTGATCGAGCTGACCACCCAGCAGTCAATGCTGCAGCAGGCGGTCGTGGCGGGCGAGCGCGTCTTCGAGCTCATGGACAAACCGCGTCAGGCGTGGGGTGAGGATAGCGAGCCGCTGCGCAGCGGGGCGATGAGTATCGATCACGTCTCTTTTGCCTACCGCGACGATAGCCTGGTGTTGCAGGATATTAATCTCGATATCCCGTCCCGCAGCTTTGTGGCTCTGGTTGGTCATACCGGGAGCGGTAAAAG
The DNA here is from genome assembly GCF_007910085.1 of Klebsiella sp. ME-303. NCBI lineage: Bacteria > Pseudomonadati > Pseudomonadota > Gammaproteobacteria > Enterobacterales > Enterobacteriaceae > Klebsiella > Klebsiella sp. ME-303. The sequence goes on along the minus strand of NZ_VOJB01000078.1, from coordinate 128,035 downwards.
CACCCTGGCCAGCCTGATGATGGGCTACTACCCGTTAACCCAGGGAGAGATTCGCATCGACGGTCGTCCGCTTTCTTCCTTAAGCCACAGCGCGCTGCGGCAGGGGATTGCGATGGTGCAGCAGGATCCGGTGGTGCTGGCTGACACCTTCTATGCCAACGTCACCCTCGGTCGCGACATCAGCGAAGAGCAGGTGTGGGAAGCGCTGGAAGCGGTACAGCTGGCGGCGCTGGCCCGTGAAATGGAAAACGGTATTTATACGCTGCTGGGCGAGCAGGGGAATAATCTCTCCGTTGGCCAGAAACAGCTGCTGGCGCTGGCGCGGGTGCTGGTCGATACGCCGCAGGTGCTGATTCTTGATGAGGCGACGGCCAATATCGATTCCGGTACCGAGCAGGCGATTCAGCAGGCTCTGGCTCGGGTGCGCGAGCACACCACGCTGGTGGTGATTGCGCACCGCTTATCGACCATCGTCGAGGCCGATACGATCCTGGTACTGCACCGCGGTCAGGCCGTTGAGCGCGGAAGCCACCAGCAGCTGCTGGCGGCCAGAGGCCGCTACTGGCAGATGTATCAGCTGCAGCTGGCTGGCGAAGAGCTGGCGGCCAGCGCGCAGGAAGAGTCGCTTATCGCCTGATGCACCATAAACAGGCAGCGGCGCCGCCGCGGCCTGAGGTGGTGCAAAATCGTCACAAGCTGCGCACTGAAATGGTGCAGTTTCAGGCAAAAGAGGCATTTTGCCGCTTCGTTTCCGCCGAATTATTCTCCTTCCTCCTCAAAAAGGGCCGCCTGGCGGTCCTTTTTCATTTCTGGCATAGCCCTTGCTTTATTAGAGACGTGTTAGCTGCGGCCATTACCGAATTCTGACTGGAGGGGACTTATGAAGCTGGTTACCGTGGTAATCAAACCATTCAAACTGGAAGACGTGCGTGAAGCATTATCTTCAATGGGTATTCAGGGCCTGACGGTCACTGAAGTTAAAGGGTTCGGCCGTCAGAAAGGCCACGCGGAGCTCTATCGCGGCGCGGAATATAGCGTCAATTTTCTGCCGAAAGTGAAGATTGACGTCGCGATTGCCGACGATCAGCTGGACGAAGTCGTCGATGTCATCAGTAAAGCGGCTTACACCGGAAAGATTGGCGACGGCAAAATCTTTGTCGCCGAGCTGCAGCGCGTGATTCGCATCCGTACCGGCGAATCAGACGAAGCGGCACTGTAACTTTCAGACCACACAGTGATGGGGAACGAAACAATGAAGATAGCAACAATGAAAACAGGTCTGGGAGCGTTGGCTCTCCTTCCGGGGCTGGCGATGGCCGCACCGGCGGTCGCGGACAAAGCCGACAACGCTTTTATGATGATTTGCACCGCGCTGGTGCTGTTTATGACGATTCCGGGCATCGCGCTGTTCTACGGCGGGCTGATCCGCGGTAAAAACGTTCTCTCCATGCTGACGCAGGTCATCGTGACGTTTGCGCTGGTCTGCGTACTGTGGGTGGTTTATGGCTACACGCTGGCCTTCGGCGCTGGCGGCAGCTTCTTCGGCAACTTCGACTGGGTACTGCTGAAAAATATTGAACTGAAAGCGCTGATGGGGAGCTTCTATCAGTACATCCACGTTGCTTTCCAGGGCTCCTTTGCCTGTATTACCGTTGGCCTGATCGTCGGTGCGCTGGCGGAACGTATTCGTTTCTCGGCGGTACTGATATTCGTTGTGGTATGGATGACGCTCTCTTATGTGCCGATTGCGCACATGGTATGGGGCGGCGGTCTGTTGGCTACGCACGGCGCGCTTGATTTCGCCGGCGGTACGGTTGTTCACATCAACGCCGCGGTCGCGGGGCTGGTGGGCGCCTACATGATGGGCAAACGCGTCGGCTTTGGTAAAGAAGCGTTCAAACCGCATAACCTGCCGATGGTTTTCACCGGCACCGCCATCCTCTACGTTGGCTGGTTCGGCTTTAACGCCGGTTCAGCAAGCGCGGCGAACGAAATTGCCGGTCTGGCGTTCGTTAACACCGTGGTTGCAACGGCGGCGGCTATCCTGGCATGGACCTTCGGCGAGTGGGCAACCCGCGGCAAGCCGTCACTGCTGGGCGCCTGTTCAGGGGCGATTGCCGGTCTGGTCGGCATCACTCCGGCCTGTGGCTACATCGGCGTTGGCGGCTCGCTGATTGTGGGTATCGCTGCGGGCCTTGCGGGTCTGTGGGGCGTCACCGTTCTGAAACGCTGGCTGCGCGTTGATGACCCGTGCGATGTGTTTGGCGTCCACGGCGTCTGCGGTATCGTAGGTTGCATCCTGACCGGTATCTTCGCCGCGACTTCTCTGGGCGGTGTGGGCTACGCGGAAGGCGTCACCATGGGCCATCAGGTTCTGGTACAGCTGGAAAGCATCGGTATCACCATCGTCTGGTCAGGCGTCGTCGCCTTTATCGGTTACAAGGTTGCCGATATGACCGTTGGCCTGCGCGTACCGGAAGATCAAGAGCGTGAAGGGCTGGACGTAAACAGCCACGGCGAAAACGCCTACAACGCCTGATAAAACGAGTTATCTCCTGAAGCTGCAGAGCCTCCCCTCGGGGAGGCTCTGCTTTTTTATGCGTTGCGATTACGCATGACGCCTTCCTGCACCGTGGAAGCCACCAGCGTACCGTCCTGAGTGTAGAACTCGCCGCGGACAAAACCGCGCGCGCTGGAGGCGGAGGTGCTCTCAACGCTGTACAGCAGCCAGTCGTTGATGTTGAACGGGCGGTGGAACCACATTGAGTGATCGATGGTGGCAACCTGCATGCCCGGCTCCAGAAAACCGACGCCGTGAGGCTGCAGGGCAACGGGCAGGAAGTTAAAATCCGAAGCGTAGCCCAGCAGAGACTGATGGGTGCGGAGATCTTCCGGCACTGCGCCGTTGGCGCGGATCCAGACCTGACGCGTTGGTTCTGCAACGTGTCCTTTCAGAGGGTTATGGAATTCGACCGGGCGAATCTCCAGCGGTTTATCGCAGAGAAATTTCTCTTTGACCTGCGGCGGCAGCAGGTGGGCCAGCTTGCGGGCAATATCCGTTTCGGAGGGAAGCGCGTCCGGAGCGGGTGCCGCTGGCATGGTTTTCTGATGTTCATAGCCGGGTTCTGGCGCCTGGAAAGAGGCGGTCATATAGAAAATGGGCTTCCCGTTTTGAATCGCCGCCACCCGGCGGGCGCTGAAGCTATTGCCATCGCGCAGGACTTCAACATCATAGATGATAGGTTTCAGGCTATCGCCGGGACGCAGGAAGTAGCTGTGAAACGAGTGAATCAGGCGTTCTGTGGGCACCGTCTCTTTTGCCGCATACAGCGCCTGACCCACTACCTGGCCGCCAAAGACCTGTCGCAATCCCAGATCTTCGCTCTGTCCGCGGAACAATCCCTCTTCAATTTTTTCCAGATTTAACAATGCCAGCAAATGGGTTAGTGCCTGACTCATAGTTATCCTCAATCAATGATGACTGCCTGGCGCAGCGCGTTATTGAGGCAAAGTATAACCTGGAATCGCAAGTGGTCCGATGGGTTCAATAATCTGAATATGGGCTCTTTTCCAGGAAGAGATCTGAGATCTGTGCCACACTTATTCACGATACTAATGTCCTGTCCCCGATTGTGGCTGGATGTACTCCTGTTAAAGAAGGGATGAAAAGGAGAAAAGAATGAAATTTGCCTATATGTTAAGTGCTTTAGCCGTAGCGGCTACGCTGTCTGCCTGTGCGAACAACCACAACAGCAATGCAGCGAACCAGGCGGCGCCCGATCCTTATGGCATTGCCTCACTAAGCTCCTCGCAGCAGCAGCCTAACGTATCCGGGACCATCAATATTCGACAGCGCGTGGCGTTACCGCCGGACGCGGTATTGACCGTAACCCTGTCGGATGCGTCTCTGGCCGATGCGCCAGCGCACGTGCTGTCGCAAAAAGCGGTAAGGACCGAAGGGAAGCAGGCGCCGTTTAACTTTGTCCTGCCCTATAACCAGGCGCAAATTCAGCCTAATGCCCGCATTCTTCTCAGCGCGGCGATTACCGTTAACGGTCAGCTGATGTTTATTACCGATACCGTGCAGACGGTGATTAACCAGGGCGGTAACCGGGCCGATCTGGTGCTGGTGCCGGTTCAGCAAACGGCGGTGCCGGTGGCGAACAACAGCGCTCCTGCTGCCCAGTAACTCCCCACCATGCCCCTTTACAGGGGCATTTTTTTTGCCTTCAATAAATCCAGCGGTAGTGCTGCAGATCAATATGTCCGCTGCCTGAAACCTGGACGCCTTCCGCCAGTAGCGCCTGGCGTTGGCGCTGCAGATCTGGTCCGGTAAGGGAGATGTCGCCGTGGCGGTTGACGACCCGATGCCAGGGGAGAGTCGATCCTTCCGGCAGGCGCTTTAATACTCCGCCCACCTGGCGAGCCGCTCGCGGTGAACCCGCCAGCTGAGCAATGTCGCCGTAGGTGGCAACGTATCCCTCTGGAATCGAGGCGACTATCTGCCAGACCCGCTGCGGAAAAGTATCGTGAGAATCCATAGTACGTCCTGTTGCCGGAAAAGGCTCAGGATAAGCGTTGTATGATGGGCTGTACAGATAGCGGGTCAGGCCGATTTAACGACGGTAAATTCCAGCGCCAGACCCAGCACCTGCATGCCATGAACATTTTCATTCGCCGTATTGCTCAGCAGTGTTTCAAGAAACTTCAGGCGTTTTGACTGGGCGTTAATCACCAGCTTTGCGCGCATTGCCGGAAGCTTAAGCGTTGATATCGGATACACCACGCGACCGCTGACGTCGATGGGGAGTTTCCGTAATTCAATGTGCTGAAGGACGCCGACAGTAGAGTAGAGCAGCGCGACCGGGGTGACGGCGAGCAGCTGATTATTGCTAATCGTCACAAAATCGAGGATGACCTCCGGACGCAGAAAGTTTAAACCGCGGAAGGAAACGGTCACTTCGGCGATGGCCGGCATCGCCAGGGTAGTGATTAAACGCGGTGATTCACTCATTCATATACCATTGAGACAGTGCGTTGATTAAAAAAGACGGTAGATAAGCCTCATTATGGCCGCTGGCGAGGATTTCCGCTGAGAGTGTGCTCGCAATCTCATCAGGGGATCGGGGCCATTTTACGCTGAGAAGCCGCTGTAGACGCGACTTTGCGCAATAAACCAGCACCCAATCGCCGGCGGCTTGCAATTCAGGGGTTCAGCAGGGATAATGCGCCAGCGCGTTAGGTAACTAGCGCTCTCAATGGGGGCTCTGTTGGTTCTCCCGCAACGCTACTCTGTTTACCAGGTCAGGTCCGGAAGGAAGCAGCCAGAGCAGACGACGTGTGTGCCGGGATGTAGCTGGCAGGGCCCCCACCCATTTCAGGGTGCCCTCTCGCTATTCGCATTCATTCCGTGGTTTCCCCCAGCCTTCATATTTAATATCCACAAATAGATTGTGAGTATTTTTCGTTTCTAAACCCTCTATTTTTTATGCCAAAAAATTCACTACGTCATAAATTTGAAATTTAACTGAAATATTATTGTCATCTTTATGTCATATATAACGTGCAGATTATTCATGGGAAAATGTTGTTTGATATAAGCTAAAAATATATCTCTGGATCAGCATGTTAACTTCGTGTATTAATTATATGATGATTTTATTTCACGGGAAGCGTGACTATGACCACTGTGGTTCTGAACGTAAAAATTGATGGCGAGTTAAAAGAAAAGCTGCGTCAGTATGCGGAAGAAAATAACGAAAATTTAGGAACAGCTACGGAGAAACTGCTGCTGCTGGCCTTTCAGGTAGCGGAATCAGCAGACGAGGCGGGGGTTTCGGAAGAAGATATCGATAGCCAGCATACCGAAGAGGAAGCGTCTCCATTAACCCCTAAAGAAATCAAAGCATTACGTAAAATTCTGAAGAAGAAAAAATGAAACAACAACTCTCTACAGCCAGCAACTATAGCGAAGCCTGCGATATGCTGCGTTCCGGATACGTTAAGCACGTACGCCTGAACTGGAATATCGGTAGCGATGAGTTCTTTCGCATTGCCTCCGACTGGTGTGACACAGGGGCAAAAATAAAAAAAGATGAAGACGGCTTTATTATTTCTCTGAAAGGGTTTCCGATCCCGCGTCAGCATTAATGAAACTATTGCAATTTTGTCATCGGGCTGACACGTCAGAAAGACAAAATTGAAGCGCAATTTTATAAAAACATCTCATATGCGTCATGGATGATGGTTTTTGACGGGCTGGCTCCAGCCCGTCGATATTTTCTTAAATGATTTTCCTCAGGCGGAAGCTCTCTTTCTGCTCAGTCAGGCTATGCCACAACGGCTGCAATGTCGTAAATGCGCTGCGCAGTTCGTCATCCGAAAGGGTAAAGGGCAAACGCAAATAGCGATCAAACGCGCCGGCCAGGCCAAAGCGAGTTCCCGTCCCGATGTGAATCCCCCGGCTTTCAGCGCGAACGGAAAAGAGCGTCGCCAGCATTCCCGGTAATTCCACCCAAAAAGAGAGTCCTCCCTCCGGCGGCGTAAAGCGCCAGTGGGGAAAATATTCCGCCATCAGCGCGCCGCACATATTCCGGCGAGTCGCCAGCATGGCGCGCCGTGACGGTAGCAGCCTGTGCTCATTCTCAAGCAACCAGCAGCAGGCCAGCTGTTCCAGCAGCGGGGAGCCGAGATCGAGAGAGTCGCGGGCCTGAACCAGCGAAGCAATGGTTCGCGAAGAGGCGCGGATCCAACCTATGCGCAGGCCGCCCCAGAAGCTTTTTCCCGCTGAACCGATGGTTATCACCGGGGCATCAGGATTAAATGCCGCTAAAGGCGGCGGCGGCGGGGCGTCATACCATAAATCCACCATCGTTTCGTCTGCCACCAGCGTGGTGCGGGTTTGTGCGGCGATGTCCGCTACCCGCTGGCGCGTTGCGCTATCCATACAGCGGCCGGTGGGATTATGAAAATCCGGCATCAGCCAGGCCAGACGCGGAGCCGTTTGGGCAATCGTTGCCGCCAGACCGTCGCAATCCCATCCCTGCTGCGGTAACGCCACGCTAACCGGACGACATGATGCGCCCTGTATCGCGCTAAGCGCCATGGGGTAAGTTGGCGCATCCACCACCACCCGATCGCCGGGCCCGGTGAATAAACGCAGTACCAGCGCAAAGCCGCTAAGCGCCCCGTTGACGATCATCACTTCATCGCTGCGGGTTGGCAGCCCGCGTTCGCTATAGCGGCGGGCGATGGCTTCGCGCAGAAGCGGGAGCCCTTGTTGATCGTAACCGGTGTTGGATAAATGTTCAGGCATGATCTTTAAGGCCTGGCTGTAGGCCTGATGGATCTCGGGGCCGGCGCTAAGGGCGGCAACGGCCAGATTCACCGATAGCGGGTCCGTTTGTTTGGCCGCCGCCTCTACCGGACGCTCCGGCAAGGCGATCCGCGAACCGCTTCCCTGACGGCTGTAGAGATAGCCTTCTTCCCGAAGCTGACCGAGCGCGCTGGCAACCGTGGTGCGGCTGATATTCAGGGCAGCCGCCAGTTCACGTTCGCCGGGCAGTCGCGTTTCCAGCGCCAGGCGGCCATCGAGAATGAGCAGGCGCAGCGCTTCTGCAAGCTGACGCCAGATAGGCGTGCGAGAAGTGGACTCCTGCCAGTGACCGAGCAGCCGTACCAGCGATTGTGCACCAAAGCGACGAGATAACATAGCAATCCACTTTTTAAAAACTGGCCATTAATTATCAATCCATTTTTACTGATGATAAAGGAAATCGCAATTGCCCTGAGGTGAAAAATGGTACGTCGCTTGTTGCAACTTTACATTGGTCTGGTCCTGTACGGCGTGTCGACCGCGTTATTTGTGCATGCCAATCTGGGGGCCGATCCGTGGGATGTTTTTCATCTGGGGATCGGTAAGCAGTTTAATCTGGATTTTGGTACGGTCATGATCCTGACGGGAGCGGCAGTGCTGCTGCTGTGGATCCCGCTACGGCAAATGCCGGGGCTGGGTACGGTGAGCAACGTGATTGTGCTGGGGCTGGCGGCAAACGCGACCTTAGCCGTGCTGCCGCCGTTGGATTCGCTGGTGGCGCGTAGCCTGCTGCTGGCGGGCGCTATCGTACTGAATGCGCTGGCGACGGGGATGTATATTGGCGCGGGCTTTGGTCCCGGGCCGCGCGATGGGCTGATGACCGGTCTGCATGCTCGTACGGGGTGGTCGCTGCGCGGTATCCGCACCGCGATTGAAGTTTCGGTCCTGCTGATTGGCTGGATGATGGGCGGCAAGTTTGGCGTGGGAACCGTACTCTATGCGTTAACTATCGGCCCGCTAATCCAGCTGTGTCTGCCGTGGTTTCATCAGCCAGCCGCGCGGAAGGCTCTGGCGAAACCCGGTGAGGCTATCTCCTGATTTTACGCTGCCATCAGACCTGGAGACTAAACTTATCAATTCAGATACGGCCGGATTCTCCGGCCGTACTGTTCACTTCGGAGAGCAGACTCATGAAGTACGTTGATGGTTTTGTCGTTGCCGTACCGGCGGAAAATAAGGAGGCATACCGCGAGATGGCAGCAAAGGCCGCGCCATTATTTAAAGAGTTTGGCGCACTCCGCGTGGTCGAGTGCTGGGCGGATGATGTCCCGGATGGCAAGCTGACCGATTTTCGCCTGGTGGTGAAAGCGGAGGAGAGTGAAGAGGTGGTGTTCAGCTGGATTGAGTATCCCTCTAAAGAGGTTCGCGATGCCGCGAATGCCAAAATGATGGCCGACCCGCGGATGAAAGAGTTTGGCGAATCGATGCCCTTTGATGGAAAACGAATGATATACGGCGGCTTTGCCCCGCTTCTGGATGAGTAATTCATCTTTGCCATCCCCATAGCTTTTGGGGATGGCTATAGATGCGCTACAGATGACTCCAGCCATGCAGCAGCATATAAAAACCCACCACCATAATCAGGGTGCCGGAAATCCACGGCGCTTTGCGCGAGAGATCGTTCAGCCCGGGCCAGCGGTTTGCCACGTGCTTCAGGCTGAGGGCGGCAATTGCCCCGGAAGCCACCAGGGTGATCGCCAGCCCAACGCTAAACCCCAGTACCAGGGTTGCCCCCAGCGAGAACTTTTTCAACTGCAGGCAAATGAGCAGTACGGTAATGGATGCCGGGCAGGGAATGAGTCCCCCGGTCAGTCCGAACAAGACGATCTGCCCGGTGGTGACCCGCTGGCCGTTAAAGCGGCGATTGATCGCTTGCGCATGCGCGCGCTGGTGGGCGTCCTGCCAGTCATCGGCGGCAACCCGCGAAGGTTGGTGAGCGTGAGGATGATGTTGATGCGCAAGGTGGCGATCGTGATGATGTTCATGTTCATGTTCATGTTCATGTTCATGTTCATGTTCATGTTCATGTTTATGGTCATGGTCATGGTCATGTTCGTGTCCATGGATATGTGAACGCGATTCGCGCCAGGTACGCGCCAGCATCCAGCAGGCAATCAGTACGATAAGGCCCCCTGAGATCAGCTGAAACCAGGGTTCCGACGTTTGTGCATTCCAGCCGCGGCCGAACCACAGGCCTGCCATGGCCACCAGCCAGACCACCGCCGTATGCGATACCGTCGCCGCCAGCCCCAGCAGCACCGCCTGCTTTAATGTTCCCCGCACCGCCACGATAAATGCCGCCATCATGGTTTTTGAGTGCCCGGGCTCAAGGCCGTGCAGCGCGCCCAGCAGAATCGCGCTGGGAATAAATAGCCAGGCGTTGCCCTGCTGCAAGAGTGAAGCGAAATCGTTCATAACGTGATCCCTAACTAAAAAGTGCTTGTATGCTACTCCCCCCCAGTACATAAATACTACCCCCCAGTAGAAAAATACTCCGGGGGAGTAGGGCATGTTATGCTGTTCTGATTGCATACAAGGGTCGTTAGTGGAAACGATCGATTAATCAAATAGTGGATCGCGAAATGTCACATACCGTTCGTCACAAGAAGATGTTATTGACCCGATTGAAGAAAATTCAGGGGCAAAGCGCCGCGCTGGAAAAAATGCTTAACCGCGAGCATGAATGCGCAGAGGTTCTACAGCAGCTGGCTGCCATTCGCGGTGCGGTAAACGGCATGATGATGCAGGTTATCCAGGGGCATTTAACGGATCATGTCGTGAAGGAGCCGGAAGAAGGTCAGCGTGAGGCTGACCTTGATGTGGTGATGCAGGTGATAAAATCCTATCTGAAATAGGCTCAGTCATCATGTGTTCCGGACGGCGATGAATACGCCTTAAGGTTATTCTCGGCCCACAGAATAAATTTCTCTTTTGGCAGCGCCTTACTATAAAGCCAGCCCTGTGCATACAGCACGCCATGCATGCGCAGCCAGTCGCGTTGGCTTTCGGTTTCGACGCCTTCTGCGACGGTCGCCAGATTGAGCGCTTTCGCCATTTCAATGATGTGCGGCGTCAGCGATTCACACTCCAGCGTATCGACAAATGCTTTATCGATTTTTAGGGTATCAACGTCCAGCTTTTGTAAATAGCTCAGGCTGGAATAGCCGGTGCCGAAGTCATCGATGGAGATACGGTGTCCGGCCTGACGGTAGCCGGCGATGACTGGCAGAGTGGTTTGCGGGTCGACAAAACCGCGCTCGGTGATTTCCAGAATGATCTGCTGAGCGCTGATGCCCCAGCGCTGAAGCTGCTCTTGTAACAGCATCGGCAGCTTTGGCGAACGCAAATCATCAACCGACAGGTTTATCGAGATGTGTATCTCCGGGCGCTGCCGCAGCCAGGTACCGAGATCGGTAAATATTTTCCGTACAATATCTTCGGTTAAGCGGGTAATCAGCCCGGTTTGTTCGGCAAGCGGAATAAAAATATCCGGTGATAAGAAACTGCCATCGGGCTGCCTCCAGCGAGCAAGCGCCTCTGCGCCGACGATCTTTCCACTCTGCAGCGAAATAATGGGCTGGTAATAAACCTGAATGGCATGAGAATTCAGCGCGTCCAGCATCCCATTACGCGGTGAGCGCAGCCTCCGCAGCAGGCGAAGCAGCAGAAATGAGGCCAGAAGGCTGGTGAACAGACCAATCGGCAGCCACAGCATCAGCTGCTGATGTAGCTTTTTCTGCAGCGGCACCGTCGAGGACCAGGTGGCAATGGCCAGCCCCAGCTCCGGGAGACGATGAAGACGATAAACGGTGCTATCGAGGGTTAGGGTCCTGGCATACTGATGCTTAATTTTCTCCCAGACGGCAGCGTTGAGTGGTTTACTGCTAATGATGATTTGATCGCGCTGCGTGCCGAATAAGAGCGTGTGAATCTTTTCATGGCCTAATGGAATGACATCGATAAACGACACGGGATCGATCATCACCACGTGATGCTCGCTGCCCATGGCCGTCATTTTATGTTTCAGACCCAGGTCGTTAACTGAGGTAAGCCAGGTACGGTAGCCATCGGCCGTGATATGGTCGGGAGCAGGAAAGGTAACCGAAACCTGATGCTCTTCGAGGGAAGAGCACTGCGGAATACCCTCATGTAACCACAGCACTTCCTGAACGTAGCGATGGGTATAGGCGATCCGTCGCATCGTGAGCAAATGCTGCGGACTGCAGGTGGTAGCCGCATGCGCATCAGCTTCCTTCAGCGCCTCTCTTGCCTGATCGGCAACCTGCTGAACGCGGGCCAGTACGCGGACGGAAAAGTTGTCCAGTTCGCTATAAAATTGCTCTTTGGCCTGCTGCATTGCCAGCCAGATGCTCAGCGCGACCGGCAGGATAATGGCGAGTATCAATACCCCTGTAACCAGACTCACCTGATGCCGGGTCGTCATGAGTATTTCCTTATTTTATTGAGGGGTTCGATGAGTATACGCGAAAGATAAAAGAGGATTCAGCACGGGGTAGAAAAAGGCCCGAACCGCAAGATAGCAACGAATTCGGGCTAACAGTGGATGAACCGCGACGCCCAAGGCCTGGAGCGTCGCGGAGAAAAACGAGGGCTGGTATGCTGGCAATAAGCGTTGTCAGCACAGATTCATATTCTAAAGCGCAATCATGACAGTCATATGTTGCGCTTAATGGGCGTCCGGGGCAGCGATGTCAGCGCTAATCCGCTGGTCGTTTTCGTCAAAGACCATGCAGTAGCGATCGTCAAACGCGACCCTTATCTTCTGCCATGGACGGAAATGAACGTCGCCGGGCAGCAGAATTTTGACATTATCGTGGCCGTAGCACTGGCCGAACAGATAGGTGTTGTTACCCAGTCTCTCCACGACTTCACATTGAAACTCAACTACGGTACCGATATTCACATCAGTTGAGAGATGTTCAGGGCGAATACCGAGGGTAACGGCAGCGCCGGGCTGCAGCGGCGATGTGGTGATATTAAGCGTCAGATTATGATCTTGCGCCATCTTCACGCTAAGCTGGCCCGGCTGCCATGCGGTGACCGTCGCGGGCAGGAAGTTCATTTTCGGCGAACCGATAAATCCCGCAACGAACTTATTGACCGGGTTGTAATACAGCGACATCGGCGAACCCATCTGCTCAACTTTGCCGTAGTTCATCACCACGATTTTATCGGCCAGCGTCATCGCTTCAACCTGATCGTGGGTGACATAAACCATGGTGGTTTTGAGTTCATGATGCAGTTTAGCAATATGCAGGCGCATCTCAACGCGCAGCTCGGCATCCAGGTTGGAGAGGGGTTCATCAAACATAAACACCCGTGGATTACGCACGATGGCGCGACCGATCGCCACGCGCTGGCGCTGGCCGCCGGAAAGCTGCTTAGGTTTGCGATCCAGCAGATGAGAGAGCTGCAGCGTTTTCGCCACCATTTCAACCTGGCGGCGAATTTCATCTTTTGGCACTTTATTCACCTTCAGGCCATAGCCCATATTTTCCGCTACCGTCATATGCGGGTAGAGCGCATAGGACTGGAATACCATGGCGACGCCGCGATGGGCAGGAACGACATCATTCATCACCTCATCGCCAATAAGCACTTCACCTTCGCTCACCTCTTCGAGACCGGCAATCATTCGCAGTAGCGTCGATTTGCCGCAGCCTGACGGACCGACGAAAACCGCAAACTCGCCATCTTCAATATCAAGATTTACCTGATGCAGCGTCACTGTACTGCCGAACCGTTTGGTGACATTCCTCAGTCGTATATTGGACATCAACATTCCCCGGGTTAGTAGCCGTTTTTGCCGTTGGGATTTGGGCTGTGACGCATTATTTGTATAACGTGTAACAATTCAGCCTGGCGATGCTCAACGACACTAAAATCATGCAGTGACTATAACTTCCAGAGTTTTAGCGCCCTATATCGATGTTTCATTTCTGCAATCACGATCACACAACTGGCAGCTTTCAGTAGTTTTGTCAGCATTCAAAGCGTACCGTATAACAAATCAGGAATAACGGCATATTTGTTTATGAATCACCGTTTATCAGTTAACTGAAAGATTCTCGGAAGTCACATCGCCCAATAAAAACCATTAAATTGTTATACCTTCACATGAGGTTGATAATGAAAAAGAACACTCTTGCTGCACTGATCCTTACTACTCTGGCTGCCGGGCAGCTGGTTAGCCTGCAGGCGCACGCGGCCGGACAGCTCAACGTCTGGGAAGACATCAAAAAATCCGACGGCATTAAGGCCGCGGTAAGCGATTTTGAAAAGCAGTTCAACGTTAAGGTGAACGTGCAGGAAATGCCGTACGCCCAGCAGCTTGAAAAGCTGCGCCTTGATGGCCCGGCGGGCATTGGCCCGGACGTGCTGGTGATCCCTAATGACCAGCTAGGCGGTGCGGTCGTCCAGGGACTGCTGTCTCCCCTGACGCTGGACCCGGCGAAGCAGGAGGCCTTTACGCCGGCATCAATCAACGCGTTCCATATGGATAACGTGCTTTACGGCGTACCGAAAGCGGTGGAAACCCTGGTGCTGATTTACAACAAAGACCTGATCGATAAGCCGCTGGATAGCCTGCAGGACTGGTTCGACTATTCGAAGAAGCAGCGCGAAGAGGGTAAGTACGGCCTGCTGGCGAAGTTTGACCAGATCTATTACAGCTGGGGCGCTATTGGCCCAATGGGCGGCTATATCTTTGGCAAAAACGACAAAGGCGGCTTAAACCCGCAGGATGTCGGCCTGAATAAGCCAGGCGCGGTGGAAGCGGTGACTTTCCTGAAAAAATTCTACACCGACAAGGTATTCCCGGCGGGGATCCTCGGCGATAACGGGCTGAACGCCATCGACTCGCTGTTCACCGAGAAGAAAGCGGCTGCGGTGATTAACGGCCCGTGGGCCTTCCAGCCGTATGAAGCGGCAGGCATTCATTATGGCGTCGCGCCTTTGCCGACGCTGCCGGATGGCAAACCGATGAGCTCCTTCCTCGGCGTGAAGGGCTATGTCGTCTCGACGTGGAGTAAAGATAAAGCGCTGGCGCAGCAGTTTATCGAGTTCATCAACCAGCCGCAGTACGTGAAAGCGCGCTATGTCGCCACCGGGGAAATCCCGCCGCTGAAGGCCATGATTGACGATCCGCTGATTAAGAATGACGAAAAGGCCAGCGCGGTGGCGGTGCAGTCAGCGCGGGCGACGGCGATGCCCGGGATCCCGGAAATGGGTGAGGTATGGGGCCCGGCGAACGCCGCGCTCGAGCTTAGCCTGACCGGTAAACAGGAGCCGAAGGCGGCGCTCGATAACGCTGAAAAGCAGATCAAGATGCAGATCGAAGCCATGCAGGCCAGCAATCAATAATTCGGTGATGTAACAGAACGGGAGGGCCGTCCTCCCGTTTTCAGAAGGAGTCGTGTGTGATTATCAATCCCAGCGAAAATATTGCCGAAGCGCGCGGCGCAGGACGCCATGCGTGGTGCGGCCTGTTGCTGGCTATCGTGCCGGGTTTTGGGCAGTTTTATCACCGCCAGTGGCTGAAGGGGATTGTCTTCCTGGTGCTGCTGAGCAGTTTTATGAGCATTTTCTATGACTTTCTCAGCGAAGGCCTGTGGGGGTTATATACCTTAGGCGAGGAAGTTCCGCGGGATAACTCTATTTTCCTGCTGGCGGAAGGGATAATCAGCGTACTGATTATCGCATTCGGTTTGTTGGTCTATTTCCTCTCGCTGCGCGATGCCTGGGTTAACGGCAAAAAGCGCGATGAAGGCATGGCGCTGAATAGCGTACGCAAGCAGTATCAGATGCTGCTCAGCGAGGGTTTCCCGTATCTGATGATCACGCCCGGCTTCATACTGCTGGTGTTTGTGGTCATCTTCCCGATCCTGTTTGGTTTTGCTATCGCCTTTACTAACTACAACCTTTATCACACGCCGCCGGCGAAGCTGGTGGATTGGGTGGGATTCAAAAACTTCATCAATATCTTCACATTATCCATCTGGCGCTCGACCTTCTTTGACGTACTGCAGTGGACGGTGGTGTGGACGCTGCTGGCGACGACCCTGCAATGTACCGTCGGCGTGCTGCTGGCGATTCTGGTCAACCAGAAAGATCTGCGCTTTAAGCCGATGATCCGCACAATTTTCATTCTGCCGTGGGCGGTGCCGGGCTTCGTGACGATTCTGGTTTTTGCCGGCATGTTCAATGATTCATTCGGGGTGATTAACAACGCCATTTTGTCCTTCTTTGGCATCACGCCGAAGGCCTGGCTGACCGACCCGTTCTGGACTAAAACGGCGCTGATCATGATGCAAACCTGGCTGGGCTTTCCGTTTGTTTTCGCCATGACCACCGGCGTCCTGCAGGCGATCCCGGACGATCTGTATGAAGCGGCCACCATGGACGGCGCCAGCGCGTTTACCCGCCTGCGGACCATTACTCTGCCGCTGGTGCTCTACTCCATTGCGCCGATCATCATCACTCAGTACACCTTCAATTTTAACAACTTCAATATCATCTACCTGTTCAATAACGGCGGACCGGCGGTAGCCGGGTCGAATGCCGGCGGTACGGATATTCTGGTGTCGTGGATCTACAAATTAACGATGTCGTCTTCGCAATACGCCATCGCGGCCACCATCACGATTCTGCTGTCGATTTTTGTCGTCGGCCTGGCGTTGTGGCAGTTCCGCGCCACGAAATCCTTCAAAAACGACGACATGGCGTAAGGGAAGCAACATGGCTAAATCACCGAGTATTAAACGCGAAAAGTGGATTCGCCTGTCTCTCACCTGGCTGGTGGTCCTCTTCGTATCGACGATCATTATATATCCGCTGGTCTGGACGGTAGGGGCGTCTCTGAACGCCGGGAACAGTCTGCTGAGTACGTCGATTATTCCTGAAAACCTGTCGTTCCAGCATTACGCGGATCTGTTTAACGGCAATGTGAATTATCTCACCTGGTACTGGAACTCGATGAAAATCAGCTTCATGACCATGGCGTTGACCTTAATCAGCGTGAGCTTCACGGCCTATGCGTTCTCCCGGTTTCGTTTCAAAGGGCGGCAGAACGGGCTGATGCTGTTTCTGCTGCTGCAGATGATCCCGCAGTTCTCGGCGCTGATTGCGATCTTTGTTCTCTCTCAGCTGCTGGGGTTGATCAACAGCCATCTGGCGCTGGTGCTGATCTACGTTGGCGGCATGATTCCGATGAATACCTGGCTCATGAAGGGGTATCTGGACGCGATCCCCAAAGATCTGGATGAATCCGCGCGGATGGATGGCGCCAGCAGCTTCCGCATCTTTATCGAAATCATTATGCCGCTGTCGAAGCCGATTCTGGCGGTGGTGGCGCTGTTTTCATTTACCGGCCCTCTGGGGGATTTCATCCTCTCCAGCACCATTTTGCGTACCCCGGATAAATACACGCTGCCGATTGGCCTGTATAACCTGGTGGCGCAGAAAATGGGCGCCAGCTACACCACCTACGCGGCGGGCGCGGTGCTGATTGCCGTCCCGGTGGCGATTCTCTATCTGGCGCTACAAAAATACTTTGTTTCCGGCCTCACCTCAGGCAGTACAAAAGGATAACCCCATGAAAAGATTAACACCCGCGTGGCTTGCTGTTTCTCTGGCATGCTGTTTTTCCGCCGGTACGCTGGCGGCAGATGCGCTGCAAACGAAGGCGTTTAGCAATATGCCCGCTGATTTTATTAAAGGCGCGGATATCTCTACGCTGCTGGATGCGGAAAAGCACGGCGCGAAGTTCTTTAACCACAACAATCAGCCGCAGGATCCGATCGCGATTCTGAAGGCCGACGGCGTGAACTATGTTCGCCTGCGCCTGTGGGTGGATCCAAAAGACGCCCAGGGTCAGCGTTACGGCGGCGGCGATAACGATCTGGCGGCGACGCTGGCGCTGGCGAAGCGCGCAAAAGCGCAGGGTATAAAGCTGCTGCTTGATTTTCACTACAGCGATTTCTGGACCGATCCGGGCAAGCAGTTCAAGCCGAAGGCCTGGGAGAAAATGGATTATCCGCAGCTGAAAACCACGATCCACGACTACACCCGCGACACGATTGCCCGCTTTAAGCAGGAGGGTGTGCTGCCGGATATGGTCCAGATCGGCAACGAGATCAACGGCGGTATGCTGTGGCCGGAGGGCAAAAGCTGGGGGCAGGGCGGCGGCGAGTTCGATCGCCTGGCGGGGCTGCTTAACGCCGCCATTGATGGCCTGAAGGAAAACCTCACCGGCGGCGAGCAGATTAAAATTATGCTTCATCTGGCCGAAGGCACGAAAAACGACACCTTCCGCTGGTGGTTTGATGAAATCAGCAAGCGCAACGTGCCTTACGACATCATTGGTCTGTCGATGTACACCTACTGGAATGGTCCGATTAGCGCGCTGAAAGCCAATATGGACGATATCAGCAAGCGCTATAACAAAGACGTGATAGTGGTGGAAGCCGCTTACGCCTATACCCTGGAAAACTGCGACAACGCCGAAAATAGTTTCCAGGCGAAAGAGGATAAGGATGGCGGTTATCCTGCCACCGTACAGGGGCAATATAATTATATTCACGACTTAATGCAGGCCGTTGCGGACGTACCGGACCACCGCGGTAAAGGTATTTTTTATTGGGAGCCGACGTGGATTGCCGTACCGGGAAATACCTGGGCGACGCCTGCCGGAATGAAATATATCCATGATGAATGGAAAGAGGGGAATGCCCGGGAAAATCAGGCGCTGTTTGATTGCCAGGGAAAAGCATTGCCGTCGATGAAGGTATTCAATTAATTATTCAGCTTTACACTTCAGGATGTTTATTATGAAAAAATTTGCGCCTTTGAGTCCGAAGGTCAATGCGCTATTGCATGGCGCCGACTATAACCCCGAGCAGTGGGAGAACTATCCCGATATTATCGATAAAGATATTGCCATGATGCAGCAGGCAAAATGTAATGTCATGTCGGTAGGGATATTTAGCTGGGCGAAACTTGAACCTCAGGAAGGCGTATTTGAGTTTGGCTGGTTGGACAGTATCCTGGATAAACTCTATGCCGCCGGCATTCATGTCTTTCTCGCGACCCCAAGCGGCGCGCGCCCGGCCTGGATGTCGCAGAAATATCCTCAGGTCCTGCGCGTCGGTCGCGATCGGGTGCCTGCGCTGCACGGTGGACGTCATAACCACTGTATGTCGTCGCCGGTCTACCGTGATAAAACCCTGAAAATAAATTCCCTGCTGGCGGAGCGCTACTCGCAGCATCCCGCGGTGCTGGGCTGGCATATCTCCAATGAATACGGAGGAGAGTGCCACTGTAGCCTGTGCCAGGAGCGTTTCCGCGACTGGCTGAAAGCGCGCTATGAAACGCTGGATAACCTCAATCACGCCTGGTGGAGCACCTTCTGGAGCCACACCTACAGCGACTGGTCGCAGATCGAATCTCCGGCCCCGCAGGGGGAAGTCTCCATTCATGGTCTGAACCTGGACTGGCATCGCTTCAATACCGCTCAGGTGACGGACTTCTGCCGCCACGAAATTGCGCCGCTGAAAGCGGCGAATGCTGCGCTGCCGGTAACAACCAACTTTATGGAGTATTTCTACGATTACGACTACTGGCAGCTGGCGCAGGTGCTGGACTTTATCTCATGGGACAGCTACCCCATGTGGCACCGTGATAAAGATGAAACCACGCTGGCCTGCTACACCGCCATGTATCATGACATGATGCGCAGCCTGAAGGGCGGCAAACCGTTTGTATTAATGGAATCCACCCCGAGCGCGACCAACTGGCAGCCGACCAGTAAGCTGAAGAAACCGGGAATGCATATTCTCTCTTCTCTGCAGGCGGTGGCGCACGGCGCGGATTCGGTGCAGTACTTCCAGTGGCGTAAGAGCCGCGGTTCGGTTGAGAAGTTTCATGGCGCGATTATCGATCATGTCGGTCATCTGGATACGCGCGTGGGTCGTGAAGTGACGGCGCTCGGCGAGATGCTAAGCCAGCTGCCGGGCGTCGTGGGCTGCCGGACGGATGCGAAAGTGGCGATTATCTTCGACCAGCAAAACCGCTGGGCGCTGGATGATGCACAGGGGCCGCGAAATCTCGGCATGGAGTATGAAAATACCGTCAACGAACATTATCGTCCGTTCTGGGAGCAGGGGATTGCGGTTGATGTTATCGATGCTGACGTTGACCTGAGTCCTTATCAACTGGTCATTGCGCCAATGCTGTATATGGTTCGTGAGGGATTTGCCGAACGCGCCGAAGCGTTTGTGGCTAACGGTGGCCATTTAGTTACAACATACTGGACGGGTATTGTTAACGAATCCGACCTTTGCCATCTCGGCGGTTTCCCGGGCCCGCTGCGTAAACTGCTGGGCATTTGGGCGGAAGAGATTGACTGCCTGAACGACGGCGAACGCAACCTGGTACAGGGGCTGGCGGGTAATGAAGGGGGCCTGCAGGGACCGTATCAGGTACGCCATCTGTGTGAACTGATTCATGCCGAAATGGCACAGCCGCTGGCGACCTACCGCGATGATTTTTACGCGGGACGACCGGCGGTTACCGTCAATCACGTGGGTAAAGGTAAGGCCTGGCACGTCGCTTCGCGCAACGATCTGGCTTTCCAGCGGGACTTCTTCACCGCCATAAGTAAAGAGCTGTCGCTGCCGCGTGCGGTGGCGGCCGATTTCCCGCCGGGCGTGGTGGCGACCGCACGGACGGACGGTGAAACCACCTACGTATTCCTGCAAAACTACAGCGCGCAGCAGCAGCAGGTGACCTTACCGCAGGGCTATCAGGACAGCCTCACCGGCACGGCACTGAACGCGCCGTTGACCTTAAAAGCGTGGGATTGCCGTATCCTCAGTCGTCACGCGTAATTTTTCTCTATCCACGCCTGCTCGCAAGAGCAGGCGTTTTTTTATCTGCTTATCAGGAGTCTATTATGGTGAGTTTAAAATCCTTTCTGAATTACTTCTCCCAGTCTCGTCCGGCGGTAACGTTAAGCCCGGCGGAACAACAACAGATTGAACGTTTAATTCAGGCTTTTGGCGGCGAGGCGAATATTATCAACGTTGACGCCTGTATCACCCGCTTACGCGTCACGGTGAATAATCTGTCGATTGTTGACTCTCAGGCACTACAGCAGCAGGGAGCGCTTGGCGTTATTATCCTTGGGCAGCAGGTGCATGCTATTTTCGGTAAACAGTCGGATGCTTTGCGTCAATTACTTGACGAACACTTTGCCAGCCGTAAATAAAATAAAACGGGATAACGCAATAATGAGTTATCCCGAAAAGAAAACAAAGCATTCAATGGCAATAATGATTACCGGAGGGTAATTAACGACCTTACAGCTGGAGATAAAACAGTTAAATGACGGCTACCACCAGGCCTCGACCTGTACACCAAAGTTCCACGTATTATTGGCAGTTTGATCTTCGAACGGTTTACCGTTTTCAGAGTCATTCAGATACGAAGCGAAAATGCGCAGTTCCGGGCGAGACATAAAGTCAGGGCCATCGGCCAGGCCCAGCGCGATGGTATATTTCTCACCGGCCTGCTTATAATCAGTATTGTTCTTGTAGCTATCTTTTTGGTAAAAGCCGCCCACTTCGCCAATCAGGCGCACGTATTCGGTGAACTGATACTGCCCACGAGCCACCAGCGACAGCATGCGCGTTTTATCCGTGTAATCGGTGATGTTGTCCGCGGAGCCCCAGGTGAGAACGTGGTTAATGGAGAACTTTTCGGTAATCGGAATTAAACCGGTATTAATCACGCGGTATCCGGTGGCGTCATTGACGTAGTTCCACATGTCGTACCAGCCGCCGCCCTGGGAAACCATGTTCTGCGCCAGCCCTTTGTTGGCGTACTGCAGAACCGTTTTGTTGTAACCACCCAGCATATCCTGGCTGATTTCACCGGTCAGCATGACGCCGTTTTCAGCATCGTATAGACCACCGTAGGAGTCCTGCTTTTTAGTGGTATTCGGCATCGCGTAGTCGATACCAAATTCGGTCCACGAACCGGCCCAAGGCTTCCAGCCTGCGTAGCGCAGGTCTAGGTAGTTAATGTTGACGTTGCTGTCGCCATCGACGCGGTAGTCGACGTCATTGGCATCGCCGCGGATCCAGGCAAATGAAACGGCCCCCGGGCCGAGCGTATAGTTTTCGATCCCGGCACCGGATCCGGAAATGTTCCAGTATTTGGTATCAATGATGTGGAGATCGTGGCGCTGGTAGTAGCGTTTACCGCCCCAAATGACCGCGTTCGGATCGCCGGGGACCAGCCCTTTGATTTGCAGGTTGAGCTGGCGCAGGCCGAATTGGGCATCATCATCGAGCGTGGTTTCGTTATCGTTAGAACCGTCAGAAACCATGCTGACCATGCTATCAAGATAGAAGCTAACGTCATTCTTCTTATAGACCTCTGATCCCAGCTCCAGCTCGCCGTAGGTATCGGACTCATTACCCAGACGGCCAATTTTGTTTTTTTGCCATTCGGCCTGACTACCGTCGCCGGAGACCCCAACCCCGGCGCGCATATAGCCATGAAAATCGATACCCGGAAGCGTGGCGGAAGCAGCAAACACGGATGGTGAAATCAGCGCAGCGGCCAACGCAGCGGAGAGTGTGCGCAGCGTAGTGTTCATGTCTATCCTCTTATTGTTTTGTATTACGTTCACATAACCGATGTCATAAAATGCCTAAACCAGAATTCAGGCAATTGAATGATCGCTATATTGTGA
Source organism: Klebsiella sp. ME-303 (assembly GCF_007910085.1). Taxonomy (NCBI): domain Bacteria; kingdom Pseudomonadati; phylum Pseudomonadota; class Gammaproteobacteria; order Enterobacterales; family Enterobacteriaceae; genus Klebsiella; species Klebsiella sp. ME-303. The sequence goes on along the minus strand of NZ_VOJB01000078.1, from coordinate 105,884 downwards.
TTAACTGCAAATAAATTGGCGGGTTTTGTTACGACTAGTGAGTCTATTCACAATTTGTTGTATTGTGAGCGTAATACTTTTTGTGATGATTGTGGTTCGGGGGACGCGGCGATGAGCGTTTTTTCACATTGCCCCTGTTACAATCCAGGGATAACAACATAAGGAACCGGACTATGAAGTCTAAAAGCGCGACCTTAGAAGACGTTGCTCGCCATGCGGGCGTCTCCTATCAGACCGTGTCCAGGGTACTCAACAAATCTGCTAATGTATCCAAAGCCACACGCAGCAAGGTGGAGAAATCCATCGAGGCGCTGCGCTATGTCCCAAACCGCCTGGCGCAGCAGCTGGTAGGAAAGCAAAGCCGCACCGTGGGCCTGGTCACCATCTCCCTCGCATTGCACGCGCCTTCTCAGGTGGCTGCTGCGGTAAAACGCTATGCGAATGTGGAAGGCTATCAGGTGCTCATCTCTATGATTGATGAGAGCGTCAACCAAAGTATTCAAGATTCCATTAATGAACTTAAGTCTCAGCTGGTAGATAAGGTCATCATCAACGTGCCGCTGGAGACTGAACTGGCTCAAAAAATTGCCGCTGATAACGATGATATCGTCTGTCTGTTTTTAGATGTTGACCCCTACAGCTCCGTGTTTAACGTTTCGTTTAACCCGGCTGACGGCACCCGGGCCAGCGTCAAATATCTCTATGAAATGGGGCATCGGGAGATCGCGCTGCTAGCTGGCCCGGAAAGCTCGGTATCGGCCAAACTGCGTCTGAAAAGCTGGATTGAGACCCTTGAGGGATATGGCCTGCAGCCGGTCACGGTGATTCGCGGTAACTGGGATGCGCAGAGCGGTTATGCCGGCGCGCTGCAAATGCTGCGGGAGACGCCAAACTTTACCGCCGTTCTGGTGGGTAACGATCAGATGGCGCTGGGCGTACTGAGCGCGTTTCACCAGCACCAGGTGCCGATTCCGGGGGAAAAATCGGTTATTGGTTATGATGACACCTATGAGAGTTCGTTCTTTTACCCGGCGCTCACCACCGTTTCGCTGGATCTTGATTTACAAGGAAAAGAGGCCGTCCGGCGCCTTCTCGATAGCGGCGATCACGAGACATCTCATACTTCCTCTATCCTTCCGGCTCGTCTGGTCGTGCGCCACTCTACCGGACCGAAAACGGAGCCGGGCAAAAACCTGCAGTCTATTGCCGAACAGCTCAGAGCGCTGGCGCATCAGCTTAATCCTTAATCCGCAACGGGCGGCCTGCGCCGCCCTTTAGCCCCTTCCATTCTCAGGGTTGATCTTTGTATTCACCCGGCGTACCATGATGTTATGTTATAACGTAATGATTGAGGTCGCTATGAAACCCAATATTCATCCGCATTATCGTACGGTGGTTTTTCACGATACCAGCGCCAACGAATACTTCAAAGTCGGATCAACGATCCGTACCGAGCGCGAAATTGAGCTGGAAGGCGAGACGTATCCCTACGTAACGCTCGATGTCTCCTCCAAATCGCATCCGTATTACACCGGCAAACAGAAGGCCTTCAACAATGAAGGCAGCACCGCGCGTTTCCGCCAGCGCTTCGGCGGTTTTATTGATGCGAAAAGGAGTAAATAATGCAGGTGCTCAACTCATTGCGTAGCGCGAAACAGCGCCACCCGGATTGCCAGATCGTCAAGCGTAAAGGACGGCTGTACGTTATCTGCAAAAGTAATCCTCGCTTTAAGGCCGTCCAGGGGCGCAAGAAGAGACGTTAACGGAAGCTCTCCAGCGTTCGTAACTGCCGGCCGTCGGCGCTAAAGTTGTCGGCGGCCAGCCACTGCTGCATTGCCTTGTCAATATGCGGCCACTCGGAATCGATAATCGAAAACCAGTCGGTATCGCGGTTGTGGCCCTTTATCACCAGCGCCTGACGAAAACGCCCCTCATACTGAAATCCCAGCCGCAGCGCCGCCCGGCGTGAAGGCTCGTTCAAACTGTTGCATTTCCACTCGTAGCGACGATAGCCGAGCGTTGCAAAAATATAATGCATCAGCAGCCATTGGGCCTCGGTGGCCATCGCCGTCCGGCTTAGTAAAGGCGAGAAGTGAACGTGGCCGACTTCAACAACGCCATTTTTAGCATCGATTCTCATCAGCGCCAGTGAGCCAACGGGCTGGTCTGTCCGTTGATCTATCACGGCAAAGTGGATGGGATCGGCCTGCCCGGAAACGTGCTCTATCCACGCGCGGTATTCCTCTACGCTGTTATCCGGCTCACGCAGCAGCCACGTCCAGCTTCGGGTGTCCGGGGCCAGCCGATGGGCGTCAAACAGCGCACCGGCATGCGTGGAGCGCAATGGCTCAAGGCGGCAAAGGCGACCTTGCAGATTCAACCTTTCAGGATGCGGACGGGGCTGCCAGTCGGGCAGGGCTGCGCCAACGGGTTGATCGAATTGATTAAGATGGCTCATGAGGTTTTCCTTTGGCAGGTGAATGCTGCGAGATTAGGCGCTTGTTGGTTCCATAAAAAGAGCCACAGGAGTATGTTTTTAGGGTGCCACGAGGAGCGATGATGAATATTCCGGATGATGCTTTTTTTGCTTTACTGGAGCAGGCCCTGCGCGGCAGGGGAGGTGGAACCCTGCAGCGTACGCTCTATCAGACACTACGCGAGGCGATTTTACAGGGGGCGCTGGCAGGTGATAGCCGTTTACCCGGCTCGCGCGCCATGGCCCAGCGTCTGGGGCTGTCGCGCAACACCGTCAACGGCGCGCTGGAGCAGCTGGCGATAGAGGGGTATTTATTACGTAGCCGCCAGGGGACGTCCGTCGCGCCTTTAGGAACTCAGGGAGAGGGGGACGTTGAGGCGCGCCATATTGTGCTCCCTGAATACTTACAGGGATTACCAGCGGCAATCCATCGTGATTCACCCACGCTGCTCTTTACGCCGGGAATGCCTGCGGTTAACTACTTTCCGCTTTCCATCTGGCGCCGGCTCCTGGATCGCGTACTGCGTGAAGAGGGAAGCGCATTATTGGGCTACGGCGATGCGCAGGGAGAGCTCGTACTGCGAAAAACCATTGCCCGCCACCTTGCGCTCTCGCGGGGGATCCGCTGTGAAGCCAGCCAGATTGTGATTACGGAAGGTGCGCTGGAAGGCGTCGATTTATGCACGCATTTGCTGAGCGTCGCTGGCGATACGGCATGGGTAGAAGACCCCGGCTATCCGGGAGCAAAAAGCATCTTTCTCAAATCCGGACTTCATATTGAGGGCGTGCCGGTTGATCATGAAGGGATGCGTTTTGATAGTCATAATGATAGTGAAGCGCCGCGATTGATCTTTACTTCACCTTCCCATCAATACCCCTGCGGGGCAGTGATGAGCGCCGGGAGGCGACTGGCGCTACTGGAGTATGCCCGCCGGCATGATTCATGGATTATTGAAGATGATTACGACAGCGAGTTTCGCTACAGCGGTGAGCCCATTCCGGCCATGCTGGGGATGGCCAGGCAGGCGCCGGTGGTTTATCTGGGGACATTCAGCAAAACGCTATTTCCGGCGCTGCGCATTGGCTTTATGGTGATGCCTCCCGCGCTGGCGGAGGCCGCACGTGGCGCCATTGGTTCGCTATTACGCGGCGGCCATCGGGCCGAACAGAGGGCGCTGGCGTTGTTCATTGAGGAGGGGCACTACGCACGTCATTTAGCCGCCATGCGCCGTTTATACCGCAAACGTCAGCAGCAGCTGCGGGAGATTCTGGCTCAAGAGCTCAGGCATCCTTATGAACTGTTTGGCGGCGAGGGGGGCCTGCACCTGACCGTTGCTATCGACAACGTGGATGACCTGGCGATTGTGCAGCAGGCCCGGCGGTTTCAGCTGGCACCCGGGGCGTTAAGCCGTTTTTACCTGGATGTAAAAACGGCGCGAAGCGGCTTTGTTCTGGGCTACGGTAATACGTCCGCCTCGCATTTTAGGGCCGCGGTACGCACGCTGAACCGTCTTATTGCGCTGGACCGACGCGGGTAAGAGAAAATACATCGTAAAAGGAGAGTTCGCCTTTGGTGGCGATCATTTTTTGTAGCTGAGCCTTTTGTTCGCCGCCGACGCGTGGCGATTGCAGGATGCGTTCAAGCAGCTGCTCAGGGACAAATCGGGTGTTGTACCACTCACCGTTGTAGCACACGCGGAAATCAAGAACGTCAATATCTTCATAACGATAGCGCGGGTAGACGTCGAAGAAGAAGAAACCGTTTAGCAGAACAAATAACACAATTAACAGCCAGACAGAATCTACCAGCGTTTCGGAACGTAGCATCACAATAAGCGTGGCCAGGAAAGCCGCGTACATGGCGACAAAAAGCCATGGATGGTTGCGAATAAAGCTAATGCTAAAGCGCGGACGGTTGTCGCGCTTCTCTTTCACATTAAGCTCATCAATGGTGCTCTTCAGCAGCAGCTGTATTTCTGTCATCTTATTCCCCAAATTCTGCCATGAGCCCGTATCCAGGCGTGACAAACCGGGCTCAGCCTGAAGGCTATTTTATGTTGCGTAAATCCATGGGGAAAGTAACAGATTGGTTGCAGAAAAGCATAACAGTTACCGTTTTTCGCTCTCCAGCATTTTAATTATCCGTGCCGGGTTTCCGCCGACGACGGCGTTGGCCGGCACATTTTTTACTACGACGGCCCCCGACGCCACCACGGCATTATCGCCGATAGTGACGCCTGGATTAATCACTGCCCGGCCGCCAATCCACACATTGTGGCCAATGGTGACGGGTTTTCCGTACTCTTGACCACTGTTGCGGTCGACAGGGGCAAGGGGATGCGTGGCGGTATAAATATGCACGCCCGGCGCCAGCATGCAGTTATCGCCAATATGAATTGGACAGACGTCAAGCATGACGCAATCAAAGTTAGCGTAGAAATTTTTACCGAGGAAGATATTGTAGCCATAGTCACAGCGAAATGTGGGTTCGATGTACGCGTCACTCGCGTGCCCAAGCAGTTCAGAAAGTAATGCGTTTCTTAATTCACTTTCTTAAGGCGCCGAATGATTGTAGCGGTGCAGCAGCTGTCTGGCCCGCAGACGATCGGCTTTCAACGTGGCGTCACCTGCCAGATACAGTTCGCCGGCAATCATTTTTTGTTTCTCTTCACTCATGGAGGCTTTCCTTATTTCCTTATCGTTAGGCCGCCATAGTATAAAAAAGAAACCGGTTTCATATTCGCGTTAAGCCAACATCTGTGAGCACTGTCACACTTATTATCATCACGAGAGAGGGGCGTTTTCGGCACGAGATGTATGACTTTCATTTGAAGTAAACTAGCGGATAAATTTCCAGACTGAAGGGGGGATCTTGTCATACAGTTTATTCATCGTCAGCTCTGCAAGACGATGATCGGCCGCAGAGTAAAATACCGCCAGTTCATTATCGGAAAGTTCATATTTATTTTTTTCAATTACGCGCTCCAGCGTATCAATTGTCTGACAGCGTCGTAAACGCATCAAATAGTCTATTTTGGTTAATGTTTTATCAGACATAAATTCACCTTTTGATTGTAATAATACTAACAAGAAAGACTGGCCGGGTTTTCCCGACTGGCGTTGACAAAGCAGCGGAATAACCGATTGCCAGATTTACGCCATTTCTGCAGATCTGCGCTGTTAATGCCGTAGTTGCTGAACAAGACGAAAGTGTCATCCAGATATTCGTCAATCTGGGTAATCAGCTTATTATCCTCTGCGTACTTAATTTTATAATTAAGTGCAAACGCGGCAATGTGCTCGATCAATTCATTAAGTTGAAGATTGACAGCCGAGGTTGGATCATTAACCCAGCCGTGGTTGCTCTCTTCCAGGTTTGCAAGACAGTCATGATACAGGGTTTCGCAGAGAAATTTAAGCTGCGCAATATCATGTCTTTTTGGCGAGTATTCGTCCATAACGCATCCCCTTTTGAGTGGTTTAAACGACGATTATCGACACCGTTGTGGGATGAACACGACTAACAGACCTGACACATACATTGTAATCTTGCTGTTTAACTATAATCCACTCTTAAAAAGATTTCATCGTGCTATTACGAAAAATTACAATTATCAGCGTCCTTTTATCTTCAATGACTCGGACTTTATTATATCGTGCCGTTACCCCGATCGGAAAAAACGAATACTGACCTTATATTTCATCAGGTTAGCCGACGCGTTTAGCCGTTATAGAGAGACAACCATACACAAAATCAGTGATTAAGAATATTCTGAGTTAGGGGCGCAGGAAAGAAAATTGTGGAAAAAAAATGGAGATAAGCACCGCGACTCATCATTAAATATTATATCTCAGCTTATAAATTAGACAATAACAATCCGTGCGTTTTAACGAGGAACAAAAGAAAAGGGCCGCAAATGCGGCCCTGAGAGGAGAGATTAATGATGCTCAACCGGATGGCTGTGCTCAATATCCTCATTTTTCTTACTAAAGCGGCGGCGAACCACCACGAAGAACACCGGCACGAAGAAAATCGCCAGCACCGTCGCGGTCACCATCCCACCCATTACGCCAGTACCGACGGCGTTCTGCGCGCCGGAGCCTGCGCCGGAGCTGATAACCAGCGGCATGACCCCAAGGATGAACGCCAGCGAGGTCATCAGAATCGGACGCAGACGCATACGAACGGCTTCCAGCGTGGCTTCGATCAGGCCTTTGCCCTCTTTATCCATCAGGTCCTTGGCGAATTCAACGATAAGTATCGCGTTCTTCGCCGACAGGCCGATGGTGGTCAGCAGACCAACCTGGAAGTAGACGTCGTTGGTTAATCCACGGAAGGTAGCCGCCAGCAGCGCACCCACAACCCCCAGCGGAACAACCAGCATGACCGAGAACGGAATCGACCAGCTTTCATACAGCGCCGCCAGGCACAGGAAGACGACAATCAGCGAGATAGCGTACAGCGCTGGTGCCTGGTTGCCTGACAACCGTTCCTGATAAGACATACCGGTCCAGTCATAGCCAATACCCGCAGGCAGTTTACCCGCCAGCTCTTCCATCAGGTTCATCGCTTCACCGGTACTCTTGCCCGGTGTCGCCTGGCCGAGGATTTCCATTGATGGCAAACCGTTGTAACGCTCCAGACGCGGCGAGCCGTATTCCCAGCGTGAAGTCGAGAAGGCGGAGAAGGGCACCATCTGTCCATCGCTGCCGCGTACGTACCAGTTGCCGATATCTTCCGGCAGCATACGGTATTTCGCTTCAGACATGATATACACTTTCTTCACGCGACCGCGGTCAATGAAGTCGTTGACGTAGCTACCACCCCATGCTGCGCCAAGCGTCGTGTTAATGTCGCTGATAGACACGCCGAGAGCCTGCGCTTTTTCCTGATCGATATCCACTTTGAACTGCGGAGTATCTTCCAGTCCGTTTGGACGCACGCCGGTTAAGACGTCAGGATGCTGCGCGACCATACCAAAGAGCTGGTTACGTGCCTGGGTCAGTTTTTCATGGCCCAGTCCCGCCTGGTCGATCAGCTGGAAGTCAAAGCCCGTTGCGGTACCCAGTTCAACAATTGCCGGCAGGTTAAAGGCGAAGACCATTGCGTCTTTAATCTGCGAGAAATACCCCATTGCGCGACCGGTAATCGCCTCAACTTTGTTCTCTTCGCCCGGACGCTGGCTCCAGTCCTTCAGAGAAACGAACGCGATACCGGTGTTTTGCCCACGACCCGCGAAACCAAAGCCGTTTACGGCGAATACCGATTCAACGTTGTTTTTCTCTTTGGTGAGATAGTAGTCGGTCATCTCATCCAGAACTTTCTGGGTACGCTCCTGAGTTGCGCCAGCAGGCAGCTGCGCCATGCTCAGGAAGACGCCCTGGTCTTCGTCCGGCAGGAACGAACTTGGCAGACGAACGAACAGCCAGGCCATGCCGACAACGATGATCAGGTACAGCACCAGATAACGACCGGTACTGCGCAGGATATTGCCTACGCTATCGGTGTAGTGATGCGTGCTCTTATCGAACATGCGGTTAAACCAACCGAAGAAGCCGGTGGTGGCGCCATGGCTGCCTTTCTGGATGGGTTTCAGCATCGTGGCGCAGAGCGCCGGGGTCAGAATCAGTGCCACCAGTACCGACAGCGCCATCGCGGAAACGATAGTGATCGAGAACTGACGGTAAATCGCACCGGTAGAACCGCCGAAGAAGGCCATCGGGATAAATACCGCGGAAAGCACCATCGCGATACCCACCAGCGCGCCCTGAATCTGGCCCATTGATTTACGCGTGGCTTCCTTCGGCGGTAGCCCTTCTTCGGCCATTACACGCTCGACGTTTTCTACCACCACGATGGCGTCATCCACGAGCAGGCCTATGGCGAGCACCATACCAAACATGGTGAGGGTGTTTATCGAGAAGCCGAACAGCGCGAGGATAGCGAACGTCCCCAGCAGTACAACCGGCACGGCGATAGTCGGAATCAGCGTTGCGCGGAAGTTCTGCAGGAACAGGTACATCACCAGGAACACCAGAATGATGGCTTCAACCAGCGTTTTCACCACTTCGTGAATGGAGATCTGCACGAAGGGGGTGGTGTCATACGGGTAAACAATCTTCAGGCCTGACGGGAAGAAAGGTTCCATTTTCTTCAGTTCGGCACGAATGGCGTTGGCGGTATCCAGCGCGTTCGCGCCGGTCGCGAGCTTAATACCCAGACCGGACGCGGGCTGACCGTTAAACTTCGCAACGACGTCGTAGCTTTCGCCACCCAGCTCAATCTTCGCGACATCGCGCAGACGCACCTGGGAACCATCCTGGTTAACCTTCAGCAGAATGTTGCCGAACTCTTCAGTATTGGTCAGACGGGTCTGCGCCACGATGGAGGCGTTCAGCTGCTGACCTTTCACCGGTGGAGTACCGCCTAACTGTCCGGCTGCGACCTGGGCGTTCTGCGCTTTCAGGGCGCTGATCACGTCAACCGGCGTCAGCTGGAAGTTATTAAGCTTGTTCGGATCCATCCAGATACGCATCGCGTACTGGGAACCGAACAGCTGCACGTCACCGACGCCGCTGGTACGGCTAATCGAATCCTTCATGTTGGCGGCAACATAGTCAGAAATGTCATCCTGATTCATGGTGCCGTTGGTATTGATAACGCCGACAACCATCAGGAAGCTGCTGGATGCCTTTTCAACGCTAATACCCTGCTGCTGAACTTCTTGCGGCAGCAGCGGCGTTGCCAGCGCCAGCTTGTTCTGTACCTGTACCTGGGCGATATCCGGATCGGTACCGGATTCAAAGGTGAGGGTGATGGTTGCTGTACCGGTGGAGTCGCCATTTGAAGACATGTACATCAGGTGATCGATACCGTTCATGTTCTGTTCGATAACCTGGGTCACGGTGTTCTGCACGGTTTCGGCATCGGCACCGGGGTACATGGCTGTAATGGAAATTGCCGGCGGCGCAATCGTCGGATATTGCGCTATCGGCAACTTGAGGATCGATAACCCCCCAGCCAGCATGATGATAATGGCGATCACCCACGCAAATATGGGGCGATCGATAAAGAAATTAGGCATGTCTTAACGGCTCCTGTTTAAGTTAAGACTTGGGTTGTTCTGACTGAGCGTTGCCTGCGGCTTGCTGTTTATCGTCAGAAACGACTTCCTGCGCTTTAACCTGCACGCCAGGTCTGACTTTTTGCAGACCGGTGATGATGACGCGATCGCCCGTTTTCAGCCCTTCGGTGACCAGCCATTTATCACCAATAGCCTGAGTGGCGGTAATCTGGCGAACTTCGACTTTATCACCTTCGCCGACGACCATCGCGCTGGCATCGCCGCGCGGGGTGCGGGTTACGCCCTGCTGAGGAACCAGCAGCGCATCCGGGTTGACGCCTTCTTCCAGACGCGCGCGGACGAACATCCCCGGCAGCAGAGTGTGATCCGGGTTCGGGAAAATGGCGCGCAGCGTGATAGAACCGGTGGTCTGATCAACGGTGACGTCAGAAAACTCCAGCGTACCGTTCTGCGGGTATTTCAGACCGTCGTTCGTCACCAGCTCAACCTTCGCTTTGCCGTTTTCCTGCTGCAGCTTGCCGTTGGCCAGCTCTTGTTTCAGACGCAGGAAATCGTTGCTCGATTGCGTCACGTCAACATAGATAGGATCCAGCTGTTGCACGGTCGCCAGGGCGGTGGTTTGGCCGTTTTGCACCAGAGCACCTTCCGTGACCGCGGATTTACCAATGCGGCCTGAGATTGGCGAGGTGACTTTGGTGTAGGCCAGATTAATGCGCGCGGTTTCAACCGCTGCTTTGGCGGCAACCACGGCGGCGTTGCTCTGTTGCGCGGTCGCGACGGCAGTATCGTAATCCTGTTGACTGATGTACTTAGTGCCTAACAGTTTCTGATAACGTTTAACCGTCAGCTGATCCATATTTGCCGCGGCCTGCGCTTTGGCTAAATCGCCTTTCGCGCTTTCATAAGTGGCCTGATAGGTCGCCGGATCGATTTGATAAAGAGACACCCCTGCCTGGATATCGCTCCCTTCGGTGAAGTTACGTTTAAGAATAATGCCACTGACCTGAGGACGAACTTCCGCAACGCGATAGGCGCTGGTACGGCCTGGCAGTTCGGTAGTAATTTGTAGAGGAGCGGATTTGAGCGTCACAATACCGACTTCCGGCATTTGTTGGGCTCCTTGCTGAGCCGGTTTGTCGTCACATCCTGTTAGCGCTAAGCTGCCTGAGAGCATCAGAACGACCGCCAGAGGCGTTAACCCTCTGTTTTTGTTCATATGTAAACCTCGAGTGTCCAATTTCAAATTGTTCAGTGGCTCAATCGACCACAAACCCACTGCTGTGTTTCTATTATGGTCATGCTATGGTACATACATTCACAAATGTATGTAAACGTAACCTCTGTAAACTCATCGACCTATGGCACGAAAAACCAAACAACAGGCGCTTGAGACCCGGCAACATATTCTGGATGTTGCTCTGCGTCTGTTTTCGCAGCAAGGCGTATCATCCACCTCGCTGGCCGCAATTGCAAAAGAGGCCGGTGTGACGAGGGGCGCTATCTATTGGCATTTCAAAAATAAATCAGATTTATTTAATGAAATATGGGTGCTTTCAGAAGCCAACATCAACGATCTCGAAGTTGAGTATCGGGCAAAATTCCCCAACGATCCACTGTCAGTTGTCAGAGAGATCTTAGTGTATATCCTTGAAGCAACGGTGACAGAAAAACGCAGGCGCTTGATGATGGAAATCATTTTCCATAAATGCGAGTTCGTCGGAGAGATGGTCACGCTGCAAGAAGCGCAGCGAAGTTTATGCCTTGAGAGCTACGATCGTATCGAGCAGACATTAAACGAGTGCATTGCGGCGAAGATGCTGCCCGCCAATTTACTCACCCGGCGGGCGGCGATTTTAATGCGCAGCTATCTTTCTGGCCTGATGGAGAACTGGCTGCTGGCGCCCAACGCTTTCGATCTGCAGCATGAAGCGCGGGCATATGTCGAAACGCTGCTTGAAATGTATCAATTGTGCCCCTCTCTGCGCAGTTCTGAAGGCGCGGAAGCTTAAGTATCCTCGCGGACAAAAGGGGTATTTTTCCTGCTGTCCGCCGCTATTCGCGCGATAACAGAAGTGCTATTCTTCGCGCTGCGACGATCCCCGGTATTCTCCGGCTTTTGCAATCACTCATGTTAACACTATGCTGCATACTATCCGTTGGCGAAACGCCATATCCGCTTTTGTTCTTACCCTGATGTTTTTTATCGGCTGTATTAGCGTTAACACGGCGCTGGCGGCTGACTTACCTGAACGTTCCGAGGTGCAAAGCCAGCTCACGACGCTGAATAAGCAAAAAGAGCTGACCCCGCAGGACAAGCTGGTTCAGCAGGACCTGACCCAGACCCTGGAAACCCTCGATAAAATCGAACGCATTAAGTCGGAAACGACGCAGCTGCGTCAGCAGGTGGCTCAGGCGCCAGCGAAAATGAATCAGGCTATCGATAGCCTCAACGCGCTAAGCGATGTTCCCGATGATGAGGCGACGCGTAAAACGCTGAGCACGTTATCGCTACGTCAGCTGGAATCGCGCGTCTCTCAGACGCTGGACGATTTGCAAAACGCGCAGAACGATCTGGCAACCTATAACAGCCAGTTAGTCTCCCTACAAACCCAGCCGGAACGTGTGCAGAATGCGATGTACTCCGCTTCGCAGCAGCTGCAGCAGATCCGTAACCGCCTGAATGGCACCTCGACGGGCGAGGAGACGCTGCGTCCTACCCAGCAGAGTTTGCTGCTGGCGCAGCAGGCTCTGCTGAATGCGCAGATAGACCAGCAGCGCAAAAGCCTGGAAGGTAACACGGTCCTGCAGGATACCCTGCAAAAGCAGCGTGATTACATCACCGCCTACAGCAACCGTCTTGAACACCAGCTTCAGTTATTGCAGGAAGCGGTGAATAGCAAGCGCCTGACGCTGACGGAAAAGACGGCTCAGGAAGCGGTTTCCCCGGACGAAACGGCGCGTATTCAGGCAAACCCGCTGGTGAAGCAGGAGCTGGAGATTAACCACCAGCTTAGCGAAAGACTGATTTCGGCGACGGAAAATGGTAATCAGCTGGTTCAGCGCAACATCAAAGTGAAGACCTGGCTCGATCGCGCTTTGCAATCCGAGCGTGATATAAAAGAGCAGATTTCCGTGCTGAAAGGCAGCCTGCTGCTGTCGCGTATCCTTTATCAGCAGCAGCAAACGCTGCCCTCTGCGGAGGAGCTGAGCGATATGACGAACCGCATCGCCGACCTGCGCCTCGAACAGTTTGAGGTTAACCAGCAGCGCGATGCGTTGTTCCAGAGCGATGCGTACGTCGCGAAGCTGGAGGAAGGGCACAGCAGCGATGTCAATGCCGAAGTGCATAGCGCGCTTCTCGAAATCGTTGATATGCGCCGGGAGCTGCTCGATCAGTTCAACAAACAGCTGGGTAACCAGCTGATGATGGCCATTAACCTGCAGATCAATCAGCAGCAGTTAATGAGCGTGTCGACCAACCTGAAAGCCATTCTGACGCAGCAGATTTTTTGGGTAAACAGTAACCGTCCGATGGACTGGGAGTGGGTTAAAGCCTTCCCGGAAGCGCTGAAAGGGCAGTTTAAGGCGATGAAAATCACCGTAAACTGGGAAAAAGCCTGGCCTGCGGTATTTATCGCTTTCCTTGCCGGCCTGCCGTTGCTGCTGATTGCCGGTCTGATTCGCTGGCGCCTTAACTGGCTGAAAGCGTATCAGGCGAAGCTGGCTTCACAGGTGGGGCAACTGCGCAATGACACTCAGCTTCACACGCCGAAAGCGATTCTTATCGATCTGATCCGCGCGCTGCCTGTGGTGCTGGTGATTCTGGCCATTGGCCTGATTCTGCTGACCATGCAGCTGAATATCAGCGATTTGCTGTGGGCCTATAGTAAGAAGCTGGCGCTGTTCTGGCTGGTGTTTGGCCTGTGCTGGAAGGTGCTGGAAAAAGACGGCGTGGCGGTGCGCCACTTTAATATGCCGTCGCAGTTGACCAGCCACTGGCGGCGGCAGATTGTCCGCGTCAGCCTTGCGCTGCTGCCGCTCAATTTCTGGTCGGTGATGTCGGAGCTGTCGCCGCTGCACCTGATGGATGACGTGCTCGGGCAATTTGTTATTTTCCTCAACCTGCTGCTGATTGCGGTGCTTGTTCTGCCGATGTGCCGCGAAAGCTGGCGTGATAAAGAGTCCCACAGCCTGCGCCTTATCACCGTCACCGTGCTATCGATTGTGCCCATCGCCCTGATGGTGCTGACGGCAACCGGCTACTTCTACACGACGCTGCGTCTGGCCGGCCGCTGGATTGAAACCGTTTACCTGGTGATGCTGTGGAACCTGCTGTACCAGACCGTTCTGCGCGGCCTGAGCGTGGCCGCCCGGCGTATTGCCTGGCGCCGTGCGCTGGCGCGTCGTCAGCATCTGGTTAAAGAGGGTGCTGAAGGGGCCGAACCCCAGGAAGAACCGACGATTGCCCTGGAGCAGGTTAACCAGCAAACGCTGCGTATTACGATGCTGGTGATGATTGCGCTGTTTGCCGTGCTGTTCTGGGCGATTTGGTCCGATCTGATCACCGTGTTCGCCTATCTCGACAGTATTACGCTGTGGCATTACAACGGTACGGAAGCCGGCGTCAGCGCCGTGAAAAGCGTCACCATGGGCAGCCTGCTGTTCGCGATTGTCGCGTCGATGGTCGCCTGGGCGTTAATCCGCAACCTGCCGGGCCTGCTGGAAGTGCTGGTGCTATCGAGACTCAATATGCGCCAGGGGGCGTCGTATGCAATTACGACCATCCTTAATTACGCCATTATTGTTATTGGCGCGATGACGGTATTTGGCTCGTTGGGCGTTTCGTGGGACAAACTTCAGTGGCTGGCGGCCGCCCTGTCGGTTGGTTTAGGGTTTGGCTTACAGGAAATCTTCGGTAACTTTGTTTCCGGTCTGATTATTCTCTTTGAGCGCCCGGTGCGTATTGGCGATACGGTGACCATTGGTACCTTCTCCGGTACCGTCAGCAAAATCCGCATTCGCGCCACGACGATCACCGATTTTGACCGTAAAGAGGTCATTATCCCGAATAAGGCCTTCGTGACGGAACGCTTGATCAACTGGTCGCTCTCCGACACCGTCACCCGCGTGGTCATCCGCCTTGGCGTGGCCTATGGTTCCGACCTGGATAAGGTTAAAGAAGTGCTGCTCCAGGCCGCGCATGAGCATCCGAAAGTGATGCAAGAGCCCGCGCCCTCGGTCTTCTTTACCACCTTCGGCGCCAGCACGCTCGATCATGAACTGCGCCTGTACGTGCGTGAACTTCGCGATCGCAGCTATGCGGTGGATGAGCTTAACCGCGCTATCGATCGTTTGTGCCGCGAGAACAATATTGACATCGCCTTTAACCAGCTGGAGGTGCATCTGCGCAATGAGAAGGGCGATGAAGTGACAGAGGTGAAGCGGGATAAGGGCGACGATGCCTCCCCGGCGATAAGCTAAGCATAACGGGGCGGTGGGTATCCGCCCCGCAGATGTTAATGGCTGAGCGAGGAGAGTTCTTCCTGGCTCAGACCGGTCAGTTCCATCACCATCTTCGGCTCCAGCCCGCAGGCGAGCATTTTCAGGGCAATGCTGTGCGAGATTTCTCTACGGCCCTCCTGCAAACCTTCCTGCAAACCTTCCTGTCTGCCTTCTTTTCTACCTTTTTTACGGCCTTTCTCTTCCAGCCATTCGGCAATTGTCATCAGTAGCTCCTTGTGCCTGGGCGACTGCTTCGCCAGCTCGCGAATCAGGGGCCCAGGTTTTTCCGAGGTTCCCGCCTGCAGCATATAGCTGATGAGGGTATTGATCTGGTTTTCCGTCAGATATCCTTGCGCCAGCAGCGTAATCAGCATCGGTTGCAGTTCGGCCAGATCGCGCTGGCGAATATGCTTTTGCAACAGTTCCAGCATCGCCATACGCTGGTGGCGGAGGATATGATTATCTGGCATAACGGTCAGGTCCACCAGCGGAAAATCTCCGCCGTACAGCGCGCCGGCAAGCTCAGGAAGGTCAAAAAGCTGGAGCCAGTTGAGCGTATGTGGCCAGGGGCTGACGGTGCCGTGATAAAACAGAATCGGGACCACCAGCGGCAGCGTATTGTGGCCGGCATCCAGGTGGCGCTGCATGGCGGCCAGCGTATAGCGCATCAGGCGAAAAGCCATCAGCTTATCCGGCGAGCTTTGATGTTCAATCAGCGCGTAGATATATCCCGCGCCGTGCTGCGTTTGTAGGGAGTAGAGAATGTCGGAGTAGCTGGATCGCAGGTCTTCCTCGATAAAGCTGCCGGAAGCCAGCTGCAGCGTATTGAGATCGCAGATACTTAAAAACTGCGCGGGAAGATAAAGCTGTAAAAAATCGCGAGCGACCTCTTTCTGGGCCAGCATTTGACGAAAAATAGCATCGTGCGGCGTACGTGAGAATCTTTCCATGAGCATCTATCCGTTGTGGTAAGGGGCAGGCGACAACTCTGCCACCCCCAAAGATCCGCCAACAGACTACTCCTGTGCGTTTTGCGAGGCCTCTTCCGCACTTTTTACTTTGTTTTCATAGTCTCGACGGATAATTTCCAGCGCAGCTAGCACGGTTTGCGCAGGAACTTTATTCTCCTCAAGCAGCATAATTAAATCGACGGCCAGCTTGACCTCGTCAGGGGCATTTTCCAGCGACATACTTCTTCCTCCCGTTAGCGCGTTAAGCGGGCCAGTCTGTTTTCAATTTTTTCCAGCGCGTCGCGACAGCGGGCCAGGCGCCCGGTATAGGCTTCAACTTCCTTTGCCAGCCGCTGTTGGTCATCAAGGCTTATGGCTTGCGCCAGCCGTCTTTGTCGGTCGTTGCGCATGGCCAGCAGGCGCCGTTCATACTCCTGATGCTGTAGACGTCGGCGCTGCCAGCGGCTAAGCGTTGGCGACGCGCTATCCCAGGCGCGTAATGACCAGGTCGCCGTTTCCCGGTTAATCGCGGCGATTTGAGCAACGAGACGTTCCGCCAGCCAGGCGACCTGCGCAAGCTGCTGGCGTTCGGCCGCCTGTTTTAACGCCGTAAAGCCGTCTCTGGCCTCATTGAGATAAGCCTGCATCTGCGTGCTGCGGGTACGGAACAGCTGACGATCGAAGCGCGGGCTGAGGGTCGCGTGATTGGCCATGGGCGCCACCTGAGCGGCCAGCTCCGCAAGCTGGTTTTCCAGTGAATGTAAAAGCCGGGCGGTTTTCAAATAACTCCTCCATCCCCTGATAAGCAACTGTGCTACATTAGCGTTATCTTCGTGATAACGATTCGCATTATGCCACGTATTATTTTGATCATCATTGGCTGGCTGGCGGTAGCGCTGGGAACGCTGGGCGTGTTTTTACCGCTACTGCCGACGACGCCGTTTATCCTGCTTGCCGCCTGGTGCTTTGCGCGCTCGTCGCCGCGCTTTCACCACTGGCTTTTGTATCGCTCATGGTTTGGCGGCTACCTGCGCCACTGGCAGAAATACCGCGCCATGCCGCCGGGCGCGAAGCCGCGGGCGGTCGCGATGATTTTGCTGACCTTTGCCATTTCGCTGTGGCTGGTTAATCTTACCTGGGTGCGCATCTTGCTGCTGATCATTCTGACCTGTCTGCTGATATTTATGTGGCGCATTCCGGTGGTTGATGCAAAGCAACAAAAGCACTGATGCGCAATAATGATGGTTGCAATTGTCGCTGACAGCCAGTAAATTCTGGCGTTTTCGAGCGCGGGTAAGCCTGGTCAAAGGTTAAACAAAAGTTTCTTTGGCCCATTTGGCATGCCCGTGAGTAACACCGTTTTAATCAGGCATACACTTATGACCGCAACAGCACAGCAGCTTGAATATCTGAAGAACAGCATCCAAAGCATCCAGGACTATCCGAAACCTGGCATCCTTTTCCGTGATGTCACCAGCTTGCTGGAAGACCCGAAGGCCTACGCGCTCAGCATTGAGCTGCTGGCCGAGCGTTATAAAGACGCGGGGATTACCAAAGTGGTGGGCACCGAGGCGCGTGGCTTCTTATTTGGCGCACCGGTTGCGCTGGCGCTGGGCGTAGGCTTTGTTCCGGTACGCAAGCCGCGTAAGCTGCCGCGTGAAACTATCGCAGAAAGCTACGAGCTTGAGTACGGCACCGATCAGCTGGAAATCCATGTCGATGCGATCAAAGAAGGCGATAAAGTCCTGGTGGTTGACGATCTGCTGGCAACCGGCGGCACCATTGACGCCACCGTGAAGCTTATTCGTCGCCTGGGCGGTGAAGTGCACGATGCGGCCTTTATTATTAATCTGTTCGATCTGGGCGGCGAGCAGCGCCTGGAAAAACTGGGAATCAACTGCTATAGCCTGGTCCCTTTCCCGGGCCACTAAGCAAATCCCGCCACATAGCCTCGCTGATTGAGCGGGGCTGTGATAGCATGACCCCTCGTGATTTCACCTTCCAGCGTTTNGGCTATCTTCGCCACTGGCAACAGTACCGCGCCATGCCTCGCGGCGCTAAACCGCGCGCCATTGCGATGATCGTGGTGACTTTTGCTATTTCGCTATGGCTGGTTAAGCTTACGTGGGTGCGCATCATGCTGTTGGTCATTCTGGCCTGTCTGCTGATCTTTATGTGGCGCATTCCGGTGGTTGACGCAAAGCAACAAAAGCACTGATGCGCAATAATGCCTGTTGCAATTGTTGCCGACAGCCAGTAAATTCTGGCGTTTTCGAGCGCGGGCAAGCCTGGTCAAAGGTTAAACAAATGTTTCTTTGGCCCCTTTTGCACGCCCGTGGGTAATACCGTTTCAATCAGGCATACACTTATGACCGCAACTGCACAGCAGCTTGAATATCTGAAGAACAGCATCCAGAGTATCGAGGATTATCCAAAACCTGGCATTCTTTTCCGCGATGTCACCAGCTTACTGGAAGACCCGAAGGCCTACGCGCTTAGCATTGAACTGCTGACCGAGCGCTACAAAGACGCGGGTATTACCAAAGTGGTAGGGACTGAGGCGCGTGGCTTCCTGTTCGGCGCCCCGGTCGCGCTGGCGCTGGGCGTGGGCTTTGTTCCGGTACGCAAGCCGCGTAAGTTGCCGCGTGAAACCATCGCCGAGACCTATGAGCTGGAGTATGGCACCGATCAGCTGGAGATCCACGTTGACGCCATTAAACCGGGCGATAAAGTGCTGGTGGTTGACGATCTGCTGGCGACCGGCGGCACTATCGACGCCACGGTCAAACTGATCCGCCGCCTCGGTGG
>NZ_VOJB01000078.1:0-86953 GCF_007910085.1 Klebsiella sp. ME-303 | reverse complement strand
CAGAGCCAGCCCATGAGTTATCAGGTCTTAGCCCGTAAATGGCGCCCACAAACCTTTGCTGACGTCGTCGGCCAGGAACATGTGCTGACCGCACTGGCGAACGGCTTGTCGTTAGGGCGCATTCATCACGCTTATCTTTTTTCCGGTACCCGCGGGGTCGGGAAGACCTCCATCGCCCGTCTGCTGGCGAAAGGGTTAAACTGTGAAACCGGCATCACCGCCACCCCCTGCGGCGTGTGCGATAACTGCCGGGAAATTGAACAGGGGCGCTTTGTCGATCTGATTGAGATTGACGCCGCCTCGCGAACCAAAGTCGAAGATACCCGCGATCTGCTGGACAACGTCCAGTACGCGCCGGCCCGCGGCCGCTTTAAGGTCTATCTCATCGACGAAGTCCATATGCTGTCGCGTCACAGCTTCAACGCGTTGTTAAAAACGCTGGAGGAGCCGCCGGCGCACGTCAAATTCCTGCTGGCGACGANCAGAGCCAGCCCATGAGTTATCAGGTCTTAGCCCGTAAATGGCGCCCACAAACCTTTGCTGACGTCGTCGGCCAGGAACATGTGCTGACCGCACTGGCGAACGGCTTGTCGTTAGGGCGCATTCACCACGCATATCTTTTTTCCGGTACCCGCGGAGTCGGTAAAACCTCTATCGCGCGCCTGTTGGCAAAAGGATTAAACTGCGAAACCGGCATTACCGCCACGCCGTGCGGCGTCTGCGATAACTGCCGTGAAATAGAACAGGGGCGCTTTGTCGATCTGATTGAGATCGATGCCGCCTCGCGCACCAAAGTCGAAGATACCCGCGATCTGCTGGATAACGTCCAGTACGCGCCGGCCCGCGGTCGCTTCAAGGTCTATCTGATCGATGAAGTCCATATGCTTTCGCGCCACAGCTTCAACGCGTTGTTAAAAACGCTGGAGGAGCCGCCGGCGCACGTTAAATTTCTGCTGGCGACGACCGATCCGCAGAAGCTGCCGGTGACTATTCTTTCCCGCTGCCTGCAGTTCCATCTTAAGGCGCTGGACGTCGAGCAGATTCGCCATCAGCTGGAGCATATTCTCGGCGCCGAGCAGATCGCTTTTGAACCGCGCGCGCTGCAGCTGCTGTCGCGCGCGGCGGACGGTAGCCTGCGCGATGCGTTAAGCCTGACCGATCAGGCCATTGCCAGCGGCGACGGTCGCCTGACGGCTGAATCCGTCAGCACCATGCTCGGCACCCTTGACGACGATCAGGCGCTTTCGCTGATTGAGGCGCTGGTGGCTGCCGACGGCGAGCGGGTCATGGCCGGCGTCAATGAGGCTGCCGCCCGCGGCGTGGAGTGGGAGGCCTTGCTGGTGGAGATGCAAAGCCTGCTGCACCGTATTGCGATGGTTCAGCTCTCGCCGTCGGCGCTGGGAGCGGATATGGCCGCGATTGAGCTGCGCATGCGCGAGCTGGCGCGGACGGTGCCGCCAACCGATGTTCAGCTGTACTATCAAACGCTACTGATTGGCCGCAAAGAGCTCCCGTACGCCCCGGACAGACGAATGGGCGTCGAGATGACGCTTCTGCGTGCGCTGGCTTTCCATCCGCGTATGCCGCTGCCGGAACCGGAGGCGCCGCCGGTGCAGGCTATTCAGGCCGCACCGGCCCAGCAGGCTGCCCCGGCATCCGCGCCGTCGTCGCCGCCGCCGAATTTGCCGCAGACCACCAGCCAGGTGCTGGCGGCCCGCAGCCAGCTGCAGCGTAGCCAGGGAGCGCCCACCCCAAAAAAGAGTGAACCGGCAGCCGCTTCCCGCGCGCGGCCGGTGAATAACGCTGCGCTGGAACGACTGAGTTCAATTACCGAACGCGTACAGGCGCGTCCGGCGGCGGCTGCGCTGGAGAAAGCGCCGGCGAAAAAGGAAGCCTATCGCTGGAAATCGACGACGGTTGTTGAAGCCGTAAAAGAAGAAGTGGCGACGCCGAAGGCGCTGAAAAAAGCGCTGGAGCATGAAAAAACGCCGGAACTGGCGGCAAAGCTGGCAGTCGAAGCGGTCGAGCGCGATAGCTGGGCGGCGGAAGTCAGCCGGCTTGCGGTACCCAAACTGGTGGAGCAGGTCGCCCTGAACGCCTGGAAAGAGCAGGAGGGCAATCGCGTCTGCCTGCATCTGCGTCCGAGCCAGCGTCACCTGAATTCGGCGGGCGCGCAGCAAAAGCTGGCGGAAGCGCTCGGTATTTTGTACGGTACGCCGGTTGAATTGACCATCGTGGAAGATGATAATCCCGCGATGCGCACGCCGCTTGAGTGGCGGCAGGCAATTTATGAAGAAAAGCTCGCGCAGGCGCGTGAAGCGATTATTGCGGATAATAACATTCAGACGCTGCGTCGATTCTTCGATGCGGACCTGGATGAAGAGAGTATTCGCCCCATTTGATTGCAAGTCTGACTTGCGGTCAGCATCCTTAACGATGACTTACTGAGAGAGAAGCCTATGTTTGGTGGAAAAGGCGGTCTGGGTAACCTGATGAAGCAGGCCCAGCAGATGCAAGAAAAAATGCAGCAGATGCAGGAAGAAGTGGCCCGACTGGAAGTGACCGGTGAATCCGGCGCTGGCCTGGTAAAAGTCACCATCAACGGCGCGCACAACTGCCGTCGCGTTGAGATCGACCCGAGCCTGCTGGAAGACGACAAAGAGATGCTGGAAGATCTGGTGGCTGCCGCGTTTAACGACGCCGCCCGCCGCATCGAAGAGACGCAGAAAGAAAAAATGGCGTCCGTGTCCGCCGGTATGCAGCTGCCGCCAGGCTTTAAGATGCCGTTCTGATGCAGACCAGTCCGCTGTTAACGCAGCTTATGGAAGCACTGCGCTGCCTGCCGGGTGTCGGCCCGAAGTCGGCGCAGCGCATGGCGTTTACCCTGCTGCAGCGCGACCGCAGCGGCGGAATGCGCCTGGCGCAGGCGCTAACGCGCGCGATGTCGGAAATCGGCCACTGCGCCGATTGCCGTACCTTCACCGAGCAGGAGGTGTGCAATATTTGCAGCAACCCTCGGCGCAAGGAAAACGGCCAGATCTGCGTGGTAGAGAGCCCAGCGGATATCTACGCTATCGAGCAGACCGGGCAGTTTTCCGGTCGCTACTTTGTGCTGATGGGCCACCTGTCGCCGCTTGACGGTATCGGGCCGGATGACATTGGGCTCGATCGTCTGGAACAGCGTCTGCGTGACGAATCGATGCAGGAAGTGATCCTCGCGACCAACCCAACGGTAGAAGGGGAGGCGACGGCCAATTATATCGCCGAGCTCTGCGCGCAGTATGGCGTAGACGCGAGCCGTATCGCCCATGGCGTACCGGTCGGCGGCGAGCTGGAGATGGTTGACGGCACGACGCTATCCCACTCGCTCGCCGGGCGGCATAAGATTCGTTTTTAATCAAACGGAGGCGCTTTTCGGGGCCTCCGCTTGAAAACTTCTCCCTCTGTCCCCATCTCACCCTCAACGGTTTTTTTACCATTAACAATGGCATTGTTGAGGTTGATTTAGATGAAAGGACAAGAAACTCGTGGTTTTCAGTCAGAGGTCAAGCAGCTTCTGCACCTGATGATCCATTCTCTTTATTCCAATAAAGAAATTTTCCTGCGTGAGCTGATTTCCAACGCCTCCGATGCGGCCGACAAGCTGCGCTTCCGCGCGCTGTCCCAGCCGGATCTGTACGAAGGCGACGGCGAACTGCGCGTGCGTGTTTCATTTGATAAAGACAACCGCACCCTGACCATCGCCGATAACGGCATTGGTATGAATCGCGATGAGGTCATCGACCATCTCGGCACCATCGCCAAGTCCGGCACCAAAGCGTTCCTTGAGTCCATGGGCTCTGACCAGGCGAAAGACAGCCAGCTGATTGGCCAGTTCGGCGTGGGCTTCTATTCGGCGTTTATTGTTGCCGATAAAGTTACCGTCCGTACCCGCGCGGCGGGCGACAGCGCCGAAAACGGCGTCTTCTGGGAATCCGCTGGCGAAGGCGAATATACCGTTGCCGACATTAACAAAGCCGATCGCGGTACCGAGATCACGCTGCACCTGCGCGAAGGCGAGGACGATTTCCTCAACGACTGGCGCGTGCGTTCGATCATCAGCAAATACTCCGATCACATTGCGCTGCCGGTGGAAATTGAAAAGCGCGAAGACGTTGACGGCGAAACCGTCATTAGCTGGGAGAAAATTAACAAAGCCCAGGCGCTGTGGACGCGCAATAAGTCGGAAATCAAAGACGACGAGTACAACGAGTTTTATAAGCACATTGCCCACGATTACAGCGATCCGCTGACCTGGAGCCACAACCGCGTTGAAGGTAAGCAGGAGTACACCAGCCTGCTGTATATCCCGTCGCAGGCGCCGTGGGATATGTGGAATCGCGATCATAAACATGGCCTGAAGCTGTACGTGCAGCGCGTCTTCATCATGGATGACGCCGAGCAGTTTATGCCGAACTACCTGCGTTTCGTCCGCGGCCTGGTCGACTCTAACGATCTGCCGCTGAACGTGTCACGTGAAATCCTTCAGGACAGCAGCGTCACCCGCAATCTGCGTACCGCGCTGAGCAAACGCGCCCTGCAGATGCTGGAAAAACTGGCGAAAGACGACGCGGAAAAATATCAGACCTTCTGGCAGCAGTTTGGCCTCGTGCTGAAAGAGGGGCCGGCGGAAGATCAGGCCAACCAGCAGGCCATCGCCAAACTGCTGCGTTTCGCCAGCACCCATACCGACTCCGCCGCGCAGACCGTGTCGCTGGAAGAGTACGTCTCCCGCATGAAAGAAGGGCAGGAGAAGATTTACTACATTACCGCCGACAGCTACGCCGCCGCGAAAAGCAGCCCGCATCTGGAACTGCTGCGTAAGAAAGGCATTGAAGTGCTGCTGCTTTCCGATCGCATCGACGAGTGGATGATGAGCTATCTGACCGAGTTCGACGGTAAGCCGTTCCAGTCGGTGGCGAAAGCCGATGAGTCGCTGGATAAGCTGACGGACGAAGTGGATGAAACTACTAAAGAAGCCGAGAAGGCGCTGGAGCCGTTCGTTGAGCGTGCCAAAACGCTGCTCGGCGACCGGGTGAAAGAGGTTCGTCTGACCCATCGTCTGACCGATACGCCGGCCATCGTCACCACCGACGCGGATGAAATGAGCACCCAGATGGCAAAACTGTTTGCCGCTGCGGGCCAGGCCGCGCCGGAAGTGAAGTACATCTTTGAACTGAACCCGCTGCATCCGCTGGTAAAACGCGCGGCGGATACCCAGGATGATGCGCAGTTCGGCGAGTGGGTTGAGCTGCTGCTCGATCAGGCGCTGCTGGCCGAGCGCGGTACGCTGGAAGATCCGAACCAGTTTATCCGCCGCATGAACCAGCTGCTGGCGTCGTAATCTTTACCCTCACTCTACCCCTCTCCCGCTGGGAGAGGGCCGGGGTGAGGGCATCAAACCGCACTCTACGTAAAATATCTCACCATTAACCGTTTCAGCCGCCCCGCCTTCCTTGAGCCATCCGCGTTCTGGTGGTATGGTTTAGCGTTTTTTGAAAAATTGAATCAACTTTTGAGGGGATTTTCGTAATGCGTATTATTCTGCTTGGCGCTCCGGGCGCGGGTAAAGGAACTCAGGCTCAGTTCATCATGGAGAAATACGGTATTCCGCAAATCTCCACCGGCGACATGCTGCGTGCCGCGGTGAAGTCAGGCTCCGAGCTGGGCAAACAGGCGAAAGATATTATGGACGCCGGTAAGCTGGTCACCGACGAACTGGTTATCGCCCTGGTCAAAGAGCGTATTACTCAGGAAGATTGCCGCAACGGTTTTCTGCTGGACGGCTTCCCGCGCACCATTCCGCAGGCTGACGCCATGAAAGAAGCGGGTATCACCGTGGATTACGTGCTGGAATTCGATGTTCCTGACGAACTGATCGTTGACCGCATCATCGGGCGTCGCGTTCACGCAGCTTCCGGCCGCGTTTACCACATCAAATTTAATCCGCCGAAAGTTGAAGGCAAAGACGACGTGACCGGCGAAGAGCTGACCACCCGTAAAGACGACCAGGAAGAGACCGTGCGTAAGCGTCTGGTTGAATATCATCAGATGACGGCTCCGCTGATCGGCTACTATCAGAAAGAAGCCGAAGCGGGCAATACCCAGTACGCGAAAGTCGATGGCACCAAAGCGGTGGCCGACGTTCGCGTTGAACTGGAAAAAATCCTCGGTTAATTCCGTTAGTTCTCATCCCGCCGCGGCGGGGTGAGAACTCCTCTCATTTTACCTTTTTCTATGATTGGTTCCGTTTAGCGCCATTTCAGCTACAATTGTCAGCGATTCAAATGGTTAAGAGGCGGTAATGCATCAGACGAAAACAGGTATCTTATTAGCCAATTTAGGCACTCCCGATGCGCCCACGCCCGACGCGGTAAAGCGCTATCTACGACAGTTTCTTAGCGATCGGCGCGTGGTGGATACCTCCCGTCTACTGTGGTGGCCGCTGCTGCGCGGCGTGATACTGCCCCTGCGCGCCCCCAGGGTCGCCAAGCTCTATCAGTCCATCTGGATGGAAGATGGCTCGCCGCTGATGGTCTATAGCCAGCAGCAGCGGCAGGCGCTGGCCGCGCGGCTTCCGGATACGCCGGTGGCGCTGGGGATGAGCTACGGTTCGCCGTCGCTGGAGAGCGCGGTTGATGAACTGCTGGAGCAGGGCGTGGATCACATCGTGGTGCTACCGCTCTATCCGCAGTACTCCTGCTCCACCGTGGCGGCGGTCTGGGATGAACTAGGGCGTATCCTTGCCAAAAAGCGCGCCATCCCCGGCATCTCTTTTATTCGCGACTACGCCGATGACGTGGACTATATTCACGCGCTGGCCGCCAGCGTGCGGGCATCCTTTGCGGTGCACGGTGAGCCAGATTTACTGCTGCTCTCCTATCATGGCATCCCGCAGCGGTACGCCCAGCAAGGGGATACCTATCCTCAGCGCTGTCGCGATACCACCCGTGAGCTGGTTTCAGCCCTGGGGCTGCCGCCTGAGCGGGTGATGATGACGTTCCAGTCGCGCTTTGGTCGTGAGCCCTGGCTGACGCCCTACACCGACGAAACGCTGAAAATGCTCGGTGAGAAAGGGGTGAAGCATATTCAGGTTATCTGCCCCGGCTTTTCCGCCGATTGCCTGGAGACGCTGGAGGAGATCGCGGTGCAGAACCGGGAAATCTTCCTCGAAGCCGGCGGCCAGCAATATGAGTACATTCCGGCGCTTAATGCGGACACCGCGCATATTGAAATGATGGTCAACCTGACGGCGAAATATCGCTGATCGCGCGTGCGGCGGGGAGTATGCTACTATTCCCCGCTTGTTCACTGTCAATAAATCGCCACTATGAAATTTCCCGGTAAACGCAAATCCAAACACTATTTTCCCGTCAACGCTCGCGATCCGCTGCTGCAGCAAATTCAGCCGGACAATGAGTCTAACGTCGCCTGGGTGGTCGGCATCGATCAAACCCTGGTTGATATCGAAGCGAAAGTGGATGAGGCGTTTATCGTACGCTACGGCCTGAGCGCCGGGCATTCGCTGGTGATTGAAGACGATGTCGCCGAAGCGCTGTATCAGGAACTGGTCCGCAACGACCTGATTACCCACCAGTTTGCCGGCGGCACCATCGGTAACACCATGCACAACTACTCGGTGCTGGCGGATGACCGTTCGGTTCTGCTTGGCGTCATGTGCAGCAATATTGAAATCGGCGGCTACGCCTACCGCTACCTGTGCAACACCTCCAGCCGTACCGATCTGAACTACCTGCAGGGGGTGGATGGGGCGATTGGGCGCTGCTTTACGCTGATTAGCGACTCCGGCGAGCGCACCTTTGCGATCAGCCCCGGGCATATGAACAAGCTCCGTCCGGAAAGCATTCCGGAGAGCGTCATCGCCGGCGCCTCCGCGCTGGTGCTGACCTCCTATCTCGTGCGCTGCAAGCCGGGCGAGCCGATGCCGGACGCGACGATGCAGGCCATCGCATATGCGAAAAAGCACGATGTACCGGTGGTCCTGACTCTGGGGACCAAATACGTTATCGCCGATAATCCGGCGTGGTGGCAGGCGTTCCTCAAGGAGCACGTCTCTATTCTGGCGATGAACGAAGAGGAGGCGGAAGCGCTGACCGGACTATCCGATCCGCTGCTGGCTTCCGACAAGGCGCTGGAGTGGGTTGACCTGGTACTGTGCACCGCCGGGCCTGCCGGGCTGTATATGGCCAGTTTTACCGAGGATGAGGCTAAGCGCAAAACGCAGCATCCGCTGCTGCCGGGCGCGATTGCCGAGTTTAACCAGTATGAATTCAGCCGCGCGATGCGCCATCAGGATTGCGAAAATCCGCTGCGTATTTATTCGCATATCGCACCCTATATGGGCGGGCCGGAGAAGATCATGAATACCAACGGCGCGGGCGACGGCGCGCTGGCGGCGCTGCTGCACGATATCACCGCCAATAACTATCATCGCAACAACGTGCCGAACTCCAGCAAGCACAAGTGCAAGTGGCTGACCTATTCCTCGCTGGCGCAGGTGTGTAAATACGCTAACCGCGTGAGCTATCAGGTGCTGAACCAGCACTCGCCGCGTCTGACCCGCGGCCTGCCGGAGCGTGAAGATAGCCTGGAAGAGGCTTACTGGGATCGCTAAGCCGGTAAGTAAAGCCGGCCCCGAGAAGTCGGGGCCGGAAGCATTAACCGGTAATAAGCTCGCCTGCTGGCGGCGTTTCGAGCAGCTGCAGCATGGCGCGGGCGATTTCCCGCTCGCCCATCACCACCTGGTTGGCGCCGCGTTCAACGATATACTCCACTTCATCGTCGTAGTGGGCGCGCGCGATGATCTCGATATTCGGGCACTTCTCGCGCGCGGAAGCCACGATTTCCCCGGCTTCATAGCCGTTAGGGATGGTCAGCAGCAGCCAGCGGGCGCAGTCAAGATGCGCCAGATTCATAATCTCTTCATTGGCGGCGTTGCCTAATACCGCGCGAATACCGCGTGCGCGCAGTTCGTCAACGCGGGTACGCGAGGTTTCGATAACCACCAGCGGCACGCCCTGCGCCATCAGTTTTTCACCGAGCAGGCTCCCGACGCGACCGAAACCGACCAGCAGCGCGTGGTTACAGATATCGACGGGGATCTGTTTCTCATCTTCAAGCACTTCTTCCAGCGTCTGTTCGTCCAGCGTCTCCGTTTTATCGAGATATTTTTCCAGCAGGGTAAACAGGACCGGGTTGAGCATGATGGAGATAATGGCGCCGGCAAGCACCAGGTTTTGCCCGGCCTGCGGCAGCAGATCCAGCGCCATTCCCAGCCCGGCGAGAATAAAGGCAAATTCACCGATTTGCGCCAGGCTGGCGGCAATGGTCAGCGCGGTGCGCGGCGAGTGGCCGAACATTCGTACCAGGAAGAAAGCGGCGGCCGATTTACCGAAAATAATGATGACCAGCGTCGCCAGCACCGCCAGCGGCTGATCGATCAGGATCATCGGGTCAAACAGCATTCCCACGGAAACAAAGAACAGTACGGCGAAGGCGTCGCGCAGCGGCAGGGTATCGTGGGCCGCGCGATGGCTGAGCTCGGATTCATTGAGCACCATACCGGCGAAAAAGGCGCCGAGGGCGAAGGAGACGTCAAACAGCTCAACGGCGCCGAAGGCGATGCCGAGCGCTAACGCCAGCACCGACAGCGTAAACAGCTCGCGCGAGCCGGTTGCCGCGCTGCGTGACATAATCCACGGCACCAGTCGGCGGCCGACCAGCATCATTATGGCGATAAAGGCAACGACTTTACCGATGGTAATGCCCATATCGAGGGCCAGGGTAGCCAGGCCAACGTCGCCTTTCTCGGTCATGCCGGCGACCGCCGGCAGCAGCACCAGCGTCAGCACCATCACCAGATCTTCCACAATCAGCCAGCCGATGGCGATTTGCCCCCGCTGGCTATCAATAAGCTGTCGTTCTTCCAGCGCGCGCAGCAGCACCACGGTACTGGCGGTAGAAAGACACAGACCAAAAACGATCCCGGTCATTAACGACCAGCCCAGCATGGCAGAGAGCGCCATACCCAACAGCGTCGCCACGGCGATCTGGGCGATTGCCCCCGGAATAGCGATAGCCTTGACCGCCATCAAATCTTTTAAGGAGAAATGCAGACCCACGCCGAACATCAGCAGGATCACGCCAAGCTCGGCCAGCTCCGGCGCCAGCTTGGTATCAGCAACGAAACCTGGGGTAAAAGGTCCGGCCAGCACGCCCGCTAATAAATATCCCACCAGAGGAGAAATACGTAGCTTATTGGCAATCATGCCGAGAATAAAGGCGAGCACAAGGCCGCCGACAATGGTGGTGATTAGCGGTGTTGCGTGGTGCATTCCGTCTCCTTGCAGTGGTGAGCTGATCCATTTTCGGCATATACCCGTCATACTTCAATTTGCATGGGCGTTGGCTTTCCTCGCTCACCCCAGTCACTTACTTCAGTAAGCTCCAGGGGATTCCCTGCGTCGCCGCCTTCCTGCAACTTGAATTATTTAGGGTATAAAACCAAAAAACCGAATAATAGTTTATGACAATTTCAGCGGTTTTGTTTATGAATAATCGTTGAATTTTGCAGAAAAATGGAATTGGCATGCAAAAAAGCACGGACCGCAAAATGGCAGCAGCTTATGCGGGGTAATGCTGGTGGAGTAAGGGATTGAGGCAGCCAAAGTTACACTTTGGCTGCCGAAGAATCAGGACTTTTGGTGGTTGTTAGGCAGAAATATCGTCAGGATGCCAATCAGTGGCAAGAAAGCGCAGATTTTATAGACCAGCTCGATACTGGTATGGTCAGCTAACAGCCCCAGCACCGCGGCGCCAAGGCCACCCATGCCAAAAGCGAATCCGAAGAACAAACCAGAAACCATACCGATCCGCCCCGGCAACAGCTCCTGAGCGTAGACCAGAATGGCGGAAAAAGCCGACGCGAGGATAAAACCAATTATCACCGTTAAAATGCCGGTCCATTCCAGCGATGCGTAGGGTAAAACAAGAGTAAACGGCGCTACGCCAAGGATAGAGCCCCAAATAACATATTTGCGCCCAATCTTATCGCCTACAGGCCCGCCAATCACCGTTCCCGCCGCGACGGCAAAAAGAAAAGCAAACAGATGAAACTGCGCGTTTTGCACCGATAATCCAAACTTTTGCATCAGATAAAAGGTGTAATAGCTGCTGATGCTCGCCATATAGAAGTATTTTGAGAAAATCAGCAGCAAAAGAATGCTAACCGCCAGAATGACTTTGTTTTTCGGCAATGGATTGACAATGACCGCTTTGGGTTTACCTTTGTTCATACGGTGCTGAGCGGCATACCAGCGGCTGATCTGCGCCAGCACGACGATCGCCAGCAGCGCCGCCAGGACAAACCAGCCAACGTTACCTTTGCCGTAGGGCGCGATAATCAGGGCCGCAAGCAGCGGGCCTAACGAACTGCCAAAGTTGCCGCCGACCTGGAATATCGACTGCGCCAGGCCATGGCGACCGCCGGAGGCCATTCGCGCCACGCGTGAAGACTCCGGGTGAAAGACCGAAGAGCCGGTACCGACCAGCGCGGCAGCCAGCAGAACCATCCCGAAGCTCCCGGAAATCGCCAGCAGTACCAGACCGCTTAAGGTAAAGCACATGCCTATCGGTAGCGACCACGGCATCGGGTGTTTGTCGGTCAGATAGCCGACGACCGGCTGCAGCAGCGATGAGGCCAGCTGAAAGGTGAGGGTAATCATCCCTATCTGCACAAAGGTCAGCGAAAACTCGGCCTGCAGCAGCGGGTAGATAGCCAGAATAAGCGATTGGATCATATCGTTTAGCAAATGTGAGAGGCTGATAGCGCCGAGAATGCGAAACGAGGTGCGTGCTTTTTGCGGCGCAGCAGCAGGGCCGGATAAGGGTTGTGCGGTCTGATTCATTGCCATAGGTTCGCTTAAGTATTTTTTATAGAGGATGCAGGTGGAATTATTATCTGCCTAACATACCTGCCCCTAAGGTTTGAAGGAAGTCGCAATTCTGAAAACATATTTGTCTAATCGGCTAACTCGCTATACTTTCGGCACTTGTCATTTCGTCAGGGAGAGAAATATGCACTTTATGAAGCAAGGCGTTGCGCTGGCGCTATTCACGGCGTTATCGCTGGGGAGCCTGTCTGCGCAGGCTTATGAGCAGGATAAAACCTATAAAATTACCATTCTGCATACTAACGATCATCATGGCCACTTCTGGCGCAGCGACTATGGCGAATACGGGCTGTCGGCACAAAAAACGCTGGTGGACGGCATTCGCAAAGAGGTGGCGGCAGAGGGCGGCAGCGTGCTGCTGTTATCCGGCGGCGATATCAACACCGGCGTGCCGGAATCCGACTTACAGGACGCGGAACCCGATTTTCGCGGGATGAACCTGATTGGCTATGATGCGATGGCGGTAGGCAATCACGAGTTTGATAATCCCCTTAGCGTACTGCGTCAGCAGGAAAAATGGGCGAAGTTCCCGTTCCTCTCCGCCAATATTTACCAGAAAAGCACCGGCGAGCGTCTGTTTAAGCCGTGGGCGCTGTTCAAACGCGGCGGGCTGAATATTGCGGTTATCGGCCTGACGACCGACGATACGGCCAAAATTGGTAACCCTGAGTTCTTTACGGATATCGAGTTCCGCAAACCGGCGGAAGAGGCCAAACTTGTTATCCAGGAGCTGCAGCAGAATGAAAAACCGGACGTCATTCTGGCCACCACCCACATGGGCCATTATGACAACGGCGCCCACGGCTCGAATGCGCCGGGCGACGTCGAGATGGCGCGCAGCCTGCCGGCAGGTTCGCTGGCGATGATCGTCGGCGGCCACTCGCAGGACCCGGTATGCATGGCCTCTGAGAATAAAAAACAGGTGGATTACGTTCCGGGCAGCCCGTGCGCGCCGGATAAGCAGAACGGTATCTGGATCGTCCAGGCCCATGAGTGGGGCAAATATGTGGGCCGCGCCGACTTCGAATTCCGCAATGGCGAAATGAAGCTGGTGCACTATCAGCTGATCCCGGTCAACCTGAAGAAAAAGGTCACTTACGACAACGGCGAGAGCGAGCGCGTGCTCTATACGCCGCAAATCGCCGAAAATCCGCAGATGCTCTCCCTGCTGACGCCGTTCCAGAATAAGGGCAAAGCGCAGCTGCAGGTCAAAATCGGTAGCGTAAACGCGCACCTGGAGGGCGATCGCAGCAAAGTGCGTTTTGTGCAAACCAATATGGGACGTCTGCTGCTGGCGGCGCAAATGGCGCGCAGCAATGCCGATTTCGCGGTGATGAGCGGCGGCGGCGTGCGTGATTCGATTGAAGCGGGCGATATCACCTATAAAGACGTGATGAAGGTACAGCCTTTCGGCAACGTGCTGGTGTATGTCGATATGAGCGGTAAGGAAGTGACGGAGTATCTGACCGCCGTGGCGCAGATGAAGCCCGATTCTGGCGCCTATCCGCAGTTTGCCAACGTCGGTTTTGTGGCCAAAGACGGTAAGCTTAATAATTTGACCATCAAAGGCGAACCGGTCGATCCGGCGAAGACCTACCGTATGGCGACCCTGAGCTTTAACGCCACCGGCGGCGACGGCTACCCGCATATTGATACCAGGCCCGGCTATGTGAATACCGGCTTTATCGACGCCGAGGTGCTGAAAGAGTATATCCAGAAAAACTCACCGCTGGACGCGGCAGCTTATGAACCGAAAGGCGAGGTAAGCTGGCAGTAACGTCAGAGCAGCGCCCCGGTGGCGCTGCGCTTACCGGGGCGACAGGTCTGAGCGGTTTTGGATTTTATAGCCCGGACAAGGCGCGTCAGCGCCGCCTCCGGGAGTGTTCCCTGACGAAAAACCGTCAATTAATCGCGACGCGCGATATCGGCGAATTTTGCCTCAAGGATCTTCGCCAGATCGCTGGCCGCCAGCTCAATATCCAGCCCGCGTTTGCCGCCGGAAATATAGATGGTGGCAAACGACTGGGCCGGCGCGTCAATCACCGTCGGCAGGCGTTTTTTCTGTCCAAGCGGGCTGATCCCGCCCACCAGATAGCCGGTGACCCGCTGCGCGACCATCGGGTCTGCCATATCGACTTTCTTAGCGCCTAAAGCCTTCGCCACCTTTTTCAAATCCAGCTGACCCGCTACCGGCGTCACCGCGACGGCCAGATGCTTCATATCGCCGTTGACGGCGACCAGCAGCGTTTTATAGACCTGGTCGGCGTTGAGCCCCAGCTTACGCACCACCTCATCGCCAAAATTGGTTTCGTTCGGATCGTGATCGTAGCTGTGAATGTGAAAACTAATTTTGTTTTTTTCGAGTAATTTTACGGCGGGAGTCATCGTTATCCTTCTTACCAACCGATTTAATGTGACATAAGCATACGCCCGACGGCTGTCTAAAAAATAGTATCATCTTGCGCAATAGTATTGGCAGTGATGGTCACTTTGAGCGACAATCAGACGATCCGGGGCGCGAACCCCGGAATAATAATAATGATGAAATTCCTCTTTGACGGGCCAATAGCAATATTGGCCATTTTTTTACGTCAGCATGTCCGGCAGATTCCCTTCCCCGTACAAATGAAGCGCCCCTACGGCAACCACGTAGCGCCCCGGCGGCAGCGCCAGCAGCGTTTCGCGCCAGGCGAGATTGCGCTGATGCATCAGCACATCATATAGCGACTGGCTAAACGTTGTCGGCAGCGAGGTTGCGCCCGTTGACGGCGGCTGCTCCAGCCACCAGCCGATCATCACCTGCAGCAGACGCGCATTCGTGCGCCAGTGGGTGAGGGTATCCTCCAGCAGCGCCAGACCGCCGTCGGGCAGATCCCGCAGCAGCGCTATCTGGCTATCGGCGCCCTCCAGCTCCATCACGCGGATATTGCTCTCACGCGCCGCCATCAGCAGTTGATAATCAATGCCGTAATCCGCCCTTAGCCCCAGTTTTTGCGCCTGAGTCGCCTGCAATACCATCGCCACCTGCCACAGCGGCTGGCTGTCGAACAGCGCGATGGACAGCCCCATTTCTCCTGCCCGCTCTTGCAGTTCAGCAAGCAGGGAGGCGCTCAGGCGTTCCGCCAGCGGCGGACAGGAGGGGAGGTTGCTGAACGGCGTTTCGCTGCCGCTAATATCCGCTTCCACAATCAGCGCATCGGCCTGGCGGATCTTTTTTAATAACCTGGCGGGCGGCGGCGACATGTCGCGGGTGCCCATATGAATACTGCCGACCAGGTGCAGATAGCGCTCGCCGGGAAGCGTGATATCCAGCGCGGGCCAGGAATAAGACGAGCCGACGGCGGCTTGCCACAGCATTTTTATTCGGTTTAACAGGCCCATACGTGCTCCGTAGTGTGAGGAAGCCATGCTAGCGCGCGGGGGGCTGGGGCGCAAGGGGACTCAACGTGCGCGACGGAAGAGGCGTTTTGCAATGTCACGAAAATAACAAAAAAATTTGATGTTCTCTTTTTCGTCATTTCTGTAATGGCGTTTTGAAATTAATTATCACTTAAAAAACAATGGAATGACTATTTATAACGTGAATGACCATGGTGTTTTTTTTCTCAAATATTCCTCTGTTGTGATAATAAAATAAAAAATCTGTAACAAAAAATAAACAAAGCGCTTCTATATTGGCCCCTTCAATTTTTGGGGGGAGTGACATGCGTAACTGGAGTGAGCCTAAAAAGAATAAAGCCCATATCGAGCTGATCCCGATGATCGATGTGATGATGTTTCTACTGGTTTTCTTTGTCCTGATTAGCCTGAATGTGATCCCGGCTCTGGGCTTGAAAACGCAGCTGCCGTCGGCCGGCAGCGCCCAACAGCTTAAACCGCAAAAAAAAGCCATTATCACCCTCGGCGCCGGCGACCAGCTGCAGCTTGATGGCCAGCCGCTGCCCCTGGATGCGCTGGTCAATACCCTGAAGCAACAGCAGCAGGAAAACCAAACCACCACCATTATCGTGAACAGCGATAAAGAGGTTGCGGTGGAACGCCTGATCGCCGTGATGGATACCCTGCGTCAGGGTGGTTTCTTCTCCATTTCCATTGCCACACGGAAGCAGTGATATGTATCTGCTTTATCGCTCACGTCACGTTGTTAGCTGGCTACCCGCCATTGTCGTCGCGGGATGTTTACTGTTTGTCAGCCAGCAGGCAGTGCTGCAGGTCAAACCGCATTATGACGATACGGTCATGGAACTGTCGCTGGCTGAACCCGAACCGCCGCAGCCGGAGCCTGTCCCGGAACCGCAGCCGGAAATACCGCCGCAAATTCAACCTGAGCCGGAACCGGAGGCGGTCGCTGAACCCGTCGTTCCTGCGCCAGAACCCATTATCCAGGCCAAACCGGTTGTTAAACCGAAAGCCAAACCCAGACCCAAACCGGTTGTGAAGGAAAAAGCGTCGAAACCGCAGGCGATCGCGGCTCCGCAGCCCGCCGCCGTTCGTAGTCCGGTGAGTAAACCAGCCGCGCCGCCTTCTCCCCCGGCGCCGAAGGCGAACGCGCAGGCGGTGGAAAACGGCTATCTGCAGGCGCTGCGCCGGGAGCTGGAGCAGCGCAAGCGCTATCCGAGCGGCCGTCAGGCTTCGCTGGAGCGCCCACAGGGCAACGTGGAGGTCTGGCTGGAGGTTGACCGCAGCGGCAGAGTGCTGGCTTCCGGTATTGCCAGCAGGGCGCCGAACATGCTGCTCAATCGCGCTGCGCTTAGTTCCCTGCAAAGCATCAGCCAGCTGAAGCCCTTTCCTGAAGAGGCTTTTGCCGGACAAAGCAGCAAAAAATTTACCGCGACGTTTAATTACCAGGCGCCATAAGCCTAATTAATCATTTGTTTTTACAGGAAAAGAAATGAAAAACTTTAATTATTCTGGGATTGCGTTAGCCGTGGTGTCGGCCCTGTTATCGGGGTCCTCGCTGGCGGCGGAAAGCAGCGACGTGGGGGAGATTAACGTTAAGGGGCAATCGCTCGGCGGCGGTCTGATGGTGCAGGAAGACAGCGGCAAAGCGCGTTCCACCCTGACCAAAGAGGCGATGGAAAAAGCCCCCGGCGCCAGCAACGCTATCGACATGCTGAAATATACGCCGGGAATGAACGTCAACAGCAATGACGCCAGCGGCCTGAGCGGTATCGACTACACCATGCGCGGGATGAACTCGGATCAGATCGGCCTGTCGATGGACGGCATCCCGATTAACGACTCGGGCAACTATGCGGTCTACCCCAACCTGCTGGGCGACGCGGAAAACCTTGAGCAGATCTTTGTCACCCAGGGCTCTTCCGAGGCTGACGGCCCGCATATTGGTTCCAGCGGCGGTAATATTGGCCTTGTGACAAAGCGTCCCTCAAAGGAGTTTGGCGGCTTCGTCAAACAAACGCTCGGCAGCCATAACCTCAGCAAAACTTTCGCTCGTCTGGAGACCGGGGAGTACAACGGTTTTAGCAACTGGCTCTCGTACTCGCATACTGAAGCCAAAAAATGGCGCGGGGAGGGGCGTAATTATTCCGATAAGTTCGAAATGAACTCGCTGTACGAGGATGGCAACGGCAACAGCAGCAACCTGATCATGAAGTATAACCGTCAGGATAACAGCAACTATAACACCCTGAGTAAAGCGCAGTTCGAAGAAGACCCGCGTCAGGACTACTCGACCACCCCGGTCTACAACAGCAAAGGTCAGCTGAGCAAATATTACAAGCTGAACCGTAATCCGTTTGAAACCTTCACCCTCTCTTTTGCCCAGCGCTTACAGCTGCGCGATAACCTCGCGTTGACCGTTCAGCCCTATTACTACTGGGGTAACGGCGGCAGCTTTACCGGACAAACGGCCTCGGTGCTGTCCAATACGTCTGATACCGCCGGACAGTACGATCTCAGCAACCTGACTTCCAATACCTACTACCGGCCTTCGTGGACCCAGACCTGGCGGCCGGGCGTTACCACGAAATTGAAGTGGGATATTAACGACGAACACAGCCTGGATATTGGCTACTGGTACGAGCGCGCGCGTCAGTCGCAGACCCAGCCGTTTATTAGCATTCAGGACGATGGCAACCCGGCGAACGTTTCCGGCAAACCGGGCGGTTCCGATCAGGTTAAAGATGCGAACGGCAATACGGTACAGGGGCGTAACCAGTACACGGTGACTCCTGCGCACAAAGTATGGCTTCAGGACAGCTGGTTCGTGACGCCGGACTGGACGCTGGTGGGCGGGCTGGCTTATCAGTATGTTGAACGTAAAGGCGATAATAAAGGCAGCCTGTATAGCGCTGCGGAAAAACGCCAGGCGACCTACCATGAATTCCTGCCGAACTTTAGCATCAGCTATAAGCCGGATAGCGAAAATCAGCTGTTCTATAACCTGACGCGCAACATGCGTACGCCACCCAACTACGTGCTCTACAACGTCGGCGACTCGATCAGCACCAAACCTGAGCTGAGCTGGAACCACGAGCTGGGCTGGCGTTTTCAGCGCGAAGATATGCTGCTGAGCGCGACGCTCTTCTATATGCGCTATACCGACCGGCAGATTTCGACCACCAATGCGGATGGTGACTACGAAATGATGAACATCGGCAGCGTGGAGAGTAAAGGTCTGGAGCTGGAGTGGAGCGGTAAGCTGCCGTACAACTTCAACTACTACACCTCTTATACCTACACCCATTCCGAACAAAAAGACGACATTGTGAGCAACGGCGGACATCCGCTGCCAACGGCGGGCAAAACGGTGCCAAACGTACCGAAAAACATGCTTAACGCGTCGCTGGGCTATGACGATGGTCTCTACTACGGCAGCTTCGGCGGCAAATACGTCAGTTCGTTCTACGGTGATTTGACCAACGACGAAAAAATCGGCGGGCGCACGGTCTTTGATGTCGCCGCGGGCGTGCATCTGCCGGTGGATAAAAAGATTGTCAAAAGCGCCACCCTGCGCTTTGGCATCGATAACCTGTTCGATAAACAGTACCTGACCTCCGTCCGCTCGACGACTTTTAACGCGGCGGCTTACGACGGCGTGAAGGCCAGTACCCCGTACTACAACGTTGGCGAAGAGCGCACCTTTAGCGTCTCGCTGGAAGCCACCTTTTAATTAACCGGAGGGCACTCTGATGGATGCCAATCTGATTCACGATATTATTTTCTACGTTATGTACGCCGCGCTGGCGATCGCCGTGGTGATACTGGTTGAACGCGGCCTCTATTTTTCGTGGGCCCAGCGTCAGGCTTTGCGCTTTGAAAAGGCGCTGACGCCGGACGTTCGCCGCGCGTCGGATCTGCCGGAATCGCTGACCGGCCGCAGTAGCCTCCCGCTGACCCTCATTCTGCCGGTGCTGGAGAAAAAGCAGACGGCGGAAGACCGTGAGGCGATGAGCGATCTGATCGACGCTCAGTATCTGCTCAGCAAACCGCAGATGTCGCGTGGGCTGTGGATGCTTGAAACCGTTGTCACCGCCGCGCCGCTGCTGGGCCTGCTGGGGACGATCCTCGGTATTATGGATACCTTTAAGGCCCTTTCCGCCTCCGGCGTCTCCGATGCCAGCATGGTTTCTGCGGGTATGGGGACCGCCCTGTATGCCACCGGCCTGGGCATTGCTATTGCGCTGCTGTGCCTGGTGGGCAATAACTATTTGCAAAGCCGCATGGAGCGAATCAACGAACTGCTGAAGGTGCTGCTGATCCGCGCCGGCAGCCCGGTCAGCCGTCCGGAGCAGGGCGGCAAACGCTGGGAAGGCCACGAGGCGCAGCGCTATGCCTGAACATGGTCAATGCGGGTGGCCGGCAGGCCGCCTGATGAGCGCGCTGGCGGGGAGCTGGATGCTGTTAAGCCAGCCGGTATGGGCGGCGTTCTCTATACCCGGCTACGAGCTGGTGTATAACGCGCCGCAGGAAACCACCTTACAGGATAACGACTTACGTCATGCTGCCGAGGTCTGGCAGCAGATGTTCGATGCGGCGCGCAGCCATATCGATCTGGCGCAGTTTTATGTGGCGAATGAAAAAGGCTCTCTGCTGGATGGGGTTCTGGCACGTCTGCGGGCCGCCGGGGAGCGTGGAGTAAAAATTCGTTTTCTGATGGAGGAGAAGGGCGTGGGCCTTTCAACGCCGGAAACGCTGACGGCGCTGAAAGCGATCCCGAACCTGGAATTGCGGGTGATTCCGTTCCATCGGCTGACTGGCGGTATTGTTCACGCCAAGTATCTGCTGGTGGATGGCAAAGAGGCTTTTGTCGGTAGCCAGAATTTTGACTGGCGCGCGCTGGAACAGATCCAGGAGACCGGTCTGCGCATCAGCGATCCGCAAACGGTGCAGCAGATTCAGGCTATTTTCGATCAGGACTGGCAGGCGCAAGCTCTGCTGGCGGAGAGTAAGCCGGTACCGAAGCCGGCGCGGCAGGCGGTAGCGTCGGCCCCGCAGGGCAATTATCTGGTTGCCAGCCCGCGCGATTATAACCCGAGCGGGGTGATTGATTCGCAGGTGGCGCTGCCGCGGCTGCTGGCGAGCGCCAAATCGCGGATCCGGGTGCAGGTGATGGACTATGCGCCGCTGGCGTGGGGAGAAAAGGGGAGCCGGCCCTTTTATGCGCCCATTGATAACGCTCTGCGCAGCGCGGCGGCCCGCGGCGTACAGGTGGAGCTGATGGTGGCGAACTGGAACCTGAAAAAGCCGGAGGTATTCTGGCTGAAGAGTCTCTCTCTGGTGCCAAACGTTCAGCTAAAAGTGGTGACCATACCTCCCGCCAGCCGGGGGTTTATCCCCTTTGCCAGGGTGGTACACAGTAAGCTGATGACCATCGACGGTACGACGGCGTGGGTCGGAACCAGCAACTGGAGCGGAGGCTATTTCGATAACTCACGCAACCTTGAGCTGGTGCTGAATAATGCGTCGATGGCCGCGCGCGTGGACGCGCTTTACAGCCAGCTGTGGAATAGCCGCTATGCGGCGCCGATCAAGGTCGATTT
The DNA here is from genome assembly GCF_007910085.1 of Klebsiella sp. ME-303. Classification (NCBI taxonomy): domain Bacteria; kingdom Pseudomonadati; phylum Pseudomonadota; class Gammaproteobacteria; order Enterobacterales; family Enterobacteriaceae; genus Klebsiella; species Klebsiella sp. ME-303. The sequence goes on along the minus strand of NZ_VOJB01000078.1, from coordinate 65,940 downwards.
TGATTATCCGGTTCCGCATCCTGGCCGCGAGTTCGAATAGATAAATCGGCTGAGGCTTCCCCTCTCCCGAAGGGGGAGAGGGGAAGCCTGTTTTCGTCCTCGCCAGAGGCTGCCTTATGCTTTGGGCTTATAGCGCAGCAGGCGGTTGGCGTTGCTCACGACGGTAATCGAAGAGAGCGCCATGGCCGCGCCCGCCACCACCGGGTTGAGCAGCGTTCCGGTCAGCGGCCACAGGATCCCGGCGGCAATCGGAATGCCCAGCGAGTTATAAACAAATGCCCCCAGCAGGTTCTGCTTCATATTACGCAGCGTGGCTTTGGCGATGTCCAGCGCATCGGCAACGCCGTTCAGGCTATGGCGCATCAGGGTAATCGCCGCCGTCTCAATGGCGACATCGCTGCCGCCGCCCATGGCGATCCCCACATCGGCCTGCGCCAGCGCGGGCGCATCGTTGATACCGTCGCCGATCATCGCCACCTGATGCCCTTCGCTTTGCAGGCGCTTAATCGCATCGGCTTTACCGTCCGGCAGAACCCCAGCAATCACCTCATCAATGCCCGCCTCTTTAGCGATAGCGTTGGCGGTGGTGGGGTTATCGCCGGTCAGCATGACCAGACGATAGCCCTGGCGGTGCAGCCTGGCTAATGCCGCCACGCTATCTTCGCGCAGCGGATCGCGGATGGCGAACAGCGCCGCCGCCTGACCATCTACCGCCAGCAGCACCGGCGTGGCACCCTGTGACGCCTGGGCGGTCATGTCGTCTTCTATTTCAGCCGTTGCAATCTTGTGCTCATTAAGCAGCGCCTGGTTGCCGAGCAGCAGACGGCGGCCTTCGGCTTCGCCGCTGACCCCCAGCCCGCGCAGGGTGCGGAAGTTTTCTACCGCAGGCAGGCGTTGGTCCGCGGCTTTGTCGAGAATGGCGCGCGCCAGCGGGTGGCTGGAACCTTGCTCCAGAGACGCCGCCAGACGTAGAGCGGTGGACTCATCCATGGCGGTAAAGGTTTTTATCGCCACCACCTGCGGTTTACCCTCGGTCAGGGTACCGGTTTTATCAAAGACCAGCGTATCGAGAGTGCTGGCGCGCTGCAGCGCATCGGCGTCGCGCACCAGTACGCCGTACTCCGCCGCGCGGCCCACGCCGGAGATAATCGACATCGGCGTTGCCAGCCCCAGGGCGCACGGACAGGCGATAATCAGCACCGTGGTGGCGATCACCAGGGTATAGACAATTTGCGGCGCCGGGCCAAAAAAGTACCAGATCGCGGCGCTGAACAGGGCTATCGCCACAACCGCCGGGACGAACACGGCGGAGATTTTGTCCGCCAGCTGGCCGATTTCAGGTTTACTGCTCTGCGCCTGGCGCACCATGCGGATAATGCGCGCCAGGGTGGTTTGACTGCCGACGGCGCTGGCGGTAAACAGTACGCTGCCGTCCTGCACTACGGTCCCGGCATGAACGGCGTCACCGTCGCCTTTTTGCTGCGGCACCGGCTCGCCGGTGAGCATCGCTTCATCGAACCAGGCTTCGCCCTGGCTAATGACGCCGTCGACCGGTACGCGATCGCCGGTGGTCAGACGCAGGATCATTCCCGCCTGAACCTCAGCCAGCGGCAGATCTTTTTCGCCTTCGTCGGTGACCACCCTCGCTGACGGCGGGGTTAAATCGAGCAGTTTTTCCAGCGCTTTCGAAGAGCGCTGGCGCGCGCGGGCTTCCAGCATATGGCCGAGGTTAATCAGACCGATAATCATCGCGCTGGCTTCATAATAAAGGTGGCGGGCTTCCATCGGAAACCACTGCGGCCACAGGTTGACGCTCATTGAATAGAGCCAGGCGACGCCGGTACCCAGCGCTACCAGCGTATCCATGGTCGCGGTGCCGTTTTTCAGGCTTTTCCACGCGCTGCGGTAGAAATGGCCGCCGGCAAAGACCATCACCGCCAGGGTGACAACACCGATAGCCAGCCACAGGGAGCGGTTATCATCGCTGACCATCATATTGTCGCCGATCATTCCCCAGCCCATGACCGGGATACCGACCAGCAGGGCGACGATAGCCTGCCAGCGGAAGCGCTTCATTGTGGCGACGGCGGTTTCCTGCTGGCGCTCGCGGCGTTCGAGGTCGTCTTCGATAGCTTCCGCGCCGTAGCCCGCTTTCTCTACGGCCTGGACTAATTCTGCGGCGGACGCGCTGCCCATCACCAGCGCAGTGCGTTCCGCCAGGTTGACCCGCGCCTGCGAGACGCCCGGCACCGCGGCGAGCGCGTGTTGTACCCGGGATACGCAGCTGGCGCAGCTCATGCCGTTGATTAACAGCTGCTGGCTGTCATCTTCGTCACGGGCTGCCGGAAGCTCAGAGGTGGCCGCTGTCAGCGCTTCCGGCGGGATTGATGATTCTGCCAGCGGTTTAGCCTTTGGGTGGCTGAGCTCCGCGCCGTATCCGGCCTGTTTAATGGTCTCAATCAGCGCTTCCGCGCTGGCGCTGCCCGTGACGTGGGCTTCGGTAACGGTGACTTCCGCCTGCTCAACGTCGGGACGCTGCTCCAGACTCTCTTTCACCCGTTTAACGCAGTGGCCGCAGGAGAGGCCATCAAGCGCGAGGTCGATAGTGGTAGACATACATAACTCCTGAATAAATTTCCGGTTAATGATTGACCGAACACACTCTTTCATCGAGTATTAACAAGGTTAAACCTTCCAGCAAGGGGAAGGTCAAGGGGGAAAGATGAATATTAGCGATGTGGCGAAAAAGACCGGTTTAACCAGCAAAGCGATCCGTTTTTACGAGGAGAAGGGGCTGGTGACGCCGCCGCTGCGTAGCGAAAACGGCTACCGCAGCTACAGCCAGCAGCATCTGGATGAACTGACCCTGCTGCGCCAGGCGCGCCAGGTGGGGTTTAATCTGGAAGAGTGTCGCGAGCTGATATTCCTGTTCAACGATCCCTCGCGGCACAGCGCCGACGTGAAACGCCGGACGCTGGAGAAAGTCGCGGAAATTGAGCGGCATATCAGCGAGCTGCAGGGCATGCGTACGCAGCTGCTGGCGCTGGCGGACTCCTGCCCAGGCGATGACAGCGCGGATTGCCCGATCATCGATAATCTCTCAGGCTGCTGTCACCGCAAGGCGCAGGCTTAACGCCGCGCCGGGTTGAGCATAAAGACCACCGTGCCGCGGTAGTAGGGGGAGTCATTCAGCTGCATTTCCGCCTGCCGATCGCGTTTGCCGTTTTGCACCAGCCCGAGTTTGAACGGGATACGCAGCCGGCTGAGCGCGGGGAGATAGTCCTGATAATTCGCCACCGTGCGGCGTCCTTGATAGCTTTGTACCACCAGTTCATCAACCGCAAGCGCGTTCAGTGTGGCAATATCGCCGGTTTTAGCCCAGTCCAGCAGGCCCGTTACCCCCAGCGCGAACTCTGGCGGCAGCTGCTGGCGTAGCTGTTGCAAAAACTGGGCGTAGTCGGCGAGCTGATATGTGGCTGCGTCAAAATCAACCTGCAGACCAACCACCTGATTGCCAGCCGCCCGCCAGCGCTGCATCAGGCGTACGATCCGCGGCACAATCGTCTGTGGTACATCAAGTGTGGTAAACCGGACGGTAAGCCAGATTGCGGGAAACGTCAGGCGGCTGACCGGCAGGCCGAGGCGCTGGAATATGACCTCGCCCGCGCGCGTCAGCACCTCGCCCTGATGCAGATATACCGTCTGCGCGTTCTGCAGATCGTTGCTGGCTTTCACCCCGGACCACAGCCAGAAGGCGGAATGCTGGCGCGCATCCACGCGCTCCGCCGCCTGCGCTGACCCGGACAGCAGCGCGATTACCAGTAATATTTGAGTTTTTGCGCCCACGGGCTTCCCGGATACTGCGTTTTCAACTGCGTGAACCAGCCCTTACGCTGCAGTTTTTCGACATCTTCGCCGCCGCATTCGTTGCTACCGGAGGGGGCGTAACAGAGAATCGCCCGATAGAGCGCATAGCTTTTATCTTCCGGCTCCGCTTTCGGCGAGGTGATAATCTGCTGGTAATAGCGTTGGCGATCGTACTGTCCCAGAGGCTGCTGGCGGTTGATGGCGGGCTCGAGCATATCGTTGCCGGCGTGGTCTTTCCACAGATCAACATGCGTCTGCGTGGTGCGGAAGAACTCGCCCAGGCAGTTAAGCCCATGGGCATCGTCGGCGTTTTTACTGAGCACGGTGACGGTGTCATCCAGGCTGCGGCAGGCATAACCGGCTTCGGTCGCCTCGCCATCCCAGTCGAAGCTGCTAAGGTTGACGTCGTTAAAGGCCTCGCTGATTACCGGCTGGGTAATAGCGGTGGCGAGCTTTTTGTCGTTCAGCCAGTCGCTGAAGCGACTTTCCGTGAGATCCCGCACCAGCAGCGTATGCAGAGCGATAGTACGTTCTTCATTATTGGGACCGTTGGCCGCCTGTTGGCGTAGCAGTTCAGGCGAGGCCTGGGTTTTCAGCACTTGGGAGCGAAAGCGTAGATTGGTCACTGGGCTATCGGCGGCAAAGATAGCCGCCGCGTTACCGCTGTAGACCAGCGTTGCCGCCAGTTTTGCCTGGATATACTGCTGTTGCTCGGGATTTTGGCTAAGTTGTAGCAGCTGCTGCCAAAAAGAGCGCGCCGCGGGCCACTGTGTTTGTCCCATTAGCGCTTCGCCGTAGAGGACCTGTTCGCTGAAGGCGAGAATATCATTCGCCGGCAGCGTTTTCGCCGGCGTGACAGCCTGCAGGATGGCGGCATCGTTGCCCGTCGCGCTCCACAGCTGCAGCTGCAGGTCGCGCCACAGCGGCAGATTTCCGCTCTTCTCAAACGCCGCTTTGCTGGCGTCAAGCTGTGCCTGGGTTAAGGTTGGCTTATTGTCAGCATTCAGGCGCAGGGCGCGGAGAAGTTCGACATAGCTGACCTGCGGCGCGTCCGGGAATGCTGCCAGAACGGGCTGCGCGTAGAACGGCATGCCGAAGACATTATCATATTCACTCACCAGTCTACGCAGTTCCCCGGCGTCGGCAGCCTGCCGGAAGGCCTGCTCATAGAGTCCGGCCAGCTGCGGCCACGCCTGCAGATACCAGTTAATGCGGCGCAGCATATTGCGCGCGGAGTCGGCATAAAGCCCTGCGGGCCAGCGTTGCAAATAGGCTTGAGCTTCTTTTTGCGCCTGTGCGGCATCATCACGATTGATCCGCGCAATATCAAAATCACCGTACTGCCCGACGCTGTTCTGGCTACTTTTGTTGAGCGCCGTGCGCATCAGCATATATTGCGCGGTCTCGGTCAGCCAGGGCTGCTGACTCTCCCGCAACAGAGTGAAATCGTGGGTCGCGGCGGTGTAATTGCCGCCATAGAAGTGGGCGATGCCGGAAAGGTAATAAGCGAATAAGTCGGCGTCCGCATCTGCCGGGAAGCTATTGAGGATATCAGCGACTGCGGTGATATTGGCGCCATAAAACAGTTTCAGCCGCGCCAGCGCCAGGTCATGACGCTGCTGCGGGGTCACAGAGGGCGCGGCGAGCAGGGCGGCGTTGAACTGGCTGACGGCGGCAAGGGTGTTGCTGACAAAGCGGTTTTCCAGTTCATAGTCGGATGTTCCCAGCCGTTCAGCCGAATCGGCCGGCATGATCTGCGCCGGATCGATATTCAGCGCCGCCATTTGTTGGATGAAGGTTTCATCTTCGCGTTGCGCCGGCGGCGCGGGAGGCGGCGCGCTATCCCACTCAGGATGCCAGGCGAAGTAAACATCGCGGGTACGGCTGACATCAGCGGGAATGGCCTGAACGGGCAGGGCGAAAGATTTCGCTTCGCTCAGCAGGCGCAGCAAGTTGTCCCGCGAGTCATTTCCCGGTGTCAGTACAGGTTCGCCTTTTAGCAGGCATAGCGGGTCGCTCCACGAGCAATCTTCGATATCAGCAGAAGCATATGCCTGAGCGGCTGCCGCGAGCAGGGCGCAGAGCGAAAGGGTAAACGTTGTCTTCCTGACCATGACGGATGTCCTGTGGGGTGATTATTGTGATACGACTCTTATATGTAGGGTTATGCCTTCGATGGCGACCACTTCAACCTTGCTGCCCGCCGCGAGGTCGTCATCGGCAATAACCGGCCATGAACTGTCGCCCACGCGGACGTGTCCGCGGCCGTTAACCAGCGCCGTTTCCAGCGTAAAGCGGCGGCCAAGCAGCTGCTGCCCGCGCTGATTAAGCTGAGCGTCCGCCGGCTTCTGGCGCTTAACGCGGTTACGCAGCCAGCGCGACCACAGCCAGGCCGCCAGCAGGGTCAGCACGGCGAACAGCGTACCCTGCCACTCCCAGCTCAACGGCAGCATCCAGACCAGCAGCCCGGTTACGACGCCGGCAATGCCGCTCCACAGCAGATAACCGTTGCCGCCGAGCATTTCCGCCGCCAGCAGCAGCCCGCCGAGGCTGAGCCAGAAAATATGCGGGTGGGCGAGAATCAGCGCGATCATGATTTTTTCTGCGCGCCAGCGCCTTCTTTAAGCAGCTCGCCGATCCCGGCGATAGAGCCCATCAGACTGCTGGCATCGAGCGGCATCAGCACCACTTTGCTGTTATTGGCCGCGCCAATTTGCTGCAGCGCATCGGTATATTTCTGCGCGACAAAGTAGTTGATGGCCTGAATGTCGCCGGAAGCGATAGCGGATGAGACCATCTGCGTAGCGCGCGCTTCGGCTTCCGCGGAACGTTCGCGCGCCTCTGCCTGTAAAAACGCCGACTGACGCTCGCCTTCGGCTTTGAGGATCTGCGACTGCTTCTCGCCCTCGGCTTTTAAAATTTCCGCCTGACGTATCCCTTCGGCCTCAAGAATATAGGCGCGCTTGGTGCGCTCGGCTTTCATCTGGGCGTTCATTGAGGCGATAAGCTCCGCCGGCGGGCGTACGTCGCGGATCTCAACGCGGGTGATTTTGATGCCCCACGGGTTGGTCGCTTCATCGACAATATGCAGCAGGCGGGTGTTGATGCTGTCGCGCTGGGAGAGCATTTCGTCCAGCTCCATGGAGCCCAGCACGGTACGAATGTTGGTCATGGTCAGGTTGATAATCGCCAGCTCGAGGTTGCTGACTTCATAGGCGGCTTTCGGCGCGTCGATGACCTGAATAAAGCACACCGCATCAATGGTGACGTTGGCGTTATCGCGCGAAATCACCTCCTGCGAAGGGATATCGAGCACCTGCTCCATCATATTAATTTTGCGCCCGATACGATCCATAAAGGGCACCACCAGGCTCATCCCCGGCTGCAGCGTTTGCGTATAGCGGCCAAAGCGCTCTACCGTCCACTGGTAGCCCTGAGGAACGATTTTTACCGCCGCTCCGACGATAACCAGCGCGACGAAAATAAGAATGGGGATAAAAATCAGCATCAAAAACCTCCTGTCTTGTTGCCTGTTGATGCGCCGGGAGAGTGGCGCGCGTTTAACCAGAGTATATCTTTCCGCGCATCCGGGTGAAAGAAAAGTGGAGTAAACTAGAGGCGTTGTCGAAAAACTGGGAATAATAATGACCGAAAGTAACGCTATTTTGCGCCTGGACAATGTGGGTTTTCAGGCCGATGGAGTGACCATCCTTAATGAGATGAGTTTTCAGCTCAGGGCAGGGGAATTTAAGCTGATTACCGGCCCTTCTGGCTGCGGAAAAAGCACGTTATTAAAAATAATCGCTTCGCTGCTGAGCCCCACCGCGGGAAGCATTTTCTTCGCCGGTAAAAACATTAATGACTTAACGCCGGAAACCTATCGTCAGCAGGTTTCCTACTGCGCGCAAACCCCGGCGCTGTTCGGCGATTCAGTGTATGACAACCTGGTCTTCCCGTGGCAGATCCGTCATCAACAGCCGGATCCCAACGCGCTGGTCGCCGATCTGCTGCGCTTCGGGCTGGCGGAGAATACGCTGGAAAAGTCAATCAATGAACTTTCGGGCGGGGAAAAGCAGCGCGTTTCGTTGATTCGCAATCTGCAGTTTTTACCGCAGGTGCTGCTGCTCGATGAAATTACCAGCGCGCTGGACGAGAGCAATAAAAAAAACGTGAATGAGATTATCCATCGCTACACGACCGAAAAAAATATTGCCGTTCTGTGGGTCACTCACGATAGCAATGAAATTGCCCATGCGGATGAAGTGATTACCCTAAAGCCTGCCGGCGGAAAAGCGCAGGAGGAGAAAAAAAATGAACGGGCATAATATTACTAACGAATCGCTGGCGCTCTCCATGGTTCTGGTGCTGGTAGCGATCGTGGTCAGCTACCGGGAAAAGCTGGCGCTGGAAAAAGATATTATCTGGAGTATCTGCCGGGCGATTGTGCAACTGATTATCGTCGGCTACGTGCTGAAATATATCTTTAACGTTAATCACGCCGTGCTGACGCTGCTGATGGTGCTGTTTATCTGCTTTAACGCGGCGTGGAATGCGAAAAAGCGCAGCAAATATATCGATAAAGCCTTTCTTTCTTCGTTTATCGCGATAACCACCGGCGCCGGATTAACCCTGGCGGTGCTGGTTTTTTCCGGATCGATTGCGTTTGTGCCGATGCAGGTGATTCCGATTGCCGGGATGGTGGCCGGTAACGCGATGGTGGCGGTCGGGCTGTGCTACAACAACATGGGGCAGCGTTTCAGCAGCGAGCAGCAGCAGATCCAGGAGAAGCTGAGCCTGGGCGCGACGCCGAAGATGGCTTCCGCAAGGCTTATCCGCGATAGCATTCGCGCCGCGCTGATCCCGACGGTAGATTCGGCGAAAACGGTGGGGCTGGTGAGCCTGCCGGGGATGATGTCGGGGCTGATTTTCGCCGGGATTGATCCGGTAAAAGCGATTAAGTACCAGATTATGGTGACGTTTATGCTGCTGTCGACCGCCAGCCTGTCAACGATTATCGCCGGGTATCTGACCTACCTGAAGTTCTTTAATGCTCGCCATCAGCTGGTGGTGACGCAGCTGAAAAAACGCGCGTAAGTTTTTTCCCCGGAGGCGGCGCTGAACGCGCCTGTCCGGGCTACCGTCCCGCAGACGGCGGGGAACCTGTAGCCCGGCTAAGCGCAGCGCGAGCCGGGTTTTTTACGATTAATAAAGCAGAGAGTAGAGCTGGCGGCGGTACTTCGCGGCCAGCGCGTCGCCGGTGCCGAGGGCGGAGAGGATCTCCTGCAGCAGCTTGCGAACCTCGCCGTTTCCGGCGCCTAAATCTTTTTGCAGATGGCTGAACAGCAGCGCCAGCGCCTCTTCGTTACGCCCAACCTGATGCAGCTGTAATGCCAGCTGGGAGGCCAGCGCCGCGTCTTCCGGGTTCTGCTCTACCTGCTGCTGCAGTTGCTGAATTTCCGGCGTGTCGGCGGCTTTTTTCAGCAGCTCGATCTGCGCTACCAGTCCCTGATAGCGGGTATCCTGATCCTGCAGCGGCACGGTTTTCAGCACCGTTTCCGCTTCATCGGAACGGTGCAGGGCAATCAGCGTTTCCGCCAGCAGCAGGCCAATCTGGCTCTCCTGGTTCGACAGCTGCCAGGCGTCTTTCAGCAGCGGCAGCGCTTCGGCGTAGTTCTCTTCCTCCATCAGCGCCAGCGCCTGCTGCGCTTTGAGCTCCTCTTCGCGCGGCAGGAACTTATCCAGCAGCGCGCGCACCGCTTCTTCCGGCTGCGGGCCTTCGAAGCCGTCGACCGGCTGACCGTTCTGGAACAGGTAAACCGTAGGGATTGCGCGCAGGCCAAACTGCGAAGCCAGCATTTGTTCGGCATCGCAGTCAACTTTAGCGAGGGTAAACAGGCCGTTGTACTGGGCGGCGAGGCTCTCAAGTACCGGCGTCAACTGCTCGCAATGTTGGCTGCGCGCGGACCAGAAATAGAACAGCACCGGCGTTGTCGCGGACTGCTGTAGCGTCTGGTGTAGGTTAGCTTCGGTAATATTGACAATATTCTGTGCGGACATGAGCAAGTCTCTTTGATCGATATTTGTATAGATATATGGGGGCGACGGCAGGCGCTTCAACTTAGCCCTGGATAATTTTGTCCATCGCGCGGGTCGGCAGCAGGCGTTTCAGCAGGGCGACCGCATGCGCCACCAGAGTGACCGGGTAGCGCAGCTTCGGTTTATCGCTGACAAAAGCATGGCGCACTTTTTCCACCACCGCTTCCGGCCCGAGAGTAAAGCGGGCGGCGATGCCGGGGTTTTCCACCGGCTTATCGACCTGGGTCTGGTTGACGTTGTTGGTGAAGCGGGTGTGGATCGGGCCCGGCTCAATCAGGATGACCTTAACTCCGCTGTGGCGCAGCTCCATGCGCAGCGCATCGGACCAGGCTTCCAGCGCGAATTTGCTGGCGGCATAGGCGCCGCGGCCGGGGCTGGAGATAATTCCCATCACCGATGAGGTCATCACAATACGCCCTTCGCCGTGCGGCTCCATTGCCGGAAGCAGCAGCATCGTTAGCTGATGGACGCCGAAAAAGTTGGCGGAAAACTGCTGCTCCATCTGCCGGCGGCTGATGGTCGGCAGCGGGCCGTAGACGCCGTAGCCCGCGTTGTTAAACAGGCCGTACAGGCGGTTGTCGGTCAGGGCAATCACCTCGGCGGCGGCGCGTTCAACGCTCTGCGGATCGTCAAGATCCAGCAACACACCGGTCAGCCCCAGCTCCTGCATCCGTGCGACATCTTCCGCTTTGCGGCAGGCGGCCAGCACGTTAAAGCCCTGGCGCTTTAAATCAAGGGCGCTTTCAAGACCAATTCCGCTGGAACATCCTGTAACTAAAACCGATTTTTGCATAACTTTACCTGCAAATGACTCGCTGTTATCAGGAGTCATGATTAACTAAGGGAGCCAAACGCGTCGCCATCCAGTCGGCGATAAACGGCTGGGCGTCGCGATTAGGGTGAATTCCATCGTCCTGCATCCACTGCGGTTTCAGATAAACCTCTTCCATAAAAAAGGGCAGCAGAGGAATATCAAACTCTTTGGCCAGTGCCGGATAAATTGCGCTAAAGGCTTCATTATAACGGCGGCCATAGTTGGCGGGCAGGCGAATTTGCATCAGCAGCGGCTGGGCGTTCGCCGCTTTGATATGCTCAATAATGGTACGCAGCGTCTGCTCCGTCTGCTGCGGCGGGAAACCGCGCAGCCCGTCGTTACCGCCCAGCTCTACCAGCACCCAGCGCGGCTGATGCTGCTTAAGCAGAGCCGGCAGCCTTGCCAGCCCCTGCTGCGAGGTATCGCCGCTGATGCTGGCGTTAACCACCGGCGTTTTGGTCTGCCACTTATCGTTAAGCAGCGCAGGCCAGGCGGTATTGCCCGCCATGCGATAACCGGCGCTCAGACTGTCGCCGAGAACCAACAGCGTGTCGGCCGCCATCGCGCGGCAGGTAAACAGGACCAGAAACAGGAAAGGCAAATGCCAGCGGAAAACATACTTGAAGTTCATCGTCTTAAGAAATCCGTCGGTCAGGGTGAGCATCAGCTTTCCATCCTTACCGGAGTTGAGCTGGTTGTCAAACAGGGGCAGACCATCGCCCTGATTGGCGAGTCGGGGTCCGGTAAATCGACGCTGCTGGCGATCCTCGCCGGGCTGGACGACGGCAGCAGCGGGGAGGTTTCGCTGCTCGGACAGCCGCTGCACCAGATGGACGAAGAGGCGCGGGCGAAGCTGCGCGCTAAGCACGTCGGCTTTGTGTTTCAATCTTTTATGCTGATACCCACCCTCAATGCGCTGGAAAACGTTGAGCTTCCGGCGCTGCTGCGCGGCGAAAGCGATAGCCAGAGCCGCGGCAGCGCCCGGGCGCTGCTGGAGCAGCTGGGGCTGGGCAAACGCCTGCATCACCTGCCGGTACAGCTCTCCGGCGGCGAGCAGCAGCGGGTCGCGCTGGCGCGCGCGTTTAACGGCCGCCCGGAGCTGCTGTTCGCCGATGAACCCACCGGCAACCTCGACCGTCACACCGGGGATAAAATCGCCGACCTGCTGTTCTCGCTGAACCGCGAGCACGGCACCACGCTGATCCTCGTCACCCACGACCCGCTGCTGGCGGCGCGCTGCGACCGACGGCTGAGGCTGGTGGATGGCCAGCTGCGGGAGGAAGCATGATCGCCCGCTGGTTCTGGCGCGAATGGCGCTCGCCGTCGCTGCTGATCGTCTGGCTGGCGCTGAGCCTGGCGGTGGCCTGCGTGCTGGCGCTGGGCTCGATAAGCGACCGCATGGAGAAAGGACTCAGCCAGCAGAGCCGGGAATTTATGGCCGGCGACCGCACGCTGCGCAGCTCGCGCGAAGTCCCGGGCGCATGGATTGACGAAGCGCGTCGCCTTGGTTTAACCGTCGGCGAACAGCTGAGCTTCGCCACTATGACGTTTTCCGGCGATACGCCGCAGCTGGCGGACGTCAAAGCGGTTGACGACACCTATCCGCTATATGGTCAGCTGCAGACCCAGCCGCCGGGGCTGAAGCCGCACGCCGGCACCGTGCTGCTGGCGCCGCGATTAATGGCGCTGCTGAATCTGAAAACCGGCGACACCATCGACGTGGGCGACGCCACGCTGCGCATTGCCGGCGAGGTGATACAGGAGCCGGATGCCGGATTTAACCCCTTCCAGATGGCGCCGCGGCTGATGATGAATACCGCAGACGTGGCGAAAACCGGCGCGGTGCAGCCCGGGAGCCGCGTCTCCTGGCGCTATAAGTATGCCGGAACCCCGCAGCAGCTGGCGGACTACGAAAAGTGGCTGCTGCCGAAGCTGGGGCCTGAACATCGCTGGATCGGCCTGGAGCAGGATGACAGCGCGCTGGGTAAATCGCTGGAGCGCTCGCAGCAGTTTTTGCTGCTGTCGGCGCTGTTAACGCTGCTGCTGGCGGTCGCCGCGGTGGCGGTGGCGATGAGTCATTACTGCCGCAGTCGTTACGATCTGGTGGCGATCCTTAAAACCCTCGGCGCCGGGCGGGCGCAGCTGCGCAAGCTGATTGTCGGCCAGTGGCTGATGCTGCTGGCGCTGGCGGTGGTTGCCGGCGGGGCGATGGGCGTCGGGCTGGAGCATATTCTGCTGCTGATGCTTAAGCCGGTGCTCCCGGCGGCGCTGCCGGCGGCGAGCGGCTGGCCGTGGCTGTGGGCGATCGGCGCGATGGTGGTGATTTCCCTGCTGGTCGGGCTGCGTCCTTATAGACTGCTGCTGGCGACGCTGCCGCTGCGGGTGCTGCGCCAGGATGTCGTCGCCAACGTCTGGCCGCTGACGATCTATATTCCAGTAGTGTGCGCGGTGGTGGTAGCCCTGCTGGCGCTGCTGATGGGCGGCAGCCCCCTGCTATGGGCGGTGCTGGCGGGGGCCGTGGTGCTGGCGCTGCTGTGCGGCCTGGCGGGATGGGGCGTTCTGTGGCTACTGAAGCGTTTGACGTTAAAAGCGCTGCCGCTGCGCCTGGCGGTGAACCGTCTGCTGCGCCAGCCGTGGTCGACCCTGAGCCAGCTGGCGGCCTTTTCGCTGTCGTTTATGCTGCTGGCGCTGCTGCTGGTGCTGCGCGGCGATCTGCTTGACCGCTGGCAGCAGCAGCTGCCGCCGGAAAGTCCTAACTATTTCCTGATTAACATTGCGCCGGAGCAGGTGGTACCGGTGAAAACCTTCCTCGTCGAACATCAGACCCGCGCCACCGAGTTCTACCCCATCGTGCGCGCCCGCCTGACGCAAATTAACGGTCAGGTGACGGAGGGCAATAAAGATGAAGCCCTGAACCGGGAGCTTAACCTCACCTGGAGCCGCGAGCGTCCGGATCATAATCCGCTGGTTGCCGGTAGCTGGCCGCCGAAGGCGGGCGAGGTGTCGATTGAAGAGGGGCTGGCGCAGCGTCTGGGCGTCAAGCTCGGCGATAGCGTGACCTTTACCGGGGATACTCAGGACTTTAGCGCGAAGGTGTCCAGCGTGCGTAAAGTCGACTGGGAGAGCCTGCGGCCGAACTTCTTCTTTATCTTCCCGCAGGGGGCGCTCGACGGCCAGCCGCAAAGCTGGCTGACCAGCTTCCGCTGGGATAACGGCAACGGGATGCTCACGCAGCTCAACCGCGAATTCCCCACCGTCAGCCTGCTGGATATCGGCGCGATTTTGCAGCAGATTGGCCAGGTGCTGACCCAGGTAAGCCGCGCGCTTGAGGTGATGGTGATTCTGGTGACCGCCTGCGGCGTTTTGCTGCTGCTGGCGCAGGTACAGGTCGGGATGCGTCAGCGTTATCAGGAGCTGGTGGTCTGGCGCACGCTGGGGGCCGGGAAGTCTCTGCTGCGCACCACGCTGTGGGCGGAGTTCGCGCTGCTGGGCGTGGTGTCCGGCGTCGTGGCGGCGATTGGCGCTGAGGTGGCGCTGGCGCTGCTGCAAAGCAAAATTTTTGACTTCCCGTGGTCTCCGGACTGGCGGCTGTGGGTGATGCTGCCGCTGTGCGGGGCGATACTGCTGTCGCTGTGCGGCGGCTGGCTGGGGCTGCGTCTGCTGAAAGGTAAGGCGCTGTTCCGCCAGTTTAGTCAGGGATAGGGTTAGCTATGTAGCCCGGGTAAGGCGTTATCCGCCACCCGGGGGGTCACTGTATGCGGGAAAGTAGCCCGGGTAAGGCGTCAGCCGCAACCCGGGGGGTTACCCGGTACGGATGCGCGTTGCTATTGCAGATGACCGTGGTTCAGCGCGGTGAGCGGCTCATTAACATCGAAAATTTTGCAGATAACCTCGTTTACGCCGAGAGATTTCAGACGCGCGGTGTGCTTGTTGAGATAAGCGAGCGCGGTTTCTTCATTCGCAAAAAGATAGATCCCGCCCGCCTCCTGATTTTTTTCGCTTTCCGTCCAGACCTTCCAGATAAAACCCGGCTCCTGATTGATGGACTCGGCCAGCTCCACGAGCTGACGGGACATCTCGCTGCCGAAGGGACCGTTAAAGGCAAAGTGCAGCTGCAGTAGTTTTTTCGACATACTTCCTCCATGGATGATGTTTGCGCGGTAATAGACCATTTTAATGACATGGCGATGAAAAGATAACCACAGTTTTTTTAACGGCACAAAATGGTAAGTCACTGATTTTTAACCGCACGAAACATTAAAAACTCAACAACACGCCATACTCGAACGCAGTTAATATTCAACTGGCAAATATAAGGTTGCTTATTAATCAAGGAAAAAGTATGGCACATAAAATAAAAGCGCTGGCGATAACGATCGGCGCAGCCCTGGCGTTAACCTCTTTTGCATCCCAGGCGGAAATTACGCTTTTAAAACAAGATCCACAGGCGGGCGATCCGTTAAGCCGGCTTAATTTCACCGTCGGCGGCAGCATCCGTCCCCAGTTCAACATGATGTCCGGCGACGGAGACAAAGGCTCTTATAAACGTAACGGCTTCGATGGCGGTACCCGTTTCCGCTTCGCCGCCGACTACTATCTGTTCGATGATATTAGCTGGATCAGCTACTACGAGCTGGGCGTCAATATTCCGGCGCTTTTCGACTGGGATAACCACTACGCCGAAGGCGCGAATAACACCAGCCGCCGTATGCTCTATACCGGCCTGAAAAGCGATACCTGGGGGACGTTAACCTACGGTCAGCAGAACAGCGTTTATTACGACGTGGTCGGGGTAAAAACCGATATCTGGGATTACGACATGATAGGCCAGGCGCCGGGTAACGGCATCAACGGCGACTACGATGGCTCCTATCGCTCACGCAATATGCTGAAATATAAGAAAACCGTTGGCGATGTCGATCTTTACGCCTCTTATCTGTTTGAGGACAGCGAATATCTGCCGGGCAACGGCCTGCGCTACAAACGTAAAGGCGGTGGTTCCATCGGCGCCGATTACCACATCATGAAGGATTTGACCTGGGGCGCAGCGTGGAACTATACCCGCGCCGATATGCGTAACCCCTCCAGTTCAGACAGCAAATCATACGACCAGAATATCGTCGGTACCGCGCTAAGCTGGACGCCGGATAACTGGACCTTCTCCTTCGGCGGCGGCTGGTATCAGAACTTCCTGACCACCAAAAAAACCGATGTTCATAACTACTTCGCGGGCGATGCCTGGGGTATTGAGTACTTTGCCGGTTATAAATTCCCGATTGGTCAGTATGCGGTGAAATCTATTCAGCCGTACTTTATGGGCGACCGCCTGCAGTACGTGAACGGCCGCAACTATCAGCGGATTGATAACGGCGTCGGCGTGAGCTTCCAGCTGGATTATGGTTTCCGCGTTGACTATGAACACGTCTTCACGTCGAGCACCGACAACCTGGGCGATATGAACCTGGTGCGTCTGCGCTACGACTTCTAAGCGCTGACACTTCCCCGGTGACGCTGCGCTTACCGGGGCTACAGGTTCATCGCCGTCTGCGGACCCGTAGCCCGGCTAAGGCGTTTACGCCGCAAGCCGGGACAGGAGAGAATGTGATTACTCCGCCAGCCAGGCGGCGACGTCCTGCCAGCTGCCGCGAAAAATAATCTTCTCCGCTTTTTTGCCGAGCTGGTAGCGGTACATCGGATCGTAATACTCGTTCAGCAGGGGAACCAGCCAGCTGAAGTGGGCTTCGGTGCTGGCGGTTCGCTGCTGCTCAAGCAGGGCTTCATCAAGCCGGGCGGTGAGCTGGGCAAAACGCTGTAACCCAAGGCGGCGGCGGATCGCGAACAGACCATGATGCAGATATTCGCTATACGCCTGCCAGCCTTGCTCTTCGCCGTAGGCCGCCAGGAAATCATGATGCATGCGCGCAAAATACTCTTCCCGCAGCCGTTCAAGACGGACAGCGAACGGATCTTCCACCACCGCCAGCGGCGACTGCGCCATGCGAAGGCGCATGCACTCCGGCAGGTGATTGGCGCCAATCATATGCCCCTCATCCTCCAGCACCCAGCGCGTCTGCTGCCCTGACTTTTTGAGCATTGCCACGGCCAGGTGATTTTCAAAGGTTGCCTGCTGATGCTGCTCCTGCAGGGTTCGGCCAAATGAAGAGCCGCGGTGATGGGCGAGCCCTTCGAGATCGATACCGTCCGGTTGAGCGCCGACCAGCTGGGTTTTACCGTTACCGGTACAGCCGCCGATCAGTACGATAGGGCGCTGCACCAGCTCTTCGGTAAGCTGTATCGCCGCCTGGCGCAGCGCTTTGTAGCCGCCGACGATCAGCGGGTAATCCACGCCCGCTTCCTTCAGCCACTGCTGGACGATATGCGAACGCTGGCCGCCGCGAGCGCAGCACAGGTAGCCCTCGGGATAGCGCGCGCAGGCCTCTTTCCAGACGGCGAGGCGGCGGGCGCGAATCTCGCCGTTGACCAGCTGATGGCCCAGCGCGAGGGCGGCGTCCGGCCCCTGACGCTTATAGCAGGTGCCGACGGCGGCGCGCTCGTCATCGTTCATCAGCGGCAGGTTGATCGCCGCGGGCATGGCGCTTTGCCTGAATTCAACCGGGGCGCGTACGTCAATCAGCGGCGTATCGCTGGCGAGAATCTGCCGAATATTCTGTGGTACTAATTCCATCATTTAAACCGTTATGTCATTCAGACGCGTCGCTCGACGCGATAATTCTTCTATTGTACGCGGTGAGCGCCCTGCTGAATTGATTTTTCACGGTGTATCGCTGAATAGCGTCAGGAATGGCTGGATTTAAGCATCCGTGGGGCTGGCAAGTTGGGTAGCCCGGCTAAGGCGCAGCGCGCCGCAAGCCGGGATAAAGGAGAGAGGATTACGCCAGCTGCGCCTGCGCCCAGAAGATACCGCTGGCATATTCCGGCGGCAGCAGCGGCTTCAGCGCTTCCAGCGTCGCGCTCAGGCGGTCGGTATCGCTGTCGGTCAGGTTCAGGTGGCCGACTTTACGACCCGGACGTACCTCTTTGTCGTACCAGTGCAGATGCACCAGCGGCAGCTTCAGCCAGTCATAGTTCAGATCGGTACCGATCAGGTTGATCATCACCGACGGGCTGTTTACCACCGGCGGCGGCAGCGGCAGATCGGTAATCGCCCGCAGATGCAGCTCGAACTGGCTAATGGAGGCGCCGTTTTGCGTCCAGTGGCCGCTGTTGTGCACGCGCGGCGCCAGTTCGTTAATCAGCAGGCCATCAGCGGTGACGAAACACTCCATCGCCATCACGCCAACGTAGCCCAGCTCATGCATGATCGCCGACAGCATCTGCTCCGCCTGCGCCTGCTGGCGGGCATTGGCCTGCGGAAAAGCGACGCTGGCGCGTAAAATACCGTCCTGATGCAGGTTGCGGGTCAGAGGATAGAAGACCGTGCTGCCGTCCCGGGCGCGAGCGCCGACCAGCGACACCTCGCCGGAGAAGTTAATGCCCTGCTCAACGATACACTCGCCGTAGTTATCCTCCGGCAGCTGCGCGGTTTCATTTTCCCGCAAACGCCACTGGCCGCGGCCATCGTAGCCGCCGACGCGGCGCTTAACGATAGCCAGCTCCCCGAGGCGGGCGAATACCGCAGGCCATTCGCTTTTATCCGCCAGAAGCTGCCACGGCGCGGTGGCGAGCGCCAGCTTATCGAACAACTGCTTTTGTGTCAGGCGGTCGGCGATTATCGGGAAAACGTCGCGGTTAACGAAGGCGGAATGACGCGCCAGCTCGCGGGTCAGCGCCGTTTCCGGCCAGCGTTCAATCTCTGCGGTAATCACGCTTTGCTGTACCGGCACCGCTTCCGGGTCGGCTTCCAGACCGACCGGCCAGACCGCGATACCCAGCGGCTCGCCGGCCTGGCGCAGCATCCGGCCGAGCTGGCCGTTGCCGAGAACGCAAACCTGCTTCATGCCGCACCCCGCGGATCCGGGTTATCCAGCACGTCATCGGTTTGCGCCTGACGCCAGGCGCTGAGGCGCTGGTGCAGTTCCGCATCGTGCTGGGCGAGGATCTGCGCCGCCAGCAGGGCGGCGTTGGCGGCCCCGGCTTTGCCGATGGCCAGCGTACCCACCGGGATGCCGCGCGGCATCTGGACGATGGAGTAGAGGCTGTCTACGCCGCTCAGCGCCGCGCTCTGAACCGGCACGCCTAACACCGGCACCAGCGTTTTCGCCGCAATCATGCCCGGCAGGTGCGCCGCGCCGCCGGCACCGGCAATAATCACCTGAAAACCGTTTTCTTCCGCGCCTTCGGCGAAGCTGAACAGTTTATCGGGCGTGCGGTGGGCGGAGACCACTTCGACATGGTACGGAACGTTCAGGGCATCAAGGATTTCTGCGGTAAACTGCATGGTAGCCCAGTCGCTTTTGGACCCCATCACGATGGCGATACGCGCCGAATTATTGCGGGAAGACATGCGTCTTAAAACTCCTGTGGGTGTGTTTCACACTGCTTTAGAGGCCACAGAGAATAGCATGAACTCCCGGCAAGGAAAACGGTTGCGTGCGCATGGCCAGCCGCCTTTGTGTTGTCGGTATTCGATGAAACGCGCCGGTTATGAGCGGGCAAAAAGTAAAACCAGCCCCCGTCCCCGGGTCAGCATAAGAATGCCCATCACCAGCAGGTAGATTTGCACAACGCGCTCATCGTGCGGCCCGGATAAATCGCGGAAAATAAAGAATCAGCCCTTGCCGGGGGCTAGAAAGGAAAATGAATCAGCTCAACGTCTTCTGGCGTCACTTTGACCATAGAGCCCTGGCTATGCCAGGCGCCGAGCACCACGCGATACGCGGATTGACCGTTGGCTTCTAGCGGATGGACGGCAGGACGGTGCGTATGCCCGTGAATCAGCCATTGAACGTGATGTTTTTCCATAACGTCAACGACCGCCTGGGGATTCACATCCATAATTTCCATCGACTTGCTGCTGTTGGCCGCTTTGCTGTCGGCGCGCATTCTGGTGGCGATACGGCGGCGGATAAACAGCGGCAGGGCCAGAAACAGGCGCTGGATCCAGGGATTGTGCACTTTCGCGCGAAACGCCAGATAGCCTGCATCGTCGGTGCAGAGGGTGTCGCCGTGCATAATCAGCACCTTGCGCCCGTAGAGGTCGAGAAGCTTCTCTTCCGGCAGCAGGGTCATCGCGCTTTCGCGGGCAAAGCGCTTGCCGACGAGAAAGTCGCGGTTGCCGTGAAGGAAGTAGCATGGGACGCCGGAATCGGCCAGCGCTTTGAGCGCTGCGGCGATTTGCCGATGCAGCGGGTTAGGATCGTCATCGCCGATCCAGGCTTCAAAGAGATCGCCGAGGATATACAGGGCGTCCGCCCTGCGGGCTTCCCCCTGTAAAAAGCGCAGAAAACCGGCGGTAATCGCCGGTTCTTCCGTTTGCAGATGCAAATCCGCAATAAAAAGTGTCGCCACGAATTATTCGCTAACGGTGACGCTTTTGATCACAACATCTTCTTTCGGCACATCCTGGTGCATGCCGCTGCGGCCGGTGGCGACCGCTTTGATTTTGTCGACCACGTCCATCCCTTCAACGACTTCTGCGAATACGCAGTAGCCCCAACCCTGCAGGCTTTCGCCGGAGAAGTTCAGGAAGTCGTTATCGGCGACGTTGATGAAGAACTGCGCGGTGGCGGAGTGGGGCGCCTGAGTACGGGCCATCGCCAGCGTACCGCGGGTGTTTTTCAGACCGTTGTTCGCTTCGTTCTGAATAGGAGATTTGGTGGTTTTCTGATTCATGCCCGGCTCAAAACCGCCGCCCTGAATCATAAAGCCGTTGATTACACGGTGGAAAATAGTGTTGTCGTAGAAACCTTCACGACAGTAGTCCAGGAAGTTTTTAACTGTTTCCGGCGCTTTGTCGTCAAACGTCTTGATTACGATATCGCCATGATTGGTGTGGAAAGTAACCATTTTTGCATCCTGTTCCGATGATTGTGGTGCCTGCACCCGGAGTCGGGTGAGATATAGGGGGCTGTTATAGCATAACCGCGGGGTTGGATCACCTTGCAATGTGTGCTGCTTCGGGGTTGAATTAAGGTTAGAATACGCGACTTATATCCACACACGTCTACACGGAATCTTCGATGTTAAAAATTTTTAATACACTGACGCGCCAAAAAGAAGAATTTAAACCTATCCATGCCGGGGAAGTTGGCATGTACGTGTGTGGTATTACCGTTTATGACCTCTGTCACATCGGCCATGGCCGTACCTTCGTCTCATTCGATGTGGTCGCGCGCTACCTGCGTTTCCTGGGCTACAAGCTAAAGTACGTGCGCAATATCACCGATATCGACGACAAAATCATTAAGCGTGCTAATGAAAACGGCGAAAGCTTTGTTGCGCTGGTGGATCGCATGATTGCCGAGATGCACAAAGACTTCGACGCGCTGAATATCCTGCGCCCGGATATGGAGCCGCGGGCCACCCACCATATCGCGGAAATCATTGAGATTACCGAGCAGCTGATCGCCAAAGGCCACGCGTATGTCGCCGACAACGGCGACGTCATGTTCGATGTGCCGACCGACCCGAACTACGGTCAGCTGTCGCGTCAGGATCTCGATCAGCTGCAGGCCGGCGCGCGGGTTGATGTCGTTGACGTCAAGCATAACCCGATGGACTTTGTGCTGTGGAAGATGTCGAAAGAGGGCGAGCCAAGCTGGCCGTCGCCGTGGGGCGCGGGCCGTCCAGGCTGGCACATTGAGTGTTCAGCGATGAACTGCAAACAGCTGGGCAACCATTTTGATATTCACGGCGGCGGTTCGGATCTGATGTTCCCGCACCATGAAAACGAAATCGCCCAGTCCACCTGCGCCCACGACGGCGAGTACGTCAATTACTGGATGCACTCCGGGATGGTGATGGTTGACCGCGAGAAGATGTCAAAATCGCTGGGCAACTTCTTTACCGTGCGCGACGTGCTGAAGTTCTACGACGCGGAAACTATTCGCTACTTCCTGATGTCCGGCCACTATCGCAGCCAGCTGAACTACAGCGAAGAGAACTTAAAGCAGGCGCGTTCCGCGCTGGAGCGTCTGTATACCGCGCTGCGCGGAACCGACAAAACCGCAGAGCCGGCCGGCGGCGAGGCGTTTGAGGCGCGCTTTATCGAAGCGATGGATGACGATTTTAATACTCCGGAAGCCTATTCCGTGCTGTTCGATATGGCGCGTGAGGTTAACCGCCTGAAAACCGAAGATGCCGCCGCGGCCAACGCGATGGCCGCGCATATGCGCAAGCTCTCTTCGGTACTGGGGCTGCTGGAACAGGAGCCGGATGCCTTCCTGCAGAGCGGCGCGCAGGCGGACGACGGGGAAGTGGCGGCAATTGAGTCGTTGATCCAGCAGCGTCTGGACGCCCGTAAAGCGAAAGACTGGGCGGCGGCGGATGCCGCGCGTGACCGTCTCAACGAGATGGGCATCGTGCTGGAAGATGGCCCGCAGGGCACCACCTGGCGCCGTAAGTAGTCTCATTCTCTCTTTTTAGCCGGGGCCATCCCCGGCATTTTTTTGCCCTGACTCAGGCTAAGAAACGAAGCGCGGTCCTGATTTCGCCTGCGTTCGTTCCCGGCCAGCGGCTGCAGCGTTCGTCGGGGAGAAGAGGTATCAGGCGGAAGTGCAGGTTGCCGGAGGCAGCCAGGGGAGCGGCTGTGCTACACAGGACGTGATATCGGAAGATGGCGGCGCTGACTGAAGTGCAGAAAAACGAGAGATCATCTGTCGGGGTGGGGGGACAGGCGCCGGCTGCGGCGCCTGAACGTGTTACTCGGTAACGGTAACGCTCTGACCTTCAAAGCTGACCGTCTGACCGGCGACGATTTTACAGCGTTTACGGGTTTCCACCGCACCGTCGACTTTGACCAGACCGTCGGCGATAGCGATTTTAGCCTGCGCGCCGCTTTCGCTCCAGCCTTCCAGCTTCAGCAGATCGCACAGTTCAACGTGCGGGTGTTTGCCTAAAGAAAAATTCGCCATCTCAGGCCTCCTGAATATCGTGATACTCTTCACACGCCTGCAGCGTGTTCTGAATGAGGGTGGCTACGGTCATCGGGCCGACGCCGCCGGGAACTGGCGTAATGTACGATGCGCGCGCGGCGGCATCTTCATAGACCACATCGCCGACCACTTTGCCGCTTTCCAGGCGGTTAATGCCGACATCGATCACGATCGCGCCTTCTTTAATCCATTCGCCCGGAATAAAGCCCGGTTTACCGACAGCCACGATCAGCAGGTCGGCATTTTCGACGTGATGACGCAGGTTTTTGGTAAAACGGTGGGTGACGGTGGTGGTGCAGCCTGCCAGCAGCAGCTCCATGCTCATCGGGCGTCCGACAATATTGGAGGCGCCAATGACCACCGCGTTCAGGCCGTAGGTATCAATGTTGTAACGCTCAAGCAGCGTGACGATCCCACGCGGCGTGCACGGACGCAGACGCGGCGCGCGCTGGCACAGACGGCCCACGTTATACGGGTGGAAACCGTCAACGTCTTTGTCCGGCGAAATGCGCTCCAGCACTTTGACATTATCAATGCCGGCGGGCAGCGGCAGCTGGACCAGAATGCCGTCGATGGCGCTATCCGCATTCAGGGTGTCGATAAGTTCCAGCAGCTCCGCTTCGCTGGTGGTTTCCGGGAGATCGTACGAGCGGGAGACGAAGCCTACCTCTTCACACGCTTTGCGCTTGCTGCCGACATAAATCTGCGATGCCGGGTTGCTGCCGACCAGCACGACGGCTAACCCTGGAGCACGAAATCCGGCCGCAACGCGCGCCTTCACTTTTTCCGCAACCTCAGAGCGTACCTGCTGCGCAATCGTTTTACCGTCAATAATTTTTGCTGCCATCAGAGAGAGGATTCCATCTGTATCTTTACGAAAGGGGGATGGCGATATTTTGTCAGAAGCCAGCCCCGCTGTCAGTCTTCGTTTAAGATTTTATCTTTCTTTGGCGTTGCAGAGGCTGAAAAACGGGCCTGACCGCGCTGCGAATGGCGCAAAAAGGATCCCGGGAGTCGAAGAAAGGTTAACGTGCAGAAACATAAGGTTGGATAAACTTTATACTGCTTTTGCGGCATAAGCCGCCAGCCTGCACAGGCAAGCGCAGTTTCGCGGCAAAATACATTGACTCATCAGGCGTGGACCGTATAATTCCGGCGATTGCACATCATGAAGCTCGCTTCTCAATGCGCCCTTAGCTCAGCTGGATAGAGCAACGGCCTTCTAAGCCGTAGGTCACAGGTTCGAACCCTGTAGGGCGTACCATTTAAAATCAATAAGTTATTAACTTCCTCCTCTCGCTGATGTTTTCTCATGGAACACATTTGGGACATCTTCTGCAAAAATCGAGTCAATTTGCCTTGCGTGTTCCGTTAAATGGTTAGGCGCCAGCTGGGCATAACGGCGTACCATTTCGATGCTTTCCCGGTAGATCAAAAAAACACAATAGTCTGGCAAGAGATCAATATGTAGATAATACGAACACAGAATGTGTATATCTATGTAAGATCATTATATTCAATTGGTTAAAAAGGTGTTGATAATTAATATCATTAAAAAAATATAAAAACTTTATACAATTCTAACTAAAACGATAAAAACAACAAAAAATATTACTAACCAGTGCAATAAGGGGAAGCGAAGTGGATGACGTTCCCTGGCGCCAACGCTTTGATACACTAAATCATTGCTTAATAAAAAGGGGGCGTTATCTTTTCAAAGAAACTACCTGGCGGGTCAACATGATGAGGTAAAAAATGTATACACCTGATGCAATGAAGCTATCAGATAAAAAGCATATTTTTGATTTTATTGACACTTATAGCTTTGGATTAGTCGTTTCACCCACCCTCAACGCCAGCCATTTTCCTTTTATCCTCGATCGTAGTTCTTCATCGCAGGGAATTCTTCTTTCCCATATGGCCCGTGCGAATCCTCTATGGAAAGACTTTGACGGAAAGAGGGTTCTCGCCATATTTCAAGGGCCCCATAGTTACGTTTCTCCAACCTGGTATCAAACTTCTCCCGCGGTGCCAACATGGAACTATACCGCCATTCACTGTTATGGCACGGTAAGCCTTGTACCCGTCAATGAATTGCGCACGGTGATGGATGCGTTAGTTCATAAACATGAACCAACCCTTCAGGCGCAGAAAGACGTTATGCCAAAGGCATTTATCGAAGAAAAATTAAAAAATATTATTGGATTCAAAATTGAAATTGAGGAGTTTCAGGCCAAAGAAAAGCTGGGGCAGCATCGTTCTCAGGCCGATCAGCGAGGAACGCTGCAGGGGTTAATCAACAGCCAATCTTCAGAGTCCGTTGCGCTGGCTGACTATATGCTTAAGGTGAAGAAAGGTACTGGCGTTTAAAAGCGATACTTCGCTCTATTATTTATGTTGGAGGAAAATACTTACACCTTACGTAATGTATTGAATCAACCATCCCGGAAAAACGTACTCGCGAGCGGCTTGTCGGAAGGATAATGAAATTGAATTTGAGCGCCGCGTTTATCAGAAGAAAGCATAGGGAAACGCCGTTTAAATCAGGGGTGAGTTCGGTTAAACCCGGCGACTTACGCCGCCGGGAACGCCATTACTTCATTGCTCCCTCAAGGATAAGTTTGTCATTTTCTCCGCTGGTAATGCTCTGCTGATGAAGGCTGTCAGCGAGCGTCACGTCATTGACGGCGAAAAAAGCCCAGGCCTGCGGCGTATTGGCGAACGTCACCTCATCAAACTGACTGTCGTGCAGGAAGGAGATACTGGTCGCTTTGGTATTACGGAAGCTGACGTTGGAAAAACGCAGATTCTGGTGATAGGCATCGCGAGAATAGGTCAGCCCAAATGATTCTGCCATTTCGGCTACCGTCATGCCGTCAATCAGGATGCTGTGCTTAGCCGAAGTACCATCGACGGTGACGTCCTGCACCTGAACGTCGCGGAACTGAGCGGGCTCGTCGGCAGGGGTCGTATCATTCACGTCGGCGCTGTATTTGATAGTAAAAACGAACGGCTCTTTGGCGATATCTTTCATCGCATTATGACGGAACAACACATCCCGCACCCCACCGCCATAGTAGGGGCGGCTTTTCATGCGCAGGCCGACATCGGTCATATACATGACGTTATCCTCGGCGCGGACGTTTTCGATCCACGCGCCGGTGTGGCTACCGGTCACCACGGCGCCGTGGCCTTTGCGGAAATAGTTATTAAAGATCCACGCCCCGCTTTGCGGCTGTTGATGAAACGTTTTCGCGCCTTTACCAAACCCGGCGGCGAAATTGACGCAATCATCTCCGGTATCGAAGAAGTTGTTGAAAACCAGCGCATTCTGGCTATTGCCGAACTCGACGCCGTCGGCGTTATTGCCGTCAAAGGTCTGGTGGACCAGGCCATTGAGGGTGATATTTTTTGACTCCAGCACCATCACGCCGTGAAAGGCGGGGTTGCGGATCGTCAGCCCGGCAAGATAGAGGTTCTGCACGCCGCGCAGGGTCATCAGGCTGGAGCGGCGATTTTTATAGGCGCTATTGCTTTCGATGCCTTCCGCAATAGCCGCTTCGGTCTGATGCTTTGCCAGAATGCCGTCCGCGCTGACTTTTGCCGCATTGCTGGCCCGGTATTGCGGCAGCGCGTTCCCCATTTCGTCGATGATGGTGGCCTCGCCGCCGCTTTTGACGCCCCGGGTCCAGCCGTTGCCGTCAATCGTGCCTTGACCGACGATGCGAATATTGCGAAACGTCCCGGCCGGAGACTCGCCCTTATCGTCCGCTTCCAGCACGTTAATTAATGACGGCGGGCGGCGGGGCTGCGGATGGTCGCTGTAGGGATAGAGGTAATAGCCTTTTTCCAGCGGGTACTGGGCCGGATCGTCTGAACCCAGCAGAGTGGCGCCAGCGGCAATCTCCAGGGTCATATCGCTGTGCAGGAACAGCGCGCCGGTTTTGAATTCGCCGTCGGAAATCACCACCTTACAGCCCTGAGGATAGTGCGCGACGGTGCAGCTATCGATCGCCTGCTGCAGCGCCTGGGTATTCAGCGTGGTGCCGTCACCCTTCGCGCCGAACGTGCTGGCTTCGATGATGTGCGGCGTTTTGCTGGTCCGCGCTTTAATCACCGCGCTATCCGGCGACTCTTTGCCATTGGCGTAGACCGCGCGCACCGTAAATGCGTATTCCGTATCCGGCTCCAGGTGGGTGACCGTAAAGGTACGCAAGTCGATTGGCTGCTGCCAGCCGTCGCTGGCGACCCGCTGATAGAAGTTATCAATATAGGGTTTGGCCGGTGAAAAATGGTTTTGATTTTCGCGCGCCAGACCCAGCCGCTCGCCCTGACGGTAAATCGCGTAGTCCACCACCTGCTGCGTCTCTGATTCCGGTTTTTCCCAAACCAGCACCAGGCTATTTTCATCGGCAGAAAGCGCGGGAACGAAGACATTCTGCGGCGCGGAGGCGGGCGCATCCTGCTGATTGTCGCGGGGGCCGCCGCTGTCATTACAGCCGCCCGCGAGGCCAGCCAGCGCGATAGCCAGCGCCAGCATACTGCGTGAAGGTCCAAAGGTATTGCGCATAAATTTCCCTTAATGTCATATCGCCTGTAAAAAACAAAATACAAATTCATTTAAAATAAAATGACATTTTATATTTATGGCAAAAAATAAACGCGAGTCAGTTCAATCTTTCAGCAGGTGAAAAATAAAGCGTTGTTGGATAAGAAAAGGCGGCCAGGGCGTTAACCTCCGGCCCGCTTTCTCTTTACGGCGCGGAATATTGAATACGATAGCCATGCGAGGTCGGTACGATATGCGCAAATCCCGACCCGCCAAGGTGCATACCGGCAATCAGCAGGTTTTCGCTGACGGCCTGGGCGAGGATCGCTTCCCGCGTCGCTCTGGCCTGCGCGGGATCGCAATCAAAAGCAACGGCGGCGGCGGGTCGGGCGGTCTGAATATGCGGAAAATGGACGATGTCGCCCCAAATCAGCAGGCTTTGCGCCGCGGCGTCGATGCGAAACCCGCTATGGCCCGGCGTGTGCCCGGGTAGCCATAGCGGGCGGATACCCGCGACGGCCTCGCGCTCATCCAGAAAACCGAGGCTGCGGGAATAGGCGTCCAGGGCGCGGCGGGCGAGCGTGAAGTTGCGCTGCCCCCGCGCATTGGCCCGGTTTAGCATGGCGTCGTCCTGCCAGTACTCGGCTTCCAGAGGGTGCAGATAAAGACGGGCGTGGCGATAGCGCGGCGCGCCGTTGGCATCCAGCAGGCCGCCGATATGATCCGGGTGAGCGTGAGTCAGCAGGACAGTATCCACGTCGTCTGGCGCACTCCCCGCCGCTCGCAGACTGGTTTCCAGCACGCCGCTTCCCGTACCCGCGTCGACCAGAATCGTCCTTCCCCGACCGCGAATAAGATAGCCACTAATGTCGATATTGCCGGGGTCAATGACGCCCGCGCTGCGCTGAATGTCTGCGGCATCGTCGATATTAATACCCGACAGCAGCGCCAGGCCAGCGGCCATGCTGCCGTCGCTGAGGGGCGTCACCTGAAAATCGCCAATCTGGCGGGAGAGAAAAGCGGGTTTGTGCATATCAACCTCTTAGCGTGATGGGGGCTGTATTTCAGTCGGGCTTTGCAACTGACCGGCCATGGGCTCATACATCGAGACGTTTTCCCGTCCCGCCAGCAGCATGCCTTCCCGGCGCGGCAGAACGTACGCCACGCGCTGCGGCGGGTTGTTATCCAGCCCGGCGGCCGAAAGGTTTGTCGGCGGATATCCCAGTTCCGACTCAACGACGTCCAGCGGCTCGGGGCTCAGTAGCAAAACATCCCCCTCAGCGACGGCGGGAAAGACGCCGCCGTAGCGATACAGGTTTCGCCGCCAGTCGCGAATATGCGCCTGCCAGCGGGAAAAGCTGCCGCCGCCTTTCTGGCGATACGCTTCACTGGCGAGCGTATCGCCATGCTCGATGGTATGAATAGCAAGATAGACCGGGCAGCCGGAGGAGAGCGCCCTGAAGCGCTGCGAGGCGCGGAATCCGCTGACGGACACCAGCGCAGGCAGCTTGTCCTCGCTGTAAAACCTGTTCCAGCCGGCTTCGCTTTGCGGGTCGGCGTAGCTGCACTCAACGATATATAACATGGGCTGACCTCTGCATGATGGAATGATGTTATTGACGTTTGATCATGCTACGTTGGGCATTAAGCGCTATAAAACGATATTATTTCACCACTCAATGACATTTCATCATTGATAAACCTTCAGCAGAGGCGGCGTTCGTGCGAAAAAAACTCCCCAGCAGTACCTCGCTGCAGGCCTTTGAGGCTGCCGCCAGGCACGGTAACTTTGCCCGCGCGGCGGAAGAGCTGTCGCTTACCGAAGGCGCGATCAGCCGGCAAATCGCCCGCCTGGAATCGCTGTTAAACTGCAAGCTGTTTGAGCGGACTGGGAGCCGGGTGCGGCTGAACCCCAACGGCGCGCGCTATGCGCACCATGTCCGCGAGACGCTGGAGCGTCTTGAGCGAGATACGCAGTATCTGATGGGGGCTGCGGACGGCAGCCGAAGCCTGGAAATCGCCGCGCCGCCGACCTTTGCCAGCCGCTGGCTCATTCCCCGACTGGGGGATTTTCAGCGCCGGAATCTGGATATCACGCTGAATATCGCGGTCAGAACCGACCCGTTTATCCTCACCGGCAGCGGTTTTGACGCGGCGGTTCATTTCGAGCATCCCGCATGGGCAGGAATGCGCTTGCGGTTTCTGTTTGAAGAGAGACTGGTGCCGGTATGCCACGCCGGGCTACTTACGGCAGAAGATCTCGCCAGCCAGCTGAACGCGCTGCCGCGTATTCATCGACGGCAGAATCCTGACGCCTGGCAGCGCTATGCTGAAGAGTGCGGGATTGCGCTGGATAATCCGGCGCAGGGCGTGCGCTACGATCTGCATGAGATGGCGATAGCCGCCGCGCTGGCCGGGCAGGGCGTTGCGCTGGTACCGCACGTGTACGTTGAAAAAGCGCTCGAAAACGGGACGCTGGTTGCGCCCTGGCCGCAGGCCCGCAGCCTGAGCAAGCGCTTTTGCCTGGTGAAGCCGCTGGAAAACGGCGTCAACGAATCGGCGCTACAGGCGTTTGAACAGTGGTTATTGGCGCAATAAGGCCCGGTCGCGGGCCGTAGACGCGTTAAGCGCAGCCTCAGGCGTGGGATAAAAGCGGGAACATCAGCTTATTCTCTTTGAAGATATTTTCTTTTTGTCCGTAGATAAACAGAATATCTTCGCCTTCGATTTTTTCATACTCGCCGGTCCGATTCTCTTTGGGGGTAAAGCCGAGGATAGCCTGGTACGTATTTTCATCGGCGAGCTCGTTAATAATGGCCGACAGGGAACGTCCGCTGTCGCAGAAAATATCAAAACAGATCAGCGCCGGACCGTTTTGCATCGCAATCGCGATGGCCTGGTTTTTGTCGGAATAATAGACGAAGTGCTTCATAAAGGCGGAGCAGTAGAACATCAATAAACCGAAGTTATCCTCTACCCGCAGCTGTGAAAACGGATTCGATTTTTGATAGTACCGCTGTAATCGCGCAACCTCTTCCGGCTGGTCCATATCGAGCTTGCGGAAGTCGCCCGCTGCCGGTACCACCGGCATAATATATTGATATTCGGCGGTGCGCTCGAAGCCAAATTTCGGATAAAAATCAACGGTTGTCGGGTTAGCAAACAGGAAAAAGGCGTCGGCCTTATCCTGCCAGTCCGTCAGAATCTCCCTGACGAGCTGCCCGGCCAGGCCCTTATCACGATGATCGATATCGGTCATCACGGTGCCGATTTGAATATAGCGGCGGGGTTCGCCCTGCCAGATCAGATCGATAATATTGGCGGAGGCGTTAGCAATCACTTTATTGTTGCTCACCAGGGCGTAGGGAATATAGGCGTCGGTCCAGTACCCTTTGCGGTACCACTCTTTAAAGGAGAGATCGAAGGTTTTAATCGCCAGGTCAATGAAGCTATTTCTTAACACGTCATTGTGCACAATTTGCTTATCTAATTTGTAGTTCATCGTCGACATTCCTTACGCTGCGGGTGAGGCACTGTTTTCGGCCATCTGTTCGGCGGTCCGATCTCTGTCGGGCGAGCTAAAAATAGCATATCCCCACGGATGGGCGACGATTGTCGCGCCTAAGCTTTGCTCAGGTCACACATTCGGGGAAAATAGGGCTAAAAATGGCGCACTTTTGTCGCCCAGGGAACATCGCCCTCAGGCAAAAGACGCCTTTAGCAAATGAAAGTTTGCCAGTCATCAAAAACGAAGAGGAATATATTGCGTTCATGGTCATGACCCCTATCATTAATAGGTAGGGTAAATGTGGTATCATCGCGCCTTTCCCTTTTCGTCCTGGGGCTCTTTTTTATGCAACAACCTGTTGTTCGCGTTGGAGAATGGCTGGTTACTCCCTCTGTTAACCAAATTAGCCGCAAGGGGCGTCAGCTAACTCTCGAACCGCGCTTAATCGATCTTCTGGTTTTCTTTGCCCGTCATCCCGGCGAAGTACTCAGTCGGGATGAGCTCATCGATAATGTCTGGACCCGCAACGTTGTCACCAGTCACGTCGTCACGCAAAGCGTTTCCGAGCTACGTAAGTCGCTGAAAGATGGCGACGATGGCAGCCTTGAATATATCGCTACCGTACCCAAACGCGGCTATAAGCTGACGGTGCCGGTGATCTGGTGTACCGAAGAGGGGGAGGAGCCGACGCCGGTTATCCCCGCAGAAACGCAGACGGTCGGGTTTGACGCGCCGTTGACCTCCCCGCAGCCCGATGCGGCTGCGCCAGACAGCACAGCGGTGGCGAAGCCGGAAAAACGCAAGCGGCTGAGCACGTTTATCGTCTGGGGTCTGTTCCTGCTGGCCCTCGCGAGCTGCGTGGCGCTGGTGGCCCTGTCAACCCTGCAGTCGCGCCCGCCGGTCACGAAAACCCGGCTGCTGCTTAACCCGCGTGATGTCGATATTCACCTGCTCAGCGGCAACACCTGCAACAACTGGTCATCGCAGCACTCCTATGCCATCGGGCTGGGGAGCCTGATTACCACCTCGCTGAACACCTTCTCCACCTTTATGGTGCACGACAAAACCAACTACAACATCAATGAGCCTAGCAGTTCCGGTAAAACCCTGACCATTGAGTTCGTCAACCAGCGGCACTATCGCGCACAGCAGTGCTTCATGTCGGTGAAGGTGGTGGATAACGCCGACGGCTCGACCATGATGGATAAGCGTTACTTTGTCACCAGCGACAATCAGCTTTCGATTCAGAACGACCTGCTGAGCAGCCTCTCTGAGGCGCTGAAGCAGCCGTGGCCGGCGCGGATGCAGGAGATGTTAAAGCAGTATCAGCCGTCGCAAAGTATCGCGCTTACCCATTTCTATCAGGCGCATCAGCTATTAATGAACGGAGACGTTGATTCGCTGGGCAAAGCCAGTAGCCTGCTTGCCGACGTGAATAAGCAGTCGCCGGACTTTACCTATGCGTGGGCGGAAAAGGCGCTGGTTGACGTATTGCGCCATTCTCAGCAGCCGCTGGATGAGAAACAGCTCGCCGATCTGTACAGCGAAATAACCCGGGTGGGTAATATGCCGGGGATTAAAGATATGGCAATATTTTATCAGATTAAAACGGTGGATATGCTGGGCAAAGGAAAAGTGGATGAAGCCTATGACGCGATTAATGCCGGGATTGATCTGGAAATGTCGTGGATGAATTACGTGCTGCTGGGCAAAGTCTACGAAATGAAAGGGCAGAACCGGGAAGCTGCCGATGCCTACCTGACGGCGTTTAATTTACGCCCGGGTGAGAATACATTTTACTGGATTGAAAACGCCGTATTCCAGACCTCCGTGACCCGCGTGGTTCCGTATCTCGATAACTTCCTCGCTTCAGAATAAGTAAACCCTCATCATGGTCATGGTTTTGGCCGTGGTGAGGTTAAAATTATGTTTCTCATGAGCCACCGGGTTGTTATTTTTTATAACCTCTCCGGTTCCGCATGTAACACTTTTTCAACATGAAGTTGACCTCATAACCCAATGAAAAACATCTAAATTTACCTTTTCCTGATATCAACATGTCATCCTGATATGTTGCGCGAAAAAGGTCAAAATATCATTTGTCTGATGTTTGCAGTTATTTCACTTTATCTTTAGGACTTATCTCGTACTAATCCGTAATCTTGTTGGCAGTTGGTCGGGTCAATAAAAGGTTCATCATCATGATCTGTACCTCCCAAATAAACTTAGGAGAAAAGCAAACATGAGTTCTGCCAAGAAGATCGGGCTATTTGCCTGTACCGGCGTAGTCGCCGGTAATATGATGGGGAGCGGTATTGCATTATTACCTGCAAACCTCGCTAGCATCGGTGGTATTGCCATCTGGGGTTGGGTGATTTCTATTATTGGCGCGATGTCTCTGGCTTATGTTTATGCCCGGCTGGCGACCAAGAATCCGCAGCAGGGTGGCCCAATTGCCTACGCCGGTGAAATATCCCCAGCGTTCGGTTTCCAGACCGGCGTGCTTTATTATCACGCCAACTGGATCGGTAACCTGGCAATCGGTATTACCGCCGTCTCTTATTTATCAACATTCTTCCCAATTTTAAATAACCCGGTGCCGGCAGGTATTGCCTGTATCGCCATCGTATGGATATTCACCTTCGTGAATATGCTCGGCGGGACCTGGGTGAGCCGCCTGACAACAATTGGCCTGGTACTGGTACTTATTCCGGTGGTCATGACCGCGGTGGTCGGCTGGCACTGGTTTGATGCCGCAACCTATCAGGCAAACTGGAACACCTCCAGCACCACTGACAGCCACGCGGTAATCAAAAGTATCCTGCTCTGCCTGTGGGCCTTTGTCGGGGTAGAATCTGCCGCCGTGAGTACCGGGATGGTGAAAAACCCGAAACGCACCGTGCCGCTGGCCACCATGCTGGGCACCGCGATGGCCGGTATCGTCTACATCGCCGCGACCCAGGTGATTGCGGGTATGTATCCTGCCTCTCAGATGGCCGCATCCGGTGCGCCGTTTGCAGTGAGCGCCTCCACCATTCTCGGCGGCTGGGCTGCGCCGATGGTTTCCGCCTTCACCGCCTTTGCCTGCCTGACTTCGCTGGGCTCGTGGATGATGCTGGTGGGTCAGGCCGGCGTACGTGCCGCCAATGACGGTAACTTCCCGAAAGTGTATGGCGAACTCGACAGCAACGGTATTCCGAAAAAAGGCCTGCTGCTGGCCGCGGTGAAAATGACCGCGCTGATGGTGCTGATTACCCTGATGAACTCTACCGGCGGCAAAGCGTCTGACCTGTTCGGTGAGCTGACCGGTATCGCGGTACTGCTGACCATGCTGCCTTACTTCTACTCCTGCGTTGACCTGATTCGCTTCGAAGGCATCAATGTACGCAACTTCGTCAGCCTGATTTGCTCCGTACTCGGCTGCGCGTTCTGCTTCATCGCCCTGATGGGGGCAAGCTCCTTCGAACTGGCCGGTACCTTTATCGTCAGCCTGATTATCCTGATGTTCTACGGTCGCAAAATGCACCAGCGCCAGAACAACGACAACTCCGCTGATAGCAGCACCGCCAGCGCGCATTAATCAGCAACCCTATTCCTGAGGCTCCTTCCATCACCTGTCACGACGTGGCGGGAGGGGCTTTCTTTATCTGGAGATTTGACTATGAACGTTATCGCAATCATGAATCACATGGGTGTCTACTTCAAAGAAGAACCCATCCGTGAACTGCATCGCGCCCTCGAACGCCTGGACTTCCGTATTGTCTACCCGAACGACCGTGAAGACTTATTAAAACTTATCGAAAACAATGCGCGTCTGTGCGGCGTGATCTTCGACTGGGATAAATATAATCTCGAACTGTGCGAAGACATCAGCAAAATGAACGAATACATGCCGCTGTACGCCTTTGCGAACACTTACTCAACGCTGGACGTGAGCCTCAACGATCTGCGGATGCAGGTTCGCTTCTTCGAATATGCGCTGGGCGCAGCGGAAGACATTGCCAACAAAATCAAACAGAATACCGACGAGTATATCGACACCATTCTGCCGCCGCTGACCAAAGCGCTGTTTAAATACGTGCGTGAAGGCAAATACACCTTCTGTACCCCAGGCCATATGGGCGGTACCGCGTTCCAGAAAAGCCCAGTCGGCAGCATCTTCTACGATTTCTTTGGTTCCAATACCATGAAATCCGATATCTCGATTTCGGTTTCTGAACTCGGTTCTCTGCTGGACCACAGCGGCCCGCACAAAGAAGCGGAAGAGTACATCGCCCGCGTCTTCAACGCGGAACGCAGCTACATGGTGACCAACGGGACCTCTACCGCCAACAAAATTGTCGGCATGTATTCCGCCCCGGCCGGTAGCACCGTGCTGATTGACCGTAACTGCCATAAATCGCTGACCCATCTGATGATGATGAGCGACATTACGCCAATCTACTTCCGCCCGACCCGCAACGCCTACGGTATCCTCGGCGGTATCCCGCAGAGCGAATTCCAGCATGCGACCATCGCGAAGCGCGTGAAAGAAACCCCGAACGCGACCTGGCCGGTGCACGCGGTTATCACCAACTCCACCTATGACGGTCTGCTGTACAACACGGACTACATCAAGAAAACCCTGGATGTGAAATCCATCCACTTTGACTCCGCGTGGGTGCCTTACACCAACTTCTCGCCGATTTATGAAGGCAAATGCGGGATGAGCGGCGGCCGCGTCGAAGGGAAAGTGATTTACGAAACCCAGTCCACGCACAAACTGCTGGCGGCGTTCTCTCAGGCCTCGATGATTCACGTTAAAGGCGACGTGAACGAAGAGACCTTTAACGAAGCCTACATGATGCACACCACCACTTCTCCGCACTACGGCGTGGTGGCCTCGACGGAAACCGCGGCGGCGATGATGAAAGGCAACGCCGGTAAGCGCCTGATTGACGGCTCTATCGAACGTTCAATCAAGTTCCGTAAAGAGATCAAACGTCTGAAAGGCGAGTCCGACGGCTGGTTCTTCGACGTCTGGCAGCCGGAACATATCGATGGCGCTGAATGCTGGCCGCTGCGCTCCGACAGCGCGTGGCACGGCTTCAAAAACATCGATAACGAGCACATGTATCTCGACCCGATTAAAGTCACGCTGCTGACTCCGGGGATGAAGAAAGACGGCACCATGGATGAGTTCGGTATTCCGGCGAGCATCGTGGCGAAGTATCTCGACGAGCACGGTATCGTGGTCGAAAAAACCGGTCCGTACAACCTGCTGTTCCTGTTCAGTATCGGTATCGACAAAACCAAAGCGCTGAGCCTGCTGCGTGCGCTGACCGATTTCAAACGCGCGTTCGACCTGAACCTGCGGGTGAAAAACATGCTGCCGTCGCTGTATCGTGAAGATCCGGAATTCTACGAAAACATGCGCGTTCAGGAACTGGCGCAGAACATTCATAAACTGATTGAGCACCACAACCTGCCGGATCTGATGTTCCGCGCGTTCGAAGTGCTGCCGACCATGATGATCACGCCGTACGCCGCGTTCCAGAAAGAGCTGCACGGTCAGACCGAAGAGGTGTATCTCGAAGAGATGGTGGGCCGCGTCAACGCCAATATGATCCTGCCGTATCCTCCGGGAGTGCCGCTGGTGATGCCGGGTGAAATGATCACCGAAGAGAGCCGTCCGGTGCTGGAGTTCCTGCAGATGCTGTGCGAAATCGGCGCCCACTATCCGGGCTTCGAAACCGATATCCACGGCGCCTATCGTCAGGCGGATGGTCGTTACACCGTTAAAGTGCTGAAAGAAGAAAATAACAAATAATCGATGCACAACAGGGAAGTGGCTTGCCACTTCCCTTTTTCACGCTGCAAGGAGAACACATGAAAACACCCTCACAGCCGCGCGCGATTTATTACATCGTTGCGATCCAAATCTGGGAATATTTCAGCTTTTACGGCATGCGTGCCTTACTCATCCTCTACCTCACCCATCAGCTCGGCTTTGATGACAGCCACGCTATCAGCCTGTTCAGCGCTTACGCTTCCCTCGTGTACGTCACTCCTATTCTCGGCGGCTGGCTTGCCGACCGCCTGCTCGGCAACCGCACGGCGGTGATTGCCGGCGCGCTGTTAATGACGCTTGGCCACGTGGTGCTGGGCGTGGAATCCGATTCCACCTGGAGCCTGTACCTCGCGCTGGCGATCATTATCTGCGGCTACGGCTTGTTCAAATCCAACATCAGCTGCCTGCTGGGCGAGCTCTACGCCGTTGACGACCCTCGCCGCGACGGCGGTTTTTCGCTGCTGTACGCCGCCGGTAACGTCGGCTCCATCGCCGCGCCTATCGCCTGCGGGCTGGCGGCGCAGTGGTACGGCTGGCATATCGGCTTTGCGCTGGCGGGAATCGGCATGTTTGTCGGCCTGATGATTTTCCTCAGCGGTAGCCGCTACTTCCGCCACGCGCGCGGCGTCGATAAACAGGCGCTGCGGGCGGTAAAGTTTGTGCTGCCGACCTGGGGCTGGCTGGTGGTGATGCTCTGCGTTGCGCCGGTGTTTTTCACGCTGCTGCTGGAGAATAACTGGTCCGGCTATCTGCTGGCGATCGTGTGCGTGTTCGCCGCCCAGATGGTGGCGCGCATTATGGTCAAATCGCCGGAGCATCGCCGCGCGCTGTGGCAAATCGTTCTGCTGATGCTGACCGGGACTCTGTTCTGGGTTCTGGCGCAGCAGGGCGGGAGTTCAATCAGCCTGTTCATTGACCACTTTGTTAACCGTCGCCTGCTGAATATTGAGGTGCCGACCGCGCTGTTCCAGTCGGTTAACGCCGTGGCGGTGATGGCGGCGGGCGTCGTGCTGGCGTGGCTGATGCGGCCGGAAGGCGCGACCCGCTCGGCGCTGCGCGTGTGGCTGAAGTTCGCCTTTGGCCTGGTGCTGATGGGCTGCGGCTTTATGCTGCTGGCGCTTAACGCGCGCCACGGCGCGGCGGAAGGGCAGGCATCAATGGGCATGATGGTGGC
The DNA here is from genome assembly GCF_007910085.1 of Klebsiella sp. ME-303. NCBI lineage: Bacteria > Pseudomonadati > Pseudomonadota > Gammaproteobacteria > Enterobacterales > Enterobacteriaceae > Klebsiella > Klebsiella sp. ME-303. Next base: position 28,049 of record NZ_VOJB01000078.1, on the reverse strand, counting down.
CGGCCTGGCGCTGATGGGCTTTGCCGAACTGTTTATCGACCCGGTAGCGATGGCGCAGATCACCCGCCTCAATATGCCCGGCGTCACCGGGGTACTGACCGGGATTTATATGCTGGCGACCGGCGCGGTAGCCAACTGGCTGGCGGGAGTGGTGGCGCAGCAGACCACCGAGTCGCAGATCAGCGATACGGCGATTGCCGCGTATCAGCACTTCTTTGCCCAGATGGGCGAATGGACGCTGGGCTGCGTGGCGGTGATTGTCGTCGTCGCCTTCGCCGCCGCGTTTAGCGTCGGCAAACGCCGCGCGGCCGCCGGTGAACTTCCCGGCGGCGGCGCCTAGCCCCGTCTGGCGACAGGTCCGGCTTACCGGGGCTACAAAATCGTGCTGCCTGGTAGCCCGGCTAAGGCGTTTACGCCGCGAGCCGGGGATCGGTAACCCCAACAGTGGAGCGACAAGCCGCTCCTTGCACCGTTTACTGAACAGGAGGAGGATATTCTGGCAGGCGCGGAAGCCGAAGATAAAAAACTGTTACTGAAGCGATGGCTGAGCGAAATCAGCCAGAATTGAAGCCAGGCTCCTTAAGATTGTTCTTTGGCGTCGACGCCGGAACAGGCCGCGCTGGAGAGTGGCCTGGTTCAATTATCGAAGCAAGTTTGCAAGCAGGGTTATGAGGAACCAACATGTCTGAACAACAAGCACAAGGTGCCGATGAGGCAATTGACCTTAATAATGAACTGAAAACCCGTCGTGAAAAACTGGCCGCGCTGCGCGAGCAGGGCGTGGCGTTCCCGAACGATTTTCGCCGTGACCACACTTCTGACCAGCTCCATGCGGAATTTGATGGTAAGGAAAACGACGAGCTCACCTCTCTGAACGTCGAGGTCGCCGTGGCTGGCCGCATGATGACCCGCCGGATTATGGGGAAAGCCTCTTTCGTCACCTTACAGGACGTCGGCGGCCGCATTCAGCTGTACGTCGCCCGCGACGATCTGGCGGAAGGCGTCTACAACGAACAGTTTAAGAAATGGGATCTTGGCGACATCATCGCCGCCCGCGGTAAGCTGTTTAAAACCCAGACCGGCGAACTCTCCATTCACTGCACCGAGCTGCGCCTGCTGACCAAGGCATTGCGCCCGCTGCCGGACAAGTTTCACGGCCTGCAGGATCAGGAGGCGCGCTATCGTCAGCGCTATCTGGATCTGATCTCCAACGAAGAGTCGCGCCACACCTTCAAGGTGCGTTCGCAGATCCTCGCCACCATGCGTCAGTTCATGGTCGCGCGCGGCTTTATGGAAGTCGAGACTCCGATGATGCAGGTGATCCCCGGCGGCGCCTCCGCGCGTCCGTTTATCACCCATCACAACGCGCTCGATCTGGATATGTATCTGCGCATCGCGCCGGAGCTGTATCTGAAACGGCTGGTGGTCGGCGGCTTCGAACGGGTGTTCGAAATCAACCGCAACTTCCGTAACGAAGGCATCTCCGTGCGCCACAACCCTGAGTTCACCATGATGGAACTCTATATGGCGTATGCGGATTACAAAGATCTGATCGAACTGACCGAATCTCTGTTCCGCACGCTGGCGCAGACCGTGCTGGGGAAAACCGAAGTCCCGTACGGCGACCAGGTGTTCGACTTCGGCAAGCCGTTTGAAAAACTGACCATGCGCGAAGCGATCAAGAAATACCGTCCGGAAACCGAGATGGCGGATCTGGATAACTTCGAGGCGGCAAAAGCGCTGGCGGAATCCATCGGTATTCACGTTGAGAAGAGCTGGGGGCTGGGGCGTATCGTCACCGAGATTTTCGACGAAGTAGCGGAAGCCCATCTGATCCAGCCAACCTTTATCACCGAGTATCCGGCGGAGGTTTCGCCGCTGGCGCGCCGTAACGACGTGAACCCGGAAATCACCGATCGTTTCGAGTTCTTTATCGGCGGGCGTGAAATCGGCAACGGCTTTAGCGAGCTGAACGACGCGGAAGACCAGGCCCAGCGTTTCCAGGATCAGGTCAACGCCAAAGCGGCGGGGGATGATGAAGCGATGTTCTACGACGAAGACTACGTCACCGCGCTGGAATATGGCCTGCCGCCGACGGCCGGTCTGGGCATCGGTATCGACCGCATGGTGATGCTGTTTACCAACAGCCATACCATTCGCGACGTGATTCTGTTCCCGGCAATGCGTCCGCAGAAGTAAATCCCGCTAAAACCAGGTCCCCTCGTTTCCCTGAACCGGGGGGCCCTTATTTCGACGTGTTTAATTCCGACGAGTAATAATTGCGAATCAGCTTACTCCGGACACCTTATGTGCTATAACAGCGCGCATAAAAAACATAAGGTGTTAATTAAATGAAAAAAATAAAATTAATTGTTGGTGGCGTGATCTGTGCAAGTTATTTATTTACGTCAGTGTTATCAATGGCAAGTGATAATATCAACAACCATACCGTTCATTTTGATAAAGGCAGCAACGGCACGATAATAAAAAGCACCGTGACCGGTGACGGCGTTAACGACTATACGCTGGAGGCGAAAGCGGGCCAGATGATGCATATCAATATGAACAGCCAGCGGCCGCATCCTTATTTCAATGTTATCGCTCCTGATAATAATTCGATTTTTAACGGTTCTCTGAGCGGTGATACCTTTGAACAACGTCTGATGAGCAGCGGTAAATATACGGTGCGGGTTTATCAGATGGGCGGCGCGCGCGATGAAAGGAAAACCAGCGCTTACGCGCTGACGTTTAAAATTACCGACTAATATTTGGCGGCTGTCTATTCAGGCTGTCCCGGAGGCGGCGCGCTGCGCCTGTCCGGGCTACCGGCCCGCAGACGGTGGTGAACCCGTAGCCCGGTCAGCGCAGCGCCACCGGGAAACAAAGCGCAGAGTGGCTGAATTTCCCGGAGGCGATGCTGCACATCTGTCCGGGCTACCGGCCCGCAGACGGCGGGGAACCCGTAGCCCGGTCAGCGCAGCGCCACCGGGGAAACAAAGCGCAGAGTGTTGCAGAACGGGCCTGTTCCCGGGTTAAAGCCCTTCGGTGACGATTTTTGCCGCCGCGGCTAACACCTCTTTGCGGCTTTTCGCATCCTGCTGCGGCTGGGTAAAATAGGTCACCAGCACCAGCGGGGCATGATTTTCCGGCCAGATCACCGCGATATCGTTGGTGGTGCCGTAATCTCCGGCGCCGGTTTTATCCCCGACCGCCCAGCTTGCGGGCAGGCCTGCGCGAATGCTTTGCCCGCCGGTGGTATTGCCTTTTAGCCACGTCACTAACTGGGCGCGCTGCTGTTCGCCCAGCGCATTGCCCAGCGTCAGCTTGCGCAGGCTTTCGGCCATCGCCAACGGGGTGGTGGTATCGCGCTTATCGCCGGGAATCGCGCTGTTCAGCGCCGGCTCCGTACGATCGAGACGAAAAGTGACATCCCCGATACTCTGGGCGAATGCGGTCACCTTTTCCGGTCCGCCAAGGTAGCTAATCATCTTATTCATCGCGGTATTGTCGCTGTACTGCAGCGCCGCCGCGCTGAGTTCCGCCAGGGTCATTCCGCTTTGCAGATGTTTTTCGGTGATCGGGCTCCAGACCACTAAATCCGATTTTTTAATCTCCAGCCTTTTATTCACCACCTCTGGATTGCTTTCGCTCTGTTTTAACACCGCGGCGGCGGCCATCACTTTACCGGTGCTGCACATGGCAAAACGTTCATCGCCGCGATAGAGGGTTTGCGAATCATCTGCCGTGTTAATCAGCGCTACGCCCAGCCGACCGCCGGAACGTTTTTCTAAATCAGCCAGCTTTTGCTGGATAGCATCGGCACTGGCCCATAATGAACCGCTCGCCAGCAGCAGCGGAACGGCGGCGGCGGCCATCAGGGCGGTTTTACGCCACGAACTTTTCAACATCTCAGACTCCTTGATAGTGATGAGCTGCCCGGACTATCCGCGACTCCCGCGCTTTTGACAAGCACTATGTCGATGATGGAATTCCATCATAAATTCGTTATTCGTCCTCCTCTGCGCCTGCTTATAGTGTCTCTCCCCGGCAAAATAAAATCAGGAGCCGTTATGTTCCCGTCACAGTTACCAAAACCGCGCCATCCCGCCGCCTCGGCGATCCCCTCGCTGCGTTGGGCCATTATTGGCCCCGGCTGGATTGCCGAGCGCTTTGTGAAATCGTTAAAAGAGCTCAGCCGCCAGCGGGTGGTTGCCGTCTCCTCGCGCACGCAGCAAAAAGCCGACGATTTCGCCGCCCGCTGGGGGATCCCGCAGGCTTATGCTCAGGTGGATGAGATGCTGGCGCGAGCGGATATTGATGCGGTTTACGTTGCCACGCCGCATAACCACCACTTTCCCGACGGGCTGCGGGTGCTGCAGGCGGGCAAACATGTGCTGATTGAAAAGCCGTTTGCGCTGAACCGGCGGGAAGGCGCGGCGCTGAAAGCGGAGGCCATGAAGCAGGGGACCCTGGCGATGGAGGCGATGTGGTGCGACTACGCGCCGAAGTATGACGTGATTCGCCAGCTGCTGGAGGACGGCGTGCTGGGCGATCTGCACACGCTGCTCGCCGATCACGGCGAGTTTTTTACCCCGGATCATCGCATTTTTAATGCCGATCTCGCCGGCGGGCCGATGATGGATCTCGGCAGCTATCTGACCTCATTCTGCGTGATGGTCGGCGGCGTGCCGCAGGACATTATCGCCCGCGGGCGTCCCGCCCAAAGAGGCGTCAACGGGCAGATTTCGATGCTGTTTAACTGGGAAAACGGCTTACAGGGATTGCTCAATACCACCCTGTTCAGCAACACGCCGGGCGGCGCGGTGGTGGCCGGGCGCGATGCGACCCTTACCCTCGACGGGCAGTTCTACGCGCCGGGGAATTTTACCCTCGCCGCCAGCCAGGGCGGGCAGGTGCTGCGCTGGGAGGAGCCGCGCAACCGCTACGACCAGCTGTTTTATCAGGCCGAACATTTTGCCTGGTGCGTGGGGCAAGGGCTTACGGACTCGCCGATCCGCCCGCTGGCCAGGGTGCTGGAAAACCTGAGCGTGATGGACGAAGTGCGGCGGCAGATTGGCGTGATATTTAACGAGGAGCGTTAACGGCGCGCCGTTGCCCCGTATGCCGACCGCATACGGGGCTTTTTTACGCCAGCGGTTCGACGCTGACAAACTGCCCTTGCCGCAGGGAAAGCACGGCGGCTTCGGCGATAGCCTGCGCCCGCAGCCCGTCCAGCAGCCCCGGCAGGTCCGGCACCGCTTCTCCGCCTAGCGAGCGGACAAAAGCATCCAGATGCGCGTAGTACGACCCCTCGACGCGACTGAACCAGTCCGGATAGAGGCCGGGCTGAATGCAGCGCGCTCCCTGCCACAGCGTGACGCCGCGCGATGCCTGGCTGCCGGACTCTATCACTCCCTGCGGGCCAAGCAGGCTAATGCGCTCATCGTAGCCGTGGCCGGTGCGCCGGGTGTTGTCCAGCTGCGCCAGCGCGCCGCCGCGCATCCGCAGCATGACAATGGAGGTATCGACATCGTCGAATTCGGCAATTTCCGCCAGCGCCAGCGCAGCCCCCAGCGCGGCGACGGTCGTCACTTCATCACCGGTAAGAAAGCGCAGCAGGTCAAAGAAGTGAATCGCCTGGTCGCGCATCTGGCCGCCTGAGCTGCGCAGATATTCCAGCGGCGGCATAACCGATGCCCGACACACCATCTGAACCAGTTCGATTTTGCCAATCGCGCCCGCCTCGATCTCCCGGCGCAGCTGCTGGTGGCTGGCGTCGAAGCGGCGGTTAAAGCCAACGGTCACCGGTACCCCGAGCGGCAGCACTTTCTCGACGACCTGGCGGGCGCGGGCCAGCGAAAGATCGATCGGTTTTTCGCAGTAGACCGCTTTTCCCGCGCGCGCGGCGGCTTCCAGCAGCGCCGCGTGTGAAGGCGTCGAGCTGGCGATCAGTACCGCGTCAATGGCGTCGCTATTGATGGCTTCGGCAACGGTTACCGCCCGCGCGCCGTAGCGGGAAGCCAGCGCTTTCGCCCGCTCGGGATCGGCGTCGGCCACCATGGCCAGAAGGGTTCGCTCATGGCGAGCTAGGCTGGCGGCGTGAACCTGGCCAATAAAACCGCTGCCCAACAATGCAAAACGAATGCAGGTCATTTTTTTCTCCAGAAAGAGGGATTTAGCGTTGCCAAAGTAATCCGTTTGCTACACTGACCGACACGGGCGTTTTGATGGATTTCCATCATGGGGGAGACGAGACGATGAAAAGCATTTCGCTGGAGGCGCTGGCTAAACGGATTGGCGTGGGCGTCGCGACCGTTGACCGGGTGCTTAACGAACGCGGCGGCGTGTCGCCGGAAACCACGCGCAGGGTGCTGCAGGCCGCGCGGGAGGCCGGGCTGAAGCGCATTCTGCCGGAAGAGCGCCGTCTCCCGTGGCAAATAGAAGTGTTTCTCAGCGATAACGATTCGCGCTTTTTCTCCCGTCTGACGCAGGATTTCGCCGACGTGGCGGATAGCCTTGGCTATCGCCGGCTGACGCTGCACCGCACGCTGGTGGCGGAGTCCGCGCCGGAAAAGCTGGCGAAAAGCCTTATCCGCAGCAGCAAAAAGCGCCATGCGATAATTGTCTTTGGCAACGAACATCCGCGGGTCTATGACGCCTTGCGCCAGTGTCGCGAGGCGAACGTGCCGGTGATTACGCTGGTCACCGATCTCCCCGGCGCGCAGAGGCTTTGCCACGTCGGGATCGATCAGCAGCAGGCCGGCCGCACCGCGGGCATGATGATGGGGTTAATGGCGCACCGGTCTGGAGAAGTGCTGATGCTCAGCGGGCGCCAGGACTTCAGCGCTCATCGCTTGCGGATTCAGGGATTTCGCGAGGTGATTAGCCAGCGCTTTCCGCATCTGCTGCTGGGCGAGGTTTTGGCGGGGGAGGACAACCGACAGCGAATCGACCGCCTGCTGGAAGAGGCCCTGCGCCGCAACCGCGACGTGGTGGGCATCTACAATACCGGGCTGGGCAACACGCAGGTGGCGCAGGCGCTGGCTCGCCATCGCCGCTACGGCGAGTGCTGCTGGATGACCCATGAACGCTACAGCACCACCCGTGAACAGCTGGCCCAGGGGGGAATGGCGCTGACGATCGATCAAAACCCGCGCCAGCATGCCCGTCTGGCGGTGGAGCTGGCCCTGCGCCATCTGGAAACCGGCTATCAGCCGCATCTGTTCAGCGACGGCAAGGTCGAATTTATCCTTTACAGCGCTGAAAACGTCGACTGAGCGCCCGCGGCCCGCGGGGCGACATCCCCTTTTACACCCTATCTCCTGTCTCGTTTTAAACCGCTGCCGCTATCGGCGCGCCGCGCGGCAAACCGTCGCCTGCCTCTCATTTTTTGCGCATTTATGCGTCAATGTTAGATGTGTGTCAAAGTTCTGTTAACACGCAGTTTTAAAATTTTCATTTCAGTTATTTACTTATAAAAGTTTCATATGTGTTGTTAATGAAATAAACGGTCTGGAATTTTTCTTCCTCTATAAATGGACTAATGTTTCAAAAAACCATTTTAAAACAACTGAATTTTGTGATTTCGATCAACAACAAAAAATGCACCAGCGCGCGGGCTGTTTTTTCAAAAAGCTGGAAAAGCAGGCGCTTAACGCACAATTAATGAAACTATTTTTTCATTTTACCTTACCTAACCGATGTACCTGAAAATAAAGGATCAACGATGAATATTAAGAAAACGGTTGTTGCCTCTTTGATAGCCTGCATGCTGCCAGCGGTCGTGATGGCGAAAGATATTTCGGTCGGTGTTTCCATGGCGCTATTCGATGACAACTTCCTGACGATTCTGCGCACCGCAATGCAAAAAGAGATGCAAAAAGATGGCGTTAAGGCGCAGGTGGAAGATGCCAAAGGCGACGTCTCCCAGCAGCTACAGCAGGTACAGAACTTTATTGGCCAGGGCGTCGACGCGATTATCGTCAACCCGGTCGACACCAACGCGGTCAAACCGATTATGGACCAGGCGACCAAAGCGGGCATTCCGCTGATCTTTGTTAACCGCCGCCCGCAGGCGCAGCTGACCGACAAAATGGCCTACGTTGGCTCCGACTCGGTGCTGGCGGGGCGCTTACAGATGGAAGCGTTAGCCAAAGCGATGAACGGCAAAGGGAACGTCGCCATTCTGCTCGGCGACCTGGCGAATGAATCGACCCGTGACCGCACCAAAGGCGTCGAAGAGGTGGTGGCGAAGTACCCGGATATCAAAATCGTGCAGAAGCAGACCGCGAAATTTACCCGCAACGATGCCGTTGACGTGGTCAGCAACTGGATGACCAGCGGCGAAGACATTCAGGCCATCGCCTCCAACAACGATGAAATGGCCATCGGCGCGCTGCAGGCACTGGGTAAAAACCCGAACCATATCCTGATAGCCGGGGTGGACGGGACGCCCGATGCCCTGCAAATGCTCAAAAACGGCAAGATGATCGCCACGATTTTCCAGGATGCCAAAGGGCAGGGCGAAGGCGCGGTGGATGCCGCCATTAAGCTGGCCAACGGCGAGAAAGTGGAAAAGATCATCGACGTCCCTTACCAGCTGATCACCAAAGACAACATGGCTGAGTTCGTTAATCGCAACCAGAAATAGTCGCTCAGGGTACGGAGGTGAAGTATGAACGCTTTTGCACTTGAAGCCGAAGGGATCAGCAAATTCTTCCCCGGCGTGAAGGCGCTCGACAACGTCTCATTACGCGTGCGCCCGGGGACGGTGCACGCGCTGATGGGCGAAAACGGCGCCGGAAAATCCACGCTGATGAAATGCCTGATCGGGATCTACCGTCCCGATAAGGGCGCGATCCGCGTTAAAGGGGAGCCGGTCCAGTTTCAGGATACGATGGACGCGCTGCGCGCCGGGATCTCGATGATCCACCAGGAGCTGAATCTGGTGCCGCATATGACGGTGGCGGAAAATATCTGGCTCGGCCGCGAGCCGATGAAATACGGTTTTGTCGATCATCGCCAGCTTGCCCGCCAGACGCAGGATCTGCTGGATAAACTCAATATCCGGCTATCCGCCGACCGGCTGGTGGGGGAGTTAAGTATCGCCTCCCAGCAGATGGTGGAAATTGCCAAAGCGGTTTCGTGGAACGCGGATATTGTGATTATGGATGAGCCGACCTCGGCGTTAACCGAAAGCGAAGTGGCGCATCTGTTTACCATTATTCGCGATTTACGCCAGCAGGGAAAAGCCATTATTTATATCAGCCATAAAATGGATGAGATTTTCGCGATTACCGATGAGATCAGCGTATTTCGCGATGGCACCTGGGTCGGCAGTAAACATACCACCGAGTTTACCCGTCAGTCGCTGATCACCCAGATGGTCGGCCGGGAGCTCACCCAGCTCTTTCCCAAGTTCAATAACGCCATTGGCGAAGAGGTGCTGACCGTCCGCAATCTGTCGCGCAAGGGGGTCTTTCACGATATCAACTTTAGCGTACGCCGCGGCGAAATCCTCGGCGTGGCGGGGCTGGTGGGGGCCGGGCGTAGCGAAGTGATGGAGAGCCTGTTCGGCATGGATAAAGCCGATAGCGGCGAAGTGCTGATTGAGGGAGTACCGGTCACGATTGACTCGCCTTCGACGGCGATTGAAAAAGGGATGGCGCTGCTGACGGAAGACCGCAAAAAGTCCGGACTGTTTCTCGTGCTGTCGGTGCTGGAGAATATGAGCATCGTCAAAATGCCGGAATATATCGGTAAAACCGGCTTTGTTCAGCACCTCAAAATGGCCGAAGACTGCATGGAGCAGATCCGCCGCCTGAATATTAAAACCCCCACCATGGATCAGATTATTAATAACCTCAGCGGCGGTAATCAGCAGAAGGTACTGATTGCCCGCTGGCTGCTGGCCCAGCCGAAAATACTGATTCTCGATGAGCCGACGCGCGGAATCGACGTCGGGGCGAAAGCGGAAATTTACCATCTGATCAGCGAGCTGGCCAACCGCGGCGTGGCGGTGATTATGGTCTCTTCAGAATTGCCGGAGATTCTCGGGATGAGCGATCGGGTGATGGTCATGCATGAAGGGCGTATTACCGGCATCCTCAATAAAGAGGACGCCGACCAGGAAACCATTTTGTCGTTGGCATCCCATTGAGGCACAGAGAATGAGCAATATGAAAATAACGGCGACCCCGATCACTGAGAAACCCTCTTTCTTTGGGCAATTACGCCACCGGCTGCCGAAAGATACCGGGATATTTATCGTCATGCTGGTGATTGCCCTGACGTTTGAAATTGCCGGCTGGTACGTCCGCGACCAGTCCTTTTTATTAAACACCAATCGCCTGATATTAATTGTTTTGCAGGTAGCGATTATCGGTATTATCGCCGTCGGGGTCACCCAGGTCATTATTACCACCGGCATTGACCTCTCCTCCGGCTCGGTGATCGCTCTCGCCGCCGTGGTGGCGGCAAGCCTCGCGCAAACCTCCGATAGCCTGTCGCCGATGTTCCCGTCGCTGGTCAATATGCCGGCGATTATCCCGATTGGCGCCGGCATCGGCGTCGGTCTTCTGTGCGGCTTAACCAACGGCTTTCTGGTGACCCGCACCGGCATCCCGCCGTTTATCGCGACGCTTGGAATGATGGTGTCGGCGCGCGGTCTGGCGCAGTACTACACTCAGGGCAACCCAATCAGCTTCTTATCCGACAGCTTTACCGCCATCGGCCAGGGGGCGATGCCGGTGATTATTTTCTTCGTCGTCGCCGCGGTCTTCCATATCGCCCTGAAGCATACCCGCTACGGTAAATACGTTTACGCTATCGGCGGTAACATGACGTCGGCCAAGGTCTCCGGTATCAACGTGAATAAATACCTGGTGATCGTCTATGCCATCGCCGGGGCGCTCTCCGGCCTGGCGGGCGTGGTGCTGGCGGCGCGCGTCAGCAGCGGGCAGTCGAGCATGGGCATGTCCTACGAACTGGATGCTATCGCCGCGGCGGTTATCGGCGGCAGCAGCCTGATGGGCGGGGTGGGGCGCATCACCGGGACCTTAATCGGCGCGATGATCCTCGGCCTGATTAAAAGCGGGTTTACCTTTGTCGGCGTCGACGCCTACGTGCAGGATATTATCAAAGGCATCATTATCGTCGCGGCGGTGACTATAGATATGCGCCGCAACCGCAAAAAGCATTGATTTTTTATGGCCTGCAGCCGCTATCGCCGTAGGCCATAAATTATTTTAAATAAGAATTTACTTAATCCAGTTCACACTTTTGTTCGGTCGCCATTGTCATTACGCAGGGGCGCTTAGATAATCCGCCGAAATAACCCATTTTTATGATGGCGTGCTACTGCGAAAGCAGGCAAGACCAAAATAGAAATGCTCTCCCGCCAAGGGGAGCGTCTCTGTTTTGGTCTTTTTTTTTGCCCCAACACCAGGGAACACTATGAACTATAACGAAACAGCAGACAAAATCCTCCACGCGGTGGGCGGTGCGGAGAACATCCGTATGCTCACCCATTGCGCGACCCGGCTGCGCATGGAGTTCAACGACCGCGCAAAGGTTAACGATGCGCAGATTGGCGCCCTTCCCGGCGTGATCAGCGTAGTGGAGAAGGGCGGCCAGTTCCAGATAGTTATCGGCAATGAGGTGCAGCAGGTTTACCGACGGCTCAATAAGGCGCTGCCGGAGAAAAAAGGCCCGGCAGGCGGCGATAAAAACGCGAAGCCGGCCGGCATCGTCGCCCGGATTATCAGCGTTATTTCGACCACCTTTACCCCGGTGATCCCGGCGATTACCGGCGCGGGGATGATTAAAGCGCTGCTGGCCATTCTCAAGCTCACGGGGGTGATTAGCGAAACCAGCTCGACGTATCAGCTGCTGAATATTATTGCCGACGCCGCCTTCTTCTTCCTGCCGGTGCTGCTGGCCTACGGCGCATCGCTGAAGTTTGAATGCAACCCGATTCTGGCGATGACCCTCGCGGGCGTGCTGCTGCATCCGGGCATCGGCCAGATGCTGGCGGCCGGTAAAGCGGTGGATTTTGTCGGCATCAACGTCCTGCTTTCCGATTACGCCGGTTCGGTGCTGCCGATTATTCTGACCGTGTGGCTGATGTCGTGGGTGGAGCGCTTCGCCGAAAAAGTGTCGCCATCGATTATCAAGTTTTTCGTTAAGCCGATGCTGATTCTGCTGATTACCGCGCCGCTGGCGCTGGTGGTGGTCGGCCCGGCGGGCATTTTGCTTAACGATCTGGTCGCCGCCGGGGCGGGCGCTATCGACCGCCACGCCAGCTGGTTAATCCCGATGCTGATGGGCACCCTGCAGCCCTTCCTGATCATTACCGGCACCGCCTGGGCGATGACGCCGATCGCCACCGGTCAGCTGAGTAAAAGCGGTTACGAGATGATTAACGGCCCGGGGATGCTGGCCTCAAACGTGGCAATGGGAGCGGCGACGCTGTGCGTGGCGCTGAAAACCAAAAATAGCAACCTGCGCCAGCTGGCCTCTTCGTCGGGCTTTACCGCGCTGCTGGGGATCACCGAACCGGCGCTGTACGGGGTGCTGCTCAAGTTCCGCCGGGTGCTGATTGCCGCGATGATCGGCGGCGGCTGCGCCGGGGTCTACGCCGGGGTGAGCGGGCTGGTGCGCTACGCGTTTGTCTCGCCAGGCCTCGCGGCGCTGCCGGCGTTTATCGGCGAAAACCCGATGAACATCGTCCATGCGCTGGTGACCTGCGCGATTTCCATCGTGGTGACCTTTACCCTGACCTGGTTTATCGCTTTTAAAGACGTTCCTGAGGAACAAGACGCGGTGAGCGAGACGCCGCAGCCTGCGGTCAGCCCGACAAGCGAGGGGGGGACCGAAGTCTTCAGCCCGCTGCGCGGCCAGGTGGTGGCGCTCAGCGACGTGAACGACGACGTCTTTTCCGGCGGCCTGCTGGGCGAGGGGCTGGCGATTCGTCCCGAAGAAGGGGTACTGCGCGCGCCGTTTAGCGGCACGGTAATGATGTTTCTGCCCTCCTGCCACGCCGTTGGCCTGCAGAGCGACAGCGGTGTTGAGCTGCTGATCCATATCGGTATTGATACCGTTAATCTTAACGGCCAGCACTTTAGCTCATCGCTGAAGGTGGGGGATAGGGTGGAGGCGGGGCAGGTTCTGATCCGCTTTGATATTCCCGCCATCAAACAGGCCGGATACGACCTGATTACCCCGGTGATTGTGGTCAACGGCGATGGGCAGCACGCTCTGCGCCTCACCGCCGCCGCGCAGGTGGATTACGGCGAACCCCTGATGGTGCAATCCGTTAAGGAGGCGCAGCCATGATTTATCAACAGCAGGCCCGGTTCCCGGACGGTTTTCTGTGGGGCGCGTCCACCTCAGCCTATCAGGTTGAGGGGGCGTGGAATGAAGACGGTAAAGGACCGTCGGTAGTCGACATGCTTAGCCATCCGCCGGGAACGGCGGACTTCCGCATCGCCAGCGACCACTATCATCACGTGGAGGAGGACGTCGCGCTGATGGCGCAGATGGGGCTGAAGGCCTACCGTTTTTCGGTGGCCTGGTCGCGGGTGATACCTGACGGCGATGGCCCGGTGAATCCGGATGGGCTGGCCTTTTATCACCGCCTGATCGACGCCCTGACGCGCCACGGGATCACCCCCATCGTGACGCTCTACCACTTCGACCTGCCGTGGGCGCTGGAGCTAAAAGGCGGCTGGCTGAACCGCAAAACCGGGGAGGCATTCGTGCGCTATGCCAGGCTGCTGTTCAGCGAATTTGCCGCCAAAGTTCCGCTCTGGCTGACCATCAACGAACAGAACACCATGATTCTGCATCCCGGCGCGATTGGCGTGCCCGCCGATCGTGAACTGCCGGATAAGAAGGCGCTGTACCAGCAGAATCATCATATGATGCTGGCCCAGGCGCAGATCTTCGCCCTGTGCCACCGTGAGTTCCCCGGGCTGCGCATCGGCCCGGCGATAAACACCACGTCGATGTACGCCGAAAGCTGTAAGCCGGAGGACGCCATCGCCGCGCATAACTGGGAGACGCTGCGCTGCTGGAGCTTTTTGGATGTTGCGGTGCATGGGCGCTACAACGCCCTGGCGTGGGCCTATATGCAGGATCGCGGCCTTGCGCCGGAGGTGCAGCCGGAAGATGCGCTGATTTTGCAGCAGGGGAGGCCGGACTTTATCGCCATTAACTACTACTCGACCGCCACCATTGCCGCCAGCCGGGGCGACGGCGGCGACGTTGCGCCCCGCGCGGGCGATCAGCAAATTATGCTGGGCGAAGAGGGGGTTTATCGTCCGGCGGAAAATCCGTGGGTTGGCAAAACCCCTTACGGCTGGGTTGTTGACCCGGTGGGGCTGCGCCTGACGCTGCGTAAAGTGTGCGAGCGCTACGGTCTGCCGATTCTGATTAGCGAAAACGGGATGGGCGCGCCGGACAAGCTGGAGCATGACGGGACGGTAAATGACGACTATCGCATCGCCTTCCTCGACGCGCATATCGCACAGATGCGGCTGGCGATTGCCGACGGCGTCGAGCTGATGGGCTACTGCCCGTGGGCGGCGATTGACGTGGTCAGCACTCACCAGGGATACGCCAAGCGCTACGGTTTTATTTATGTCGATCGCGGCGAGGATGACCTGAAGCGCCTGCAAAGGATCCGCAAACGCAGCTTCTGGTGGTATAAGGATGTCATCGCGCAGAACGGCAACCACGACGAGTCGCAGAGATGATTGTTCAGAAGGTGCTCAATAATAGCCTCGTGCTCTCTATGGACGACGATAACAGGGAGGTTATCGTCATGGGGAAAGGCATTGGTTTCAATAGCAGACCCGGGGACGAGATCGCCCCGGAGAAGATAGAGAAGCTGTTCGTGACCCAGACGCTCGGCGCGCGCAGCGGCTATCTTGAGGCGCTCTCCGCCATTCCGGATGAGGTCATCGAAATGGCGGCGATGATTATTTCCCGCGCCAATCTGCAGCTCGCCGGCAAGGTTCGCGAGCAGATTTTCTTTACCCTCGCCGACCACCTGACCTTTGCCATCGAGCGCAGCCGTAAAGGGATCGCCATTCAAAATCGCCTGCTGCCGGAAGTCAGGCGTTTTTATCCGCAGCAGTTCCGCGTCGCCAGCGAGGCGGTGACGATTATTCGCCAGCAGTACGGGATCGAACTGCCGGAGGAGGAAGCCGGGAATATCGCCTTTCATCTGGTAAACGGCCAGAGCGAGGGCGACGACGTGGCGCAGACCATGCAGTCGGTGAAAATGCTGAAGGATATTTTTAATCTCGTGCAGTACCACTTTAAGCAGCAGATAGACACCGAATCGATAAACTACTCGCGCTTTTTGGTCCATATGCAGTTTTTCCTCCAGCGTTTACAGGAGGGGGAGCTGGACGGCGCGCGGGACAGTTTTCTGCTGGTGCAGGTGATTAAGGCGTATCCGGACGCATACCGCTGCGCGCTGCTAATCCGCGATTACGTCAAAGCCCAGCTCGATATCACCCTCGGCGGCAACGAGCTGCTGTGGCTCACCGTTCATCTGGTGCGGATCGCGGGACTGGATGCGTGATTGTGTTCTTTTAATGGGGCGTAATAGCTATTTCTGTTTTTTTTATGGGACATGAGCTCTTTGGAATGACTGAGTTGGCTCATTTGTAGTGTTCTATAAACAGGTTATAATCGCTAACTACGTTCTATTAATAAGACAAGAGAAGCATTATGGCAAAGCCGTCAACCCGAACCTACTCTCGTTACAGTCGCGATGCAGCACGGTTGCTGGGAATGATGATCCGCACCGCACGCATAGAATCCAGACTCACTATCGAGGAGCTGGCAGAACGTGCTGGCGTGTCGCGTGGGCTGGTTTATCGTGCTGAGGAAGGCGATATGGGATGTGCGATTGGCGCGGTATTTGAACTGGCGACAATAGTGGGCGTGCCGCTGTTTACGCCAGATCGTTCTGCTCTGGCGTTACATATTGCTAATGCAGAGAAAACGCTGTCATTAATGCCGCGTGCGGTTCATCACTCAAGGAAGGTGATAAATGATGACTTCTGAGAATAGCCTTGAGCAAGTGTATGTCTGGATCTGGCTGCCTGGAGCAACAGAACCCGTTGTCGCCGGAGTGTTAAGCAGAGACAACGGTCGGTTTATTTTCAACTACGGCCGCAGTTATCTGGAGCGGAAAGAGGCGATAGCGGTTTATGTGCCGGAGCTTCCTTTAGTCAGAGGCGCAATTGTACCTGCCCCTGGTTTGCAAATGGCTGGCGCGTTACGCGATGGAGCTCCTGATGCCTGGGGGCGGCGAGTTATTCTGAACCGACTGATGGGCGCACAAGGCAGAGAGACCGATCCCAACACCCTGGATGAAATGACCTACTTACTTGAGTCCGGTTCCGATCGGATTGGTGGTCTTGATTTTCAGCGCTCTGCGACGGAGTACGTTCCACGCGCGGCCCGAGGAGCATCGCTTGAAGAGCTTATGCAGGCAGCGTCGATGGTGGAAAACGGTATACCGTTAACCGTCGATCTTGAACAGGCGTTATTTCACGGCACTTCACTCGGTGGAGCACGACCAAAAGCGATGATCGAATTTGGGAATCGTAAATTTATCGCTAAATTTTCTTCTTCAACAGATACCTATAATGTTGTTAAAGGCGAATATATCGCCATGCGCCTGGCAGGCTGCGTTGGATTGAATGTTGCGCCTGTTCTCTTTCGCCATACTGCTGGTAAAGATGTTTTGCTTATCGAGCGTTTTGATCGCGTCCAAAGCAAGACCGGTTGGCAACGCCGCCTGATGGTGTCAGCGCTGACTATCTTTGGTCTTGATGAAATGATGGCAAGATATGCGAGCTATGAAGATTTGGCGGACATTATACGTCAGCGTTTTAGTGCCCCTAAAGAGACGCTGCGGGAGCTGTTTGGGCGGCTTGTTTTTAACATTATTTGTGGTAATACCGACGATCATGCCAGAAACCATGCGGCATTTTGGGATGGTAAAAGGCTTAGCCTGACGCCTGCATATGACATTTGTCCTCAAGGGAGAGCCGGCAATGAAGCCACGCAGGCTATGCTGATCGTAGGCGAAAATCGGATGAGTAACCTTGCGGTTTGCCTGTCGGCTGCCGACCGTTTTTTACTGAGCAGACGTGAAGCCATTGAGCTTATTGCCCATTATCTCGATACGGTCCATATGAACTGGAAAGCCCTCGGCGATGAGGTGGGGTTAAGTGAAGTGGACAGAAAACTCTTCTGGGGAAGGATGTTTTTAAATCCTTTCATATTTGAAGGCGCGCCAGAAGAGATTTTGAGACTACGTAAGTCGTGGCTTTAATGCGTCCGGTGCCACTGCATTTTCAACGCGGCAAGACAAATAGTCCGTTAACGCGTTTCGATAACCTTTTAAACCTCCGTAGTATCACCGATGCCGAAACTGCAGCGTCGCCGGCAGGTAGCGCTGTAGCGGTTCAGGCGTGTTGCCCTCGATCAACTGACTGATTAAATCGTAGCAGTGCCAGGCCAGCTGGCGGTTGTCCTGCTGTACGGTATCAATACGCAGCGACAGCGAATCGTAGAGATAGTGATCGTCAAAACTTGCCAGGTGGATGTCTGAATCCAGCAAATGGTGCTGGCTCATATAGCGCAGCACCCCTTCCAGCAGACCACAGGCGGCGGTAAACAGCGCCTTTGGCGGCCGGCCCAGGCGCGCGCAGAGGGCGGCGAACATCTCATAGCCGGAGCTGGGGTGATAGTTGCCGTTGATCACCCACTCCGGGCGCAGCGCAATGCCCGCCTGAGTCAGACCCTGCGTAAACCCGGCCAGGCGATCGCGGGAGGGCGACAGACGCGGCTGGCCGCCTAAAAACCAGAACTCATCGTGATGCTGAGGCGCGATGCGGGAAATCAGCTCCGCCGTCGGGGTAATCGAATCGGTCATCACCAGCGGCAGCGCGCTTTCAGTAGGACAGCGGTCAAACAGCACCACCGGCAGCTGTTCGCTGAGCTTCAGGTAGTCGGCATCGCTGTGCATACAGGAGGCGACGATCAGACCGTCGACCTGGCGGGCAATCATGTTATTGACCACCATGCTCTCCTGACCGGGGTTTTCATCGGTACAGGAGATCAGCAGCTGGACGCCCGCTTCGCGGCACAGCATCTCCAGCTCATGGGAAAAGACCGCAAAGCCGTAGTTGGTGATCTCCGGCACCACCAGGCCGATGGTGTGGCTGCGGTTATCGCGCAGCGAGCGGGCGTGAATGCTCGGCTGATAGTGCTGCTCGCGGGCAATCGCCAGCACGCGCTCGCGCGTTTCCTGCGCCACGCGCAGCTCCTTGCCACGACCGTTCAGCACCAGGCTGGCGGTCGCTTTGGAAACGCCCGCCAGTTCGGCGATATCTTTAATGGTTACGCGTTTGGTTTTCATTACGACGCCATGAGCCTGAAAGCAAAACGCTTATTCTATCATGCATGTTCGCAGCGGCCAGTAGCAGA
This sequence comes from Klebsiella sp. ME-303, assembly GCF_007910085.1. Classification (NCBI taxonomy): domain Bacteria; kingdom Pseudomonadati; phylum Pseudomonadota; class Gammaproteobacteria; order Enterobacterales; family Enterobacteriaceae; genus Klebsiella; species Klebsiella sp. ME-303. The sequence continues at coordinate 9,533 of NZ_VOJB01000078.1, read as the reverse complement.
ATGCATCCGGCGCGCTGCCGGAGAAAATCAGCTGCGCCGGATAATCGGGGAAGCAGCGGCTGCTCATCACCCCCTCGCCGTCGTTGATGAAAATCTCCACGCTCGACCGATCGATGAAAATCCGCAGCGAGCGCACCTCGCCGCGCCAGTAGCGATAGTGCATTTCGTCGCTGGCGAGGCTGCGTCGCGCCAGACGGATACCGCTGGCGTCGCGCTCCAGGGTTAACGCGCCGCCGAAATCAAGGCTTAGCGCGTCGTCGCCGGCGGTTTGCAGGGCGATTTCCATCGGCGCCAGCGGCAGTGCGTTCCCCTGCCAGCCGTGTGCCTCCCCGCGCAGGGCGGTCAGCTCGCGCAGCGGACGCTGGTAGAGCCGGCCGTCGATAAATTCCAGCTCGCGCAGGCAGGTCATCTGGTGGATCCAGCCGCTGGCAAGCGTCGGCTGAAGCATCTCTTCACCGTCCGGGACGCCCATCCAGCCGACCAGCAGGCGGCGGCCATCGCTGGTGTGCATGGTTTGCGGGGCATAAAACTCAAACCCGGCGTCCAGTTCGTGCAGCTCGCCGTGTTTGAACGCGGCGCGGTCGTAGTCGACATCGCCGCTCATCCATACCGCCGGATAGGTATTGAGGAAGCGCTCGTCTTCGCGGGCAATCCCCTGCGGGCAGCAGATCAGAATATGCTGGTCGCCGAGCGGAAACAGATCCGGACACTCCCACATATAGCCAGCGTCGTCGAGGCCATTGAGGCCGTAGCCGGCGATTTCGCCCTTGCTGCGCCACTGATGAAGGTCCGGGGAGCTGAACAGCAGCACCTTACCGCGCTTTTGCCGATCCTGCGCTCCCAGTACCATGTACCAGCGGTCTTTATGCCGCCAGACCTTCGGGTCGCGCACGTGGCCGGTATAGCCCTCCGGCAGCGGCAGGACCGGACCGATTTTGCGGAAGGTACCGTCGGCGTTTTCCGTCGCCAGGCACTGCCACGCGGTTCGGCCGCCGTCGTCAAACTTCACGTTGCCGGTATAGCACAGGGTGAGCGTACCGTTGTTATCCACCGCGCTGCCGGAGTAGCAGCCGTTGCGGTCGTACTCTTCATCCGGCATTAGCGCAATAGGCTCATGCCGCCAGCGCAGCAGATCCTCTGAACTCCAGTGCGCCCAGCACTTGAACTTATGATCGCAGGCAAGCGGGTTCCACTGGTAGAACAGATGATAGCGCCCGGCAAACTCGACAAAGCCGTTGGGGTCGTTCATCAGCCCGGTCACCGGCGCATGGTGCCAGCGCGGATAATGGCTATCGGCCAGCGCGCGCGGCTGGCCCTGCATAACGGCCTGCAAAATCGCAGGCAGACGTGATGGTAGTGACATTATTCAGCGTCCGTTTTGTATTTCAGCAGCAGAGAGACGACGAAAGCGACGCCAAAGGCGATGACCATGCCGATAATGTAGTTCAGCAGCGAGCTGGCCTGCACGATGGCCATGCCGGGAATCGCCGTCAGGCCGACTGCGGTCATATAGACGTGCACTGACACGACCCACGCGCCGCCCGCCGCGCCGCCGATCAGCGCCGCGATAAACGGCTTCATGAAGCGTAAGTTGATACCAAAAATCGCCGCCTCGGTGATGCCCAGCATAGCGGAAAACGCCGAGGGCAGCGCAATGGCTTTGATTTTGACGTCTTTGGTTTTAAACCATACCGCCAGGCAGGCGCCGCCCTGGGCGACGTTGGCCATGGACCAGATCGGCAGCAGGAAGTTGACCCCGATGGACGGGTTGCCCAGCAGTCCGGCTTCGATGGCGTGGAAGCTGTGGTGAATACCGGTAATGACGATAACCGAATAGAGACCGCCAAACAGCAGCCCGGCCAGCCAGCCGGCGTGGCTAATCAGGGTGCTGAGGACAAACGAAATGCCGTCGCCGAGCGCGCGACCAGCCGGGCCGATAATCAGCAGGGCGATAAAACCGGAAATAATCACCGTCAGGAACGGCGTCAGGATCAGGTCCAGGGCATCGGGGATCGTGCGGCGCAGCTGCTTCTCAACGATGCTCATAAACCACACCGCCAGCAGAACCGGGAACACCGTCCCCTGATAGCCGATCATGGCGATTTCGAGGCCGAAGAAGTTCATGGTATGGAAACCGGCGGCCACGCCCCAGGCGTTAGTCAGCGCCGGGTGGGTCAGAATGCCGCCGAGCGTCGCGCCGAGATAGGGGTTACCGCCGAATTCGCGGGCAGCGGTAAAGCCAATCAGGATCGGCAGAATGATAAACGCCGCCGAACTGCACATATCCAGCATGATGTAGAGGGCGTTGCTCGGATCAACCCAGCCGTAGGTTTTGACCATCCCCAGCAGGCCCATCAGCAGGCCGGAGGCGACGATAGCCGGGATAATCGGTACGAAGATGTTCGACAGCAGGCGCGCGATGCGCTGGAAAGGATTAAGCTTTTTCGCCGCGATGTCGGCGGCCTCCGATTTGCTGGATTCGCTAATACCTGCCGCCTGAATAAAGGCGGCATAGACTTTATTCACCACCCCGGTGCCGAAAATAATCTGCATCTGCCCGGCATTGCGGAAACAGCCCTTAACCCCTTCAATTTTGCCGATAGCCTGCTGGTCGGCCAGCGCGTCATCGACCAGCACCAGGCGCAGGCGCGTGGCGCAGTGCGCGGCGCTGGCGATATTTTCCTTGCCTCCCAGAAGCGGAAGCAGCGAGCGGGAAATCTGTTCAAAATCCATAGTACCCTCTGAATGCGTAAAAAAATTCGTGTTGTCGTCCCGCGCTAACGGGGGCGCAGTCTCTGCGTCGTTATTGTGTCCGGGGCGATGAAAGGCGCGTCGTCGCCCCGGAGGGGCCTGTCGTCAGGCATTCACCGTCAGAACCAGGTTTCCATCTGCATACCGAACGACCATTCGCCGCCCGAGGTAAAACCATTGCTGCCCAGCGCGTCATCGCTGGCGTAATTATTCAGTTTTTTGCTCCAGTCCATCCACGAGGTGTAAAGGCGGATTTCAGGGCGGCTGAAGAAATCACCGATGCTGCCGACCTTAAATGTCGGGGCGAAGGTGAGCTTGTAGAAGCTACCGTTTACCGCATGACGATCGTTATAACCTTCGGGTTTGAGATCCATATACTGGTAGCTGCCTTCGTAAGCGAGAGCGAAGTTCTGGTTGATCTCCTGGATCAGGCGCATGTTGAGCGTGGCCCACTGATAGCTGTCGCCATCGGCATAACGGCCTTTACTGCTTTGCGCCAGGATCGCCGGGGCGATAGACCAGTTTTCGCTGAGCGGGGTGGTGCCATAGCTGGCGAAGCGCCAGGTGTTGGCTCCCGACCGTAGCGCGCCGTCAGAGCCGATACCTTTAACTTCCGCGCCCAGGCCGTGACCGTAGAGCAGGGCGGTTTTGCTGGTGCCTTCACGCAGACCGTAAAAACTGTCGTTGTGCAGGCCGAGCAGCGTATGTACCCCGGTATTTGCCGCATCGCCTTTGACCGGGTTACCGTTGGTATCCTGACGGTCGTCGTTGTCTTTTGCCCGCATCCCGCTGACCATCACCTGCACCGGACCGATGAAGTTGTTTATGCTGAGGATATAGTTCTGCACGCTGTTGCTCGAGTCAGCAATATCGCCGAAATTGCGCCCGTAAAGCGAGAGGTTGCTGCGGATGCTGTCGTTCCACCTGACGTCGTAAATACCGCCGCCGGTACCGGCGAGGAACACAACGTCAGAGTCAATCCAGTGAATATCAAAGTTGTCGCGGTCGAAGCGTTTCCCGGCCCACAGGGTGGAGCCTTTAAACGCCCCTGTGAAGGTGGGCAAGTTGCCCAGTTCGACAAAGGCCTGACGAACGTTCAAATCGCTGCTGCTTGCCGTCCAGTCGTTATAAGTGGTTTGTCCGTCGGCGACCATCACTTTGAAACGGGTCGTCGCGCCATTATCCAGGGTCTGCTTGTGTTCAAGGTTCATTTCAACATAGGTATCCGCCTGGTTTCCCAGACGACCGATAGCCCCGCCGGTTTCCCCCGCTGGCGTCATGTAGGCGCCGGATTTGGTGCTGGCGGCGGAATCATTCATTATCACGCCGGAGCGGGCGTAGCCGTGAAACTCAAAGCCGCTTTTCTCATCGGCCTTCTTCTCGAGTTTGGCGGTACGTTGAACCACTTCCTGCGTCGTGTCCTGATTTTTCTGCTGCTGCGCGGTGAGCTGCTGGACCTGTTTCTCTGCCGACTCGGCGCGGTTTTCCGCAGTCTGTGCCCGGTTTTCCGCCTCCTGCAGGCGTTTTTCCAGGGCGATCAAACGGGCTTCGATCGTGCTGAGATCCGTTTGCGCGTGGGCTGAGGCGGCGCCGGTTAGCAAAGCGATAAGGACGGCGAGTGTGCTTTTTTTATACATGCTGGTTGCATCCCGAAAGGAAAATGTAAAATGTTGTTTTTTGCTAAACCGGTTTAGGCGCTATGTTAAACACGACCCTTAACATTTTGAAATGGATTTTGCTAAACCGGTTTAATAAATGTGATGGATGCAACAAAGTGGGCCGCGCGCGGCGGCCTGAAGGATCAAAACTGGCGATTAAGATCGCGCTGGTATGGCAGGGCGGTCATGGCGCCTTTCGCCGTTGTCGCCAGGGCGCCGCAGGTTTGCGCCAGCGTGAGCGTCGGTTCCAGCGCAGCGATATCCGTCGGCATCCCGTTGGCAGCAAGGCTTGCGAGCAGTCCGGCGACAAATGCGTCACCCGCGCCGGTGGTGTCCACGCTGACAACGGGCTTGGCGCTGAAATGGGTAAACTGCTGCTGAAAGGCGGCAAGTACGCCGGCTTTGCCCTGGGTCACCAGCAGCAGTTCAGGCTGATAGCGTTCGGTCACGCTGGCGATTCCGTAGGCTAAATCATCACTGCCGCTGATGAATACCAGCTCCTCTTCCGACAGCTTCACCACGTTGGCCAAGCGCAGGGCGCGATCGAGGCAGGCGTGCAGCAGCTCCTGATCCTGCCAGAGGTCCGGGCGGATATTGGGGTCAAAGCTGACCCGGCCGCCGGCATGTTTGATGCTTTCCATCGCCGAGAAGGTGGTGCTGCGGCTGGGCTCGGCGCTGAGCGCGATGGAGCAGACGTGCAGCCACTGGTTGGCGGTAAACTGCGGCAGGTCTTCTTCCGCCAGGAACAGGTCCGCGCTGGGGCGCACCATAAAGGTAAAGGTACGTTCCCCCTGATCGTCCAGGTCGACCACCACGGTTGAGGTACGGTGCTGGCCGTCGAGGCGCATATGGCTGACGTCGACCTGCTCTTGTTGCAGGGTATGGCGCATAAAGCGGCCAAACGGATCGTCGCCGACGCGGCCGATAAATCCGCTGTCGCCGCCAAGGCGGGCGATACCGACCGCCACGTTAGCCGGGGCGCCGCCGGGGCAGCGCAGCAGGCGGCCTTCGCTCTCCGGCAGCAGGTCCACTACTGCGTCTCCCAGAACCCAAACTTTTGCATTCATGTTGAAAATTCTCCATAGCTAAACTTAATTAAACCGGTTTAGCACATTAAAGCATAGCGACAGAATGAGGGGAACGTCACGGGCGGAAAAGTGCCAATCAGGGCATAAAAACGTGAGCTGGTTAGCAAAAGAGTGATGATTCGGCCTGGCGGGAGGGGCTTCCGGTGGCGGCGGGCGAGATGGCGGCATAACGCGGTAGGCCGGAGAGGCGCAGCGCGCCGCCTCCGGCAAAGCCCCGGAGAGAGGGGACTTCAGGGCTTGATGTGAAACGCCGCAGCCGCTTAAGCCCCCGCCGCCAGACCGTCGATAATCACCTGCATCACCCCCTGAGAACAGGGCTCGATGCGCCCGCGCACGCCGTAAACCGCCGCCAGAGCCTGCGGGGTAATCACCTCGGCCGGCGCGCCGTCCCCCAGCAGTTGTCCCTCTTTCAACATCAGCACGTGATCTGCGTGGCGCAGGGCGATATTGATGTCGTGAACCACCACCAGCGTGATGATGTTGCGCCTCTGCGTCTCCTCACGCACCAGATCCATCACGTGGAACTGATAGTTTAAATCCAGCGCGCTAAGGGGCTCATCCAGCAGCAGCAGGACTGGCTGACGGATAAGCGATTGCGCCAGGCCGACGAGCTGCTTCTGCCCGCCGGATAGCCGGTCGAGGTAGCTCAGCGCCAGATGTTCAATGCCTAGCTGGCGCAGCAGCGACATCACCTGCGCCTGATTTTCCGGGCTGTGCGCTCCTCCGGCGGCGCGTTGAGCGACAATAATCGACTCCAGCACCCGCAAGTGCACGCCGGCGGGCAGCGTCTGCGGCAGGTAGACCACTTTTTCCGCACGCCGGGCAAAGGGGAGGGCAAGCAGATTCTCACCGTCCAGCGACAGCTCGCCCGCGGACGGCCCCAGCCCGGCCATCGCCCGCATCAGGGTGGATTTTCCGCTGCCGTTGGGGCCGAGCAGCGCGGTGATTTTACCGCGCTGCAGCCGCGGTACCGTCAGGTCACGGATCACCTGACGTCTGGGATAACCGGCGCTGAAATGGGTCAGCGCCAGTCCGGATACAACATGGCTCATACGTGTCCCCGATGGCGCAAAATGATGCTCAGGAAAAAAGGCACCCCCACCAGCGAGGTGACGATACCCACCGGAATCACTGCGCCGGGAATCAGGTTTTTTGCCGCAACCGAAGCCAGCGACAGGACGAGGGCGCCGATTAACGCGCTGGCCGGCAGGTAAAAGCGGTGATCTTCGCCGAAAACCAGCCTGGCGATATGCGGCGCCACCAGGCCGATAAAACCGATTGGGCCAACGAACGCCACCGAAATCGCCGACAGAACGCTGATGCGCAGCAGGGTGGTCAGGCGCAGGCGGCGCACGTTGATGCCGAAGCTGACGGCCCGGTCCTCGCCGAGGCGCAGCGCGGTCAGCTTCCACGCGCTGCGCATTGATAGCGGCATGACGACCGCCAGTATCGCAAGCAGGATCCCCACCTTTTGCCATGAGGCGCGGTCAATGCTGCCCATCGTCCAGAACACCAGTCCCTGGAGGGTATCTTCGTTGGCGACAAACTGCAGCATCGATACCAGCGCATTGAAGGTGAACACCAGCGCGATCCCGAACAGAATGACGCCGGAGGTGGCGACCTGGGTCCAGCGCGTAATGCCGTCCAGCAGCAGCGCCGCCAGCAGGGCGAAGATAAAAGCGTTGGCCGAGACAAACCACTGGCCGGGAACCCCGGGAATTCCTATCCCCAGCACGATAGCCAGCGCCGCGCCGAATGCCGCCGCCGAGGAGACGCCGAGCGTAAACGGGCTCGCCAGCGGATTGTTAAGGATGGTCTGCATTTCCGCCCCGGCGAGGCCGAGAGCCAGGCCGACGACGATCGCCATCAGCGCATAGGGCATGCGGATATCCCAGACGATCGCCCGCGTCCCGGCGCTGGCGCTGGCCGGGTCGGTAAGGGTTTGCCAAAGCGCCTGCAGCGACAGGCCGGATGGCCCCATCACGAAGTCGAGCAGCAGCGAGGCGACAATCAACAGCGTCAGCAGCAGCAGCATGATGGCGCGGCGGCGCACAATGTGACGGTAGTTTGCCATTACGTCACGGCTATCGACGCCGAACGCGACGATATCGGATTCAGGAGAGAGACTCATGGCTAATTACTCACCTTGTTGCCAGGAAAAAACAAACGGCAGATCGGGCAGGGTGGTGAAATGACGGACAATGTAGTGCCAGCTATCGTCAGGGTTGAGGTCGCTGAAGGTCTGGGGATAGATATCCTTCGCCAGATACGCCATACCGACGATATTCCACGGATGGTTGTAGAAGTGGTGGTAAATGCCGTAAGCGCGTTTTGCTTCAATCGTCGGGATGTTGCTCACGCCGGTGCGCGATAGCAGCCGCTCCGCCTGGCGATTGACCTCCTGAGGATCGGCCTGTAAACCGAGCGGCAGCACCTGGCTATTCCCGCGTTTTGAACCGGTCATAATATAGGCATCCGGCTTCATGCTAATCACTTTTTCCAGCGACACAAAGCCGGAAGCGCCCGGCAGCAGCTGCGAGCCGATATTGTTCGCGCCGACGGCTTCGACCAGACCGCCCCAGCCGTTGTGGCCGTGGGTAAAGCAGCAGGCATCGCTATTACCCGCCAGCGCCTCGACAAAAACGTTAGCCTTCGGCGTGATGTTCGCGGTTTTCTGGCGGATGGCGTCCAGCTGCTGACGGTAATAGTCGGTATAGGCTTTGGCGTTTTCTTCACGGTTAAGGACTTTCCCCAGCAGATCGATACTCGGGGCGGTGTCTTTGCCGGGGTTGATTTCATAATCGACGAACAGCACGGGAATATTCAGCGCGCTGAGCTTGCTGATGACACCGCTCTCCTCCAGCGCGGGCTTCGCGCGAAGCTGGGCGATCATCAGGTCCGGCTGGCGGGAAATGACGCTCTCAAGGTCAACGTTGCCCTTATCGCTAAAGCCCATATCGAGGATCTGAGCGGATTGCGGCCACTTCTCTTGCAGCATTTTCCAGGTATTGATGTCCTGTTTTCTGGCCAGGTTATTCCATGCCACGACGCGCCTGAAGGGGTTGTCGCGGTCGAGCAGAGCCATGGCCATAATATCGCGACCATCCTGCAGGATAATGCGCTGTGGCTCATGCTGGAGCGTAATCGCGCGGCCGTCGAGATCGGTGACGGTGAGCGGATATTGCGCGGCAAAGCTACAGAGAGGAGTGGAAATCAGGGCAGTAAGGATGAACGAACCTACTGATTTTCTTGCCATAATATGCGTTCCGTTTGCTAATTTATAAATATAATGATTCTGAGAATTATTCTCGTGTAAACATAAACGGCAAGTATATCAACGGCAAATGACTTAAAATGTAACAAATTTGTTGGAATTTATTCGCGCAATCAGAAGCGGGACGCGGCAGACCAAAAGTCGATAGAAAAGTCCGAAATCAGTTTTAAGAACAATCCCTAAAGCCAGACGGTAAAATCTTGTGCCATGCTAAATGCGACTCATAACATTAAGTTCGTTAGCGAGAGAGGACATTATGAAAAAAGCAATGATTGCGTTATCTGCGATTCTGGTAGCAGCTCCTGTTTTTGCTGCAACAACGACACACGCAACCGACGATACCGTCGCGGCGGCCCATGAAGGGGCGAACACCGCGAAAGAAAAACTGCACGAGGCCCAGCACCAGGGTGAAGAGCAGCAGCTGAAAGCCAAACACGCGGCAGAAGGCAAAAGCGACAGCGTAGGCAGCGAAGTCAGCGAAGGCGCGCAGAAAACCTGGAATAAGACCAAAGAAGGGACTGAGAAGGGCTGGAACGCGACTAAAGAAGGCACCGAAAAAGGCTGGAATAAGACCAAAGAGGTCAGCAAAGAAGGCTGGGATAAAACCAAGCAGGGTGCCGAAGAGCTAAAAACCAAAGTCACTGAGTAATCTCTGGCTATTTTCTAAAAAAGGTCGCGAAAGCGGCCTTTTTTGTTATTTGGTGCGCTTTGTTCAGCGTCGGGATAATATTTTTAAAACGTTATCATGCTCTCGCCCTGGAT
>NZ_VOJB01000077.1:0-5554 GCF_007910085.1 Klebsiella sp. ME-303 | reverse complement strand
GTCTTTGTGGATTTAACAGACATTGTCCAGGTTTTATCTCCCTTATTACTTAAAATTTCCTCGCGAGGATAATTTATTTTTTATAAATAAACCATAGAAAATACATGGGGAATCCTTATAAAATATTTTAAAGTTTAAAAAAATAATTGTTTTTTCTCATGTCATTTATATGACTAATATCACAGATATTTTTCGGGTAGCGTTAAAATGGAGGTTTGGTGATATAAGAAATGTATTATCCATGATTTTATCTTCATTGTAATAACCGTGAGCAATCATTTTTCTTATGGTCTCTATTAACATCTCAAAATGTAAGTTTATTATTTTAAGTTATTGTAATTTGAGTAATTTAATTTATTACAGAATGTGATTTGATTATTTTGCTTTCACCTTGCGGGACTCCGTTAAGTGGTATATCTAATAAGATGCATAATTAAGAATTATCTCATACCTCTGACTGCGTCTTCATCTCAAGGGTGCAACCTGATGAAAAATATAAATGTGACAGTGAAAGAAACTGGTGCTGAATACACCGTCGATGGCAATCAAGTTAATCTCAATACGCAGTCAGTGGTTCTCCTGCACGTCAAGCGTGAGGATATTCGTTCATATACCCGACAAGGTAATGATCTTGTTCTAAAACTCCAAAACGGTGACACCGTTACAATTAAAAACTTTTTCGTTGTGGATGAGCATGGACAGCACAGTGATTTAGTTCTTATGGATGATGAGACCGGCGCGCTATGGTGGCTAGAAGGTGCGGGTACTGATGGGGCACACTATTCGCTGATTAGCGATCTTTCAGAAGTCATCGCGACCGGTGGCGCGGGACAAAGTATTGCCGGTTGGGTCATGGCTGGCGCGGCTTTGCTGGGTATTGCGGCAATGTTCGCCGGCACCTCAAACAAAGACCACCACTCTTCGGTTTCTGAAAGCGATTCTGATGCTGACAGTGATTCAGACTCCGACAGTGATACGGATGCTGACAGCGATAGCGACTCTGATTCAGACAGTGATTCTGATTCAGATAGTGATTCCGATTCTGACAGTGATTCCGACTCGGATTCAGATTCAGATAGTGATTCGGATGCTGACAGCGACGCGGATAGTGATTCTGATGCTGACAGTGACTCCGATACTGATACCGAGCTACCTACCGCGGCACAGAACATAGCGGTCATTGACAATGCGGGCCCCATCACCGGTGTGCTCCATTCTGGAGATGTCACTGACGATACGACCCCGGAGATTAAAGGGACAGCAGAGGCTGGGGCCACGATAACGATTTATGACGGCGATACCAAACTGGGTTCTGTCGTCGCGGATGAAAATGGCAACTGGAGCTTCACGTTACCGGAGCTGAGCGAGGGTTCCCATAGCCTGAGCGCGACGGTGACGGACAAAGCCGGCAACGTCAGCGAGCGTTCGCCGGCGTTTGAACTGACCATCGATACCACTGCGCCGGCAGCCAGCATTCCGCAGGTAACCGACAATGTTGCAGAGCACACCGGCCAACTGCAGAGCGGGGATCTGACCAACGATGCGACGCCCACCCTGAACGGCACGGCGGAAGCGGGATCCACGGTGACGATCTATGACGGCGACACCGTGCTGGGCACAGTGGTTGCCGGCGAGGATGGACGCTGGAGCTTCACGCCAGCTAGTCTGGAGGAAGGCGCCCACAGCCTGAGCACTACGGTAACGGACAAAGCCGGGAACGTGAGCGAACGTTCGCCGGCCTTTGAACTGACGGTAGACACTATAGTGAACCCGGTTAGCGATCTGCAGGTCACTGATAATGCAGGAGAAGACACGGGTACACTGAACAGCGGTAGCGTGACGGATGATGATACACCAACCTTGAGCGGTACGGCGGAAGCAGGTGCCACGATCACAATTTATGACGGTGATACCGTACTGGGCACCGCGATTGCGGACGAGGACGGACGCTGGAGCTTTACTACTGACGCACTGGCTGAAGGATCCCATAGCCTGAGCACCACGGTGACCGATCTGGCCGGCAACGTCAGCGAACGATCCCCGATATTTATATTAACTGTCGATCTTAGCGATGATACCGACTCCGACAGCGACTCGGATTCAGACAGTGACTCCGACTCGGACAGCGATGCTGACTCTGACAGTGATTCCGATTCTGACAGCGACTCGGATTCGGACAGTGATTCGGATTCGGACAGTGATTCGGATTCGGACAGTGACTCCGACTCGGATTCTGACAGCGATTCGGACTCGGACAGCGATTCTGATAGTGACAGCGATTCGGACTCTGACAGCGACTCGGATTCTGACAGCGACTCCGACTCGGACAGCGATTCTGATAGTGACAGCGATTCGGACTCCGACAGCGACTCGGACTCTGACAGTGATTCGGATTCGGACAGCGACTCTGACTCGGACTCTGACTCCGACAGCGATTCGGACTCCGACAGTGACTCGGATTCTGACAGTGATTCCGACTCCGACAGCGATTCGGATTCGGACAGCGATTCTGACTCTGACAGTGACTCCGACTCGGACAGCGATGCTGACTCTGACAGCGACTCGGATTCTGACAGCGACTCGGATTCTGACAGCGACTCGGATTCCGACAGTGACTCCGACTCGGACAGTGATTCCGACTCTGACAGCGACTCGGATTCTGACAGCGACTCGGATTCTGACAGCGACTCGGATTCCGACAGTGACTCCGACTCGGACAGTGATTCCGACTCCGACAGCGATTCGGACTCTGACAGCGATTCGGATTCAGACAGCGATTCTGACTCTGACAGTGACTCCGACTCGGACAGCGATGCTGACTCTGACAGCGACTCGGATTCTGACAGCGACTCGGATTCTGACAGTGACTCGGATTCTGATAGTGATTCCGACTCTGACAGCGACTCGGATTCAGACAGCGATTCTGACGCTGACAGTGACTCGGATTCGGACAGCGATTCGGACTCCGACAGTGACTCCGACTCTGACAGTGATTCGGACTCCGATAGTGACTCCGACTCGGATTCCGATAGTGACTCCGATTCCGACAGCGACTCCGATTCAGACAGTGATTCGGATTCTGACAGCGACTCGGACTCTGACAGTGATTCTGACTCGGACTCCGACAGTGATTCGGACTCCGATAGTGACTCGGACTCCGACAGTGATTCTGACTCGGACAGCGATTCTGACTCGGACTCCGACAGTGATTCGGACTCTGACAGCGATGCCGATTCAGACAGCGACTCGGATTCAGACAGCGACTCGGACTCTGACAGTGATTCGGATAGTGACAGCGATTCTGATTCTGACAGTGATTCCGATTCGGACAGCGACTCGGACTCCGACAGTGATTCTGACTCGGACTCCGACAGTGATTCGGACTCCGATAGTGACTCGGACTCCGACAGTGATTCTGACTCGGACAGCGATTCTGACTCGGACTCCGACAGTGATTCGGACTCCGACAGTGACTCGGATTCTGACAGCGACTCGGATTCGGACAGCGATTCGGACTCCGACAGCGATTCCGATTCAGACAGTGATTCCGACTCCGACAGCGATTCTGATAGTGACAGTGATTCCGACTCGGACAGCGACTCTGACTCTGACAGTGACTCGGATTCGGACAGTGATTCGGATAGCGACAGCGATTCGGATTCCGACAGTGATTCGGATTCAGACAGCGACTCGGATTCAGACAGCGATTCTGACTCTGACAGTGATTCGGATTCTGACAGCGATTCGGACTCTGACAGCGACTCCGATTCGGACTCTGACAGCGACTCGGATTCAGATAGTGACTCCGACTCTGACAGCGATTCGGACTCGGACAGCGACTCTGACTCTGACAGCGATTCTGACTCGGACAGCGACTCGGACTCCGACAGCGATTCCGACTCTGACAGCGATTCGGACTCTGACAGCGACTCCGATTCAGACAGTGATTCGGATTCAGACAGCGACTCGGATTCGGACAGTGATTCTGATTCAGACAGCGATTCCGACGCTGACAGTGATTCGGATTCAGACAGCGATTCTGATTCTGACAGTGACTCCGACTCGGACAGCGATGCTGACTCTGACAGCGACTCGGATTCGGACAGCGATTCGGACTCGGATAGCGATTCGGACTCGGATAGCGATTCAGACTCTGACAGCGATTCGGACTCTGACAGCGACTCTGACTCTGACAGTGACTCCGACTCTGACAGCGACTCGGATTCCGACAGTGACTCCGACTCCGACAGTGACTCCGACTCGGATTCCGACAGTGATTCCGATTCCGACAGCGATGCTGACTCTGACAGCGACTCCGATTCAGACAGTGATTCGGATTCAGACAGCGACTCGGATTCGGACAGCGACTCCGACTCTGACAGCGATTCCGATTCCGACAGCGATGCTGACTCTGACAGCGACTCCGATTCAGACAGTGATTCGGATTCAGACAGCGACTCGGATTCGGACAGCGACTCCGACTCTGACAGCGATTCCGATTCCGACAGTGATTCGGATTCAGACAGTGATTCGGATTCAGACAGCGACTCGGACTCTGACAGCGACTCCGACTCTGACAGCGATTCGGACTCTGACAGCGACTCCGATTCAGACAGTGACTCCGACTCTGACAGCGACTCGGACTCCGACAGTGACTCCGATTCCGACAGCGATTCCGACTCCGACAGCGATGCTGACTCTGACAGCGACTCGGATTCAGACAGCGATTCTGACTCTGACAGTGATTCGGACAGCGACTCGGATTCGGACAGCGATTCGGATTCGGACAGTGACTCCGACTCCGACAGCGATTCGGATTCTGACAGCGACTCCGACTCTGACAGCGATTCGGATTCAGACAGCGATTCTGACTCTGACAGTGACTCGGACTCTGACAGCGATTCCGACTCCGACAGCGACTCGGACTCTGACAGTGACTCGGATTCGGACAGCGACTCGGATTCGGACAGCGATTCGGATTCGGACAGTGACTCCGACTCCGACAGCGACTCGGACTCTGACAGTGACTCGGATTCGGACAGCGACTCGGATTCGGACAGCGATTCGGATTCGGACAGTGACTCCGACTCCGACAGCGATTCGGATTCTGACAGCGACTCCGACTCTGACAGCGATTCGGATTCCGACAGCGATTCGGACTCCGACTCTGACAGCGACTCGGACTCCGACAGCGACTCGGATTCAGATAGTGACTCCGACTCGGATTCAGACAGCGATTCCGATTCAGACAGTGACTCGGATTCCGACAGCGACTCGGATTCAGACAGCGACTCGGACTCTGACAGCGACTCGGATTCAGACAGCGACTCGGACTCTGACAGCGACTCTGACTCCGACAGTGACTCGGATTCTGATAGTGACAGTGATTCCGACTCTGACAGCGACTCGGACTCCGACAGCGATTCGGACTCCGACTCTGATAGTGATTCGGATTCCGACAGCGATGCCGATTCAGACAGCGATTCGGATTCCGACAGTGATTCCGACTCTGACAGCGATTCGGACTCTGACTCTGACAGCGACTCCGACTCCG
>NZ_VOJB01000076.1:56267-96599 GCF_007910085.1 Klebsiella sp. ME-303 | reverse complement strand
GCCGGTGCATAAATCCGGTGGTTACAGAAGTATTCGGTGGAGCGGTAGTTCAGTCGGTTAGAATACCTGCCTGTCACGCAGGGGGTCGCGGGTTCGAGTCCCGTCCGTTCCGCCACTTATTAAAAAATTAAGCCTGCTGATTAAGCAGGCTTAATGATAAGAAACTTTAGGGGCGTAGCTCAGTTGGTAGAGCACCGGTCTCCAAAACCGGGTGTCGCGAGTTCGAGTCTCTCCGCCCCTGCCATATATAATCCTTTGCTCAGGCAAAGGATTTTTTTTGCTTTCAATTTCCCCCCAATCGTCCTCCATCCCTGGAGGAGTGCGTTTATCCCAATATATTGTGCTTCAGGATCTCCCGAATCTGCGCTTGTTTATCGCTGTTCTGTAGCCAAATCGCATAGAGAGGCCTTGAAAGAGTCGCACTGTCGGTAACCGTATGCAGATTATTTTTCCCCTGTGCCCAGAGCACGGGCAGCCATGTACAGCCCTTAAGCGCGCTGAGCTGTTGGTAAGCTAACTCGGCAGAACTGGTGGTCAGCAGAGGAATATCATCATTTCCGATCAATCCCGCTTCGTTTTGTTGGAAATCGGGCCCCCATTCCAGGCGTAAATAATTCAATTCATTTGTGTATTTAGCCGGAGAGGCACAATAAAGCGCCAGGGTAAAATTACCCAGCAACTGGCTGCTTAGTTCATCCATCTTCGGCGATTCTGTCGTGATCAAGAGATCAAGCTGACGTTCGTGCAGCTGTTTGACCAGCGATTGCCGCTGCGCAATCCGCGCCTCAAACTGTAGGTTATAGGGCTCTGTATAGAGCTTTCCCAGCCATCCATTAAGCAGGCATTCCCACAGAGAAGCGCTGGCACCGATCGAAAATTCATTATGGCGGGAAGCATTCGCGACCTCCTTGCGCGCAGCTTGCCAGGTATTCATCAGGGTTTCGGCGTAGGGTAGCAGTTTCTCTCCGGCTGAGGTCAGACGGATATTATTACGATGACGGGTAAAAAGATTTACCCCCAGCTGGTTCTCCAGCTGACGAATACGAAAGCTAACTGCTGACTGCGTCAGATAAAGCGCCTCTGCGGCTCGGCCAAAGTGGCGAGTTCTGCTCACCTCAAGGAAAGTCTTGAGCAATTCCGTATCCACACTCTTCTCCGCAAAATTATTTGTCGTGATGATTTAAATGTTTTGTTTGACGCTCTGTCAAGCGTAACTAATACTCCGCGCCATAATTAGCTCGGCCAAAGAATCAGGAGCGTGTAGGATGGCGGAAAGCTTTACGACAACTAATCGTTTTTTCGACAATAAAAATTATCCGCGCGGGTTTTCCCGTCATGGAGATTTCACCATCAAAGAGGCGCAACTGCTGGAACGTCATGGTTATGCCTTTAATGAACTCGAACTAGGTAAACGCGAGCCTGTCACCGACGATGAAAAACAGTTTGTTTCGGTATGCCGTGGTGAACGTGAGCCCGCAACGGAAGCAGAACGCGTCTGGATTAAGTACATGGCGCGCATTAAGCGTCCGAAGCGTTTCCATACCCTGTCCGGCGGCAAGCCGCAGGTGGAAGGTACGGAAGATTACACAGAAAGCGATGATTAAGAAAAAGGGCGTAAGCCCTTTTTTTACGCCATCATTTTTTGTAGATGGCTCAACATTCTGTCTATTGCCCGATAGCCGAGAGCCTCCTGCAAATGATGGCGTTCGATGCGTTCGACAGCCTCAATATCGGCAATAGTTCGGGACACTTTAATCAGGCGCTGCCAGGCGCGGATTGAAAGCCCGAGCTGTATTAGCGTCTGCTCCAGCCAGACAGCATCATCTTTATGAAGCCGGCAGCAGATTTTCATCTCATCATTTCCCAGATGCGCGTTAAGTTTTTTCTGCCGCGATAGCTGCCTTTCGCGTGCGGCCAGAACACGTTGGCGTACGCAGGCGCTACTTTCCTCTTCGTTTGTTCCCTGGCTGAGCACCCCCGGCGGCGGAAGTGGGATCTCCAGGGAGAGATCGAATCGGTCAAGAAACGGGCCGGATAAACGACCCAGGTAGCGTAGCGTCTGTTCCGGTGAAGCGCGATTATGCTGGCCCTGATAGTGTCCTGTCGGGCTGGGATTCATCGCTGCAATAAGCTGGAAACGGGCTGGATAATCGATTTTGGCGCGCGTGCGTGAGATATGGATAACCCCTGACTCAATGGGTTCGCGTAACGCATCCAGCACCCTGCGTTCGAATTCAGGCAGCTCATCCAGGAACAGGACTCCGTTATGGGCAAGGGAGATCTCTCCCGGTGCCGGAATTGAGCCTCCGCCCACCATAGCCGCCAGGGAGGCGCTATGATGCGGGGCACGAAAGGGCCTGCGGCGCCAATTTTTCATGACATGCCTGGAATCGACCAGGCTAAGTATTGCCGCGCTTTCCAGCGCTTCCTGATTACTCAGCGGCGGCAGTAGTCCCGGTAATCGACTGGCGAGCATCGTTTTTCCTGTGCCGGGCGGGCCTATCATCAGCAGGTTGTGACCACCTGCAGCGATGATTTCCAGCGCTCGTTTCCCCTGCCGTTGGCCAATAACATCACGCAGATCAACCGATGTTTCATCCGAATATTCCCCTTCTGGAAGGGGGTTAGCCAGGGCATGTCGACCTTCGAGAAAAGCGCAGACTTCCTGGAGATCGGTGGCGATAAGGCAGTCACTGCCGCCGATTAACCCCACCTCTGGAGAATTCTCATTAGAGATAACAATCTTCCGCCCCGCTTTTATGGCCTCCATGGCGCTGGATATGGCCCCAGGAACGCCACGCAGAGCGCCTGTAAGCGCCAGCTCGCCGACAAACTCATATTGATTTAGCCTAGGGGCCTTTAGCTGCTCTGAGGCCACCAGAAGCGCGAGAGCGATAGGTAAATCATATCTTCCCCCTTCTTTTGGCAGATCGGCCGGGGCCAGATTGATGGTGATTTTTTTCGCCGGATAAGCGTAGCCGCTGTTGATAATCGCACTACGTACCCGGTCACGCGCTTCTCTAACCGTTGTTTCAGGCAGTCCTACCATTGTCAGGCCTGGGAGCCCGTTGCTGATATGAACTTCAACCGTGATAAGCGGGGCACCGATCCCGAGAGCGGCGCGGGTGTAAACAATGGCGAGTGACATAACACCTCCTGAGAACCAGGATTATGTCGGCGATTTGCTGTTGAGTAATTCGGCAATATTAAATTCTGCATGCTTGCTCCCAGCCAATTTCCCGGCAATTTCCGCTTTGCACTGATGTTGGATGCCGGCTCGTAAAATGCTGTCATCAGGCAACAAGATGAAAAAGTGCTGTGGAGCACGCCACAAATTGAAATATTTTCATTTCATATTTTTCCCATTAAAAACAATTGTTTTTTCTTAAATGGTTAGCAAGGTAAGTAATGAGGTCATAAAAAATCTTGTGTTTAACACGAAGTCTGTGGTACCTCTTTAGGTATTCCTTCGAACATGAAGCCAGAAAGAACATAAAATGACAGCCCTTCTACGAGTGATTAGCCTGGTCGTGATTAGCGTGGTGGTGATTATTATCCCACCGTGCGGGGCTGCACTTGGACGAGGAAAGGCTTAAAAAACAAGCCTTAACGAACTAAGACCCCCGCACCGAAAGGTCCGGGGGTTTTTTTATAACTTAAAAACAGAAAAGAGGAGCAGACGATGGCTGGTAGCATAAAATTCTGTTTCTCTCGATCTACGACGGGGAAGTAACTATGAATGGGGCGCGGTGGGTAGTACATGCTTTGCGAGCACAGGGAGTCGATACCGTTTTTGGCTATCCGGGTGGAGCAATTATGCCGGTTTACGATGCATTGTATGACGGCGGCGTGGAACACCTACTGTGCCGGCATGAACAGGGCGCGGCTATGGCGGCTATCGGCTATGCCAGGGCTACCGGCAAAACCGGGGTGTGTATCGCCACTTCGGGGCCTGGCGCAACCAACCTGATCACCGGCCTCGCCGACGCGCTGCTTGATTCCGTTCCCGTTGTTGCTATCACCGGCCAGGTTGCTGCCCCGTTCATTGGTACTGATGCATTCCAGGAAGTGGATGTTCTCGGATTATCGCTGGCATGCACTAAGCATAGTTTTCTGGTGCAGTCGCTGGAAGAGCTGCCGCGTGTCATTGCTGAAGCTTTCCACGTGGCAAACTCCGGGCGTCCCGGTCCCGTGCTGGTCGATATCCCAAAAGACATCCAGCTGGCTCAGGGCGATCTCGATCCGCATTTTTCCATGGTAGCCGACGACGTTGATTTTCCATATGCGGATATCGAATACGCTTTGCAGATGCTGGCTCAGTCGCAGAAGCCGATGTTATACGTTGGTGGCGGCGTGGGGATGGCGCAGGCGGTACCGGCGCTGCGCGAATTTCTTGCCGTTACGCAAATGCCCGTGACGTCCACCCTGAAAGGGCTGGGAGCGGTAGCGGCGGATTATCCCTACTATCTGGGCATGCTGGGGATGCACGGTACTAAAGCGGCCAACCTTGCAGTACAGGAATGTGACCTGCTGATCGCGGTAGGCGCCCGTTTTGACGATCGCGTCACCGGCAAGCTGAATACGTTTGCCCCGCACGCCAAAGTCATCCATATGGATATCGATCCGGCTGAACTGAACAAGCTCCGTCAGGCACATATCGGCCTGACCGGTGATTTGAATGTGATGCTGCCCGCGCTGCAGCAGCCGCTGTCTATCGACGCCTGGCGCCAACGTAATGCGCAGCTGCGCGCCGAGCATGCCTGGCGCTACGACCATCCGGGAGACGCTATCTATGCCCCGCTGCTGCTGAAGCAGCTTTCCGATCGCAAACCCGCAGACTGCGTCGTGACAACCGATGTGGGCCAGCATCAGATGTGGTCAGCGCAGCATATGACCTATACGCGCCCGGAGAATTTCATCACTTCCAGCGGATTAGGCACTATGGGTTTCGGCTTGCCCGCAGCGGTAGGCGCGCAGGTGGCCCGTCCAGACGATACGGTTATCTGTATCTCCGGTGACGGCTCCTTCATGATGAACGTGCAGGAGCTGGGCACCGTAAAACGCAAGCAGCTGCCGCTGAAGATAGTCTTACTGGACAACCAGCGTTTAGGAATGGTTCGACAATGGCAACAGCTGTTTTTTCAGGAACGTTATAGCGAAACCACCCTTACCGATAACCCCGATTTCCTTACTCTGGCCAGCGCCTTCGGCATCCCTGGTCAACACATCACCCGTAAAGACCAGGTTGAAGCGGCACTCGACACCATGCTTTCGAGCCAGGGGCCTTACCTGCTTCATGTCTCAATCGACGAACTTGAGAACGTCTGGCCGTTGGTGCCGCCCGGTGCCAGTAATGCAGAAATGCTGGAGAAATTATCATGATGCAACATCAGGTCGCCTTGCAGGCTCGCTCTAATCCAGAAACGTTAGAACGCGTGCTGCGCGTCGTGCGCCATCGCGGGTTCCAGATTTGCGCGATGAATATGGCAACCGCCGCCGATGCCCGGAATATTAATATTGAACTGACCGTTGCCAGCCAGCGGCCCGTCGAATTACTGTTTAGTCAATTAAGCAAACTGGTGGACGTCGCCTGCGTCGAGATCCAGCAACCTACATCACAACAAATTCGCGCCTGAGCGCAAAGGAAGAATAATGACGACGAAAAAAGCTGATTACATTTGGTTCAATGGCGAGATGGTTCCGTGGGGAGAGGCGAAGGTTCACGTGATGTCCCATGCGCTGCACTACGGGACTTCCGTATTTGAAGGCATCCGTTGCTACGACTCTCACAAGGGGCCGGTGGTGTTCCGTCACCGTGAACATATGCAGCGTCTGCATGACTCAGCCAAAATTTATCGTTTCCCGGTTTCTCAAAGCGTTGATGAGCTGATGGAAGCCTGCCGTGAAGTCATTCGTAAAAACAATCTGACCAGCGCCTATATTCGCCCGTTAGTTTTTGTCGGCGACGTGGGCATGGGCGTCAACCCGCCTCCGGGCTATAGCACTGACGTGATCATCGCGGCGTTCCCGTGGGGCGCCTACCTGGGTGCCGAAGCGCTGGATCAGGGGATCGATGCGATGGTTTCTTCCTGGAATCGCGCGGCGCCGAACACCATTCCGACCGCGGCCAAAGCCGGCGGTAACTATCTCTCTTCGCTGCTGGTCGGCAGCGAAGCGCGTCGTCATGGCTATCAGGAAGGTATCGCGCTGGATGTGAACGGCTACATCTCTGAAGGCGCCGGTGAAAACCTGTTTGAAGTGAAGGATGGCGTGCTGTTTACTCCGCCGTTCACCTCTTCCGCGCTGCCTGGCATCACCCGCGACGCTATCATCAAGCTGGCGAAAGATCTCGGCCTGGAAGTCCGCGAGCAGGTATTGTCCCGCGAGTCCCTGTACCTGGCCGACGAAGTGTTTATGTCCGGTACTGCCGCAGAGATCACGCCGGTACGCAGCGTTGATGGTATTCAGGTGGGCGAAGGCCGCTGCGGCCCGATCACCAAGCGCATTCAGCAAGCATTCTTTGGCCTCTTCACCGGTGAAACCGAGGATAAATGGGGCTGGTTGGATCAGGTTAATAACTAAGTATAAAAAGATGGGGCGGCACGCAACGCCCCATTTCACCGAAACTGGGAGTAACTAAAGCATGCCTAAGTACCGTTCCGCCACAACCACTCACGGCCGTAATATGGCGGGTGCCCGCGCGCTGTGGCGCGCCACTGGAATGACCGACGATGATTTCGGTAAGCCGATTATCGCCGTGGTGAACTCTTTCACCCAGTTCGTGCCGGGCCACGTTCACCTGCGCGATCTCGGCAAACTGGTTGCTGAGCAAATCGAAGCCGCTGGCGGCGTCGCCAAAGAATTCAACACCATTGCGGTGGATGATGGGATCGCGATGGGCCACGGGGGTATGCTTTATTCACTGCCATCCCGCGAACTGATCGCCGACTCGGTTGAGTATATGGTTAACGCCCACTGTGCTGATGCAATGGTCTGTATCTCCAACTGCGACAAAATCACCCCGGGGATGTTAATGGCGTCTCTGCGCCTGAATATTCCGGTCATTTTTGTTTCCGGCGGTCCGATGGAAGCCGGGAAAACTAAACTGTCCGATCAAATCATTAAACTCGACCTCGTTGACGCGATGATTCAGGGCGCTGACCCGAAAGTCTCCGACGATCAGAGTCATCAGGTTGAGCGTTCCGCCTGCCCGACGTGCGGCTCTTGTTCGGGAATGTTCACCGCGAACTC
Organism: Klebsiella sp. ME-303; assembly: GCF_007910085.1. Taxonomy (NCBI): domain Bacteria; kingdom Pseudomonadati; phylum Pseudomonadota; class Gammaproteobacteria; order Enterobacterales; family Enterobacteriaceae; genus Klebsiella; species Klebsiella sp. ME-303. The sequence continues at coordinate 89,348 of NZ_VOJB01000076.1, read as the reverse complement.
CATGAACTGCCTGACCGAAGCGCTGGGCCTGTCGCAGCCGGGCAACGGCTCGCTGCTAGCGACTCACGCCGATCGTAAACAGCTGTTCCTCAATGCGGGCTCACGTATCGTTGAGCTGACTAAACGCTATTACGAGCAGGACGATGCCTCTGCGCTGCCGCGTAATATCGCCAATAAGGCGGCGTTTGAAAACGCCATGACGCTGGATATCGCCATGGGCGGTTCCACCAATACCGTACTGCATCTGCTGGCGGCGGCGCAGGAAGCGGAAATCGACTTCACCATGAGCGATATCGATAAACTTTCCCGCAAAGTGCCGCAGCTGTGTAAGGTCGCGCCAAGTACGCAGAAATATCATATGGAAGACGTGCATCGCGCGGGCGGCGTATTGGGTATTTTAGGTGAACTGGATCGTGCCGGGCTGCTGAACCGCGATGTGAAAAACGTGCTTGGTTTGTCCCTGCCGCAGACGCTGGAGCAGTACGATATCACCGTCACGCAGGATGAAGCGGTTAAGAAGATGTTCCGCGCTGGCCCTGCGGGTATCCGCACAACGCAGGCTTTCTCTCAGAACTGCCGTTGGGACACCCTGGATGACGATCGCGCAGAAGGCTGTATCCGCTCGCTGGAACATGCTTACAGCAAGGACGGCGGTCTGGCGGTTCTGTACGGCAACTTTGCCGAGAACGGCTGTATCGTGAAAACCGCCGGCGTTGACGACAGCATCCTCAAATTTACCGGCCCGGCGAAGGTATACGAAAGCCAGGACGCGGCTGTGGATGCGATCCTCGGCGGCAAGGTGGTCGCCGGTGACGTAGTCGTCATCCGCTATGAAGGGCCGAAAGGCGGGCCGGGGATGCAGGAGATGCTCTACCCGACGACCTTCCTGAAATCAATGGGCCTGGGTAAAGCCTGTGCGCTGATTACCGACGGACGCTTCTCCGGCGGTACTTCAGGTCTCTCTATTGGTCATGTTTCTCCGGAAGCGGCCAGCGGTGGCAATATCGCGATCATTGAAGATGGCGACATGATTGCTATCGATATCCCGAACCGCGGTATTCAGCTGCAGCTAAGCGATGCCGAGATTGCGGCACGCCGCGAAGCTCAGGAAGCGCGCGGTGATAAAGCATGGACGCCGAAAGATCGCGAGCGTCAGGTTTCCTTTGCCCTTCGCGCCTATGCCAGCCTGGCAACCAGCGCCGACAAAGGCGCGGTGCGCGATAAATCGAAACTTGGGGGTTAATGATGGCCGAGTCTCAACCCCTGTCCGCCGCCCCCGAGGGGGCGGAATACCTCAGAGCGGTACTGCGCGCGCCGGTATACGAAGCCGCGCAGATCACGCCGCTGCAAAAAATGGAAAAGCTCTCGTCGCGCCTCGATAACGTTGTGCTGGTGAAGCGTGAAGACCGTCAGCCGGTGCACAGCTTTAAGCTGCGCGGAGCCTACGCGATGATGGCGGGCCTGACGGAAGAGCAAAAATCGCATGGCGTGATTACCGCTTCGGCGGGTAATCATGCGCAGGGCGTGGCTTTCTCGGCATCTCGCCTGGGCGTGAAGGCGCTCATCGTCATGCCAACCGCCACCGCGGATATCAAAGTTGATGCGGTGCGCGGCTTCGGCGGTGAAGTGCTGCTGCACGGCGCGAATTTCGATGAAGCCAAAGCCAAAGCCATCGAGCTGGCGCAGCAGCAGGGGTTCACCTGGGTTCCGCCCTTCGACCATCCGATGGTGATTGCCGGGCAGGGGACGCTGGCGCTGGAGCTGCTGCAGCAGGATGCCCATATCGATCGCGTATTTGTCCCGGTCGGCGGCGGCGGTCTCGCGGCCGGCGTGGCGGTGCTGATCAAACAGCTGATGCCGCAGATTAAAGTCATTGCGGTTGAGGCCGAGGATTCTGCCTGTCTGAAAGCCGCGCTGGATGCGGGTCATCCGGTCGATTTACCCCGCGTTGGGCTTTTTGCCGAAGGCGTGGCGGTGAAACGCATCGGCGATGAGACTTTCCGTCTCTGCCAGGAGTATCTCGACGACATCGTTACCGTCGATAGCGATGCCATCTGCGCGGCGATGAAAGACCTGTTTGAAGATGTGCGTGCGGTAGCAGAACCTTCCGGGGCGCTGGCGCTGGCGGGGATGAAAAAATATATCGCTCAGCATAATATTCGCGGCGAACGCCTGGCGCACGTACTTTCGGGCGCGAACGTCAACTTCCACGGCCTGCGCTACGTTTCCGAACGCTGCGAGCTGGGGGAACAGCGCGAAGCGCTGCTGGCGGTCACCATTCCGGAAGAGAAGGGCAGCTTCCTCAAGTTCTGCCAGCTGCTGGGCGGCCGTTCGGTGACCGAGTTCAACTACCGCTTCGCGGATGCGAAAAATGCCTGCATTTTTGTCGGCGTGCGCCTGAGCCGGGGGCTGGAAGAGCGGAAAGAGATCCTCAACCTGCTGCACGACGGTGGCTACAGCGTAGTGGATCTCTCCGACGATGAAATGGCCAAGCTACACGTGCGCTACATGGTCGGCGGGCGTCCGTCTCAGCCGCTGCAGGAGCGTTTGTTCAGCTTCGAGTTTCCGGAATCGCCCGGCGCGCTGCTGAAGTTCCTGCATACGCTGGGCACCCACTGGAACATCTCTCTGTTCCACTATCGCAGTCACGGTACCGATTACGGCCGCGTGCTGGCGGCATTCGAACTGGGCGATCACGAGCCTGACTTCGAAACCCGCTTGCATGAGCTGGGCTACGATTGCCATGATGAGAGCAATAATCCAGCGTTCAGGTTCTTCCTCGCCGGTTAAGAAGCGCTGTGCTTGTCAGGCCTGTGGTCGGGCTGCAGGCCTGAGCAGGCCCGGCATTAGTGGCCAGGCAGCAAATTCCAGAACGCATTAATCAGCGGCTCATGCAGCCGCTTTTTTGGCGCGCAGACGCCCAGCTCAAACGGGGTTTTCTCGTCGCTACGCTCCAGAATCATCACGCGATTGCGCACTGGCTCAGGGCTGTTTTCCAGCACCACCTCCGGCAGCAGCGCGACGCCGCAGCCGAGCGCCACCATGGAGACCATGGCTTCATGCCCGCCCACCGTGGCGTAAATTGACGGATTACTGATTTTATGGCGGCGAAACCATAGCTCAATGCGGCGACGCACGGGCCCCTGGTCGGCCATAATAAAGGGTACCGTTGCCCAGTCAGGCTTCTCCACTGAGACCTGGTTACGAACCGGACAAGGCAGCGCCGGGGCGATCAGCACCACCGCCAGATTCTCCAGCATGGAAAAAGCCACCGCGCCGGGCAGCGTTTCCGGTTTCCCGGCAATCGCCAGATCGGCCTCACCCGTCACCACTTTTTCCATCGCATCAGCGGCATCGCCGGTGGTGAGCTTTATTTCCACCGAGGGATGCTCGGCGCGGAAACGATCGAGAATCGGCGGCAGATGACTGTAGGCGGCGGTCACCGAACAGAAGATATGCAGTTCGCCCGACAGCGACGGACCTTGCTGATCGATAGTGTGGCGCAGCTGCTGATACTGCAACAGCGTCTGCTGGGCAAAGGTGCGGAGCTCTTCTCCCGCTTCGGTAAGCGTTACCGTGCGGTTATCGCGGACAAACAGCGGCTGCCCGAGGTCTTCTTCCAGGCGCTGAATTTGTCGGGAAAGCGTGGAGGGGCTGACGTGCATCGCCCGCGCGCTGCGGCCAAAATGGCGGCTTTCAGCCAGATGCAGGAAGGTTTTCAGATCGCGTAAATCCACCGGCGGCACTCCACGATTTTACATTGCAGAAATTGCAACGTGACGTTGTGAATATATCAATTTCCGCAATAAATTTCCTGTTGTAATGTGGGTACATTCTCGCTGAAACGCGAACCGAACAAAATAAGACACACAACATCACGAGGTATCACCATGGCTAACTACTTTAATACACTGAACCTGCGCCAGCAGCTGGCGCAGCTGGGCAAATGTCGCTTTATGGGTCGCGACGAATTCGCCGATGGCGCAAGCTACCTTCAGGGTAAAAAAGTGGTCATCGTCGGCTGTGGCGCTCAGGGCCTGAACCAGGGTCTGAACATGCGCGACTCCGGTCTGGATATCTCCTACGCGCTGCGTAAAGAAGCGATTGCCGAAAAGCGCGCATCATGGCGCAAAGCAACCGAAAACGGCTTCAAGGTGGGTACCTACGAAGAGCTGATCCCGCAGGCCGATCTGGTGGTTAACCTGACGCCGGACAAACAGCACTCTGACGTTGTACGTTCCGTTCAGCCGCTGATGAAAGACGGCGCGGCGCTGGGCTACTCTCACGGCTTCAATATCGTGGAAGTTGGCGAGCAGATCCGTAAAGATATCACCGTCGTGATGGTGGCGCCGAAGTGCCCGGGTACCGAAGTACGTGAAGAGTACAAACGCGGTTTCGGCGTTCCGACCCTGATCGCGGTTCACCCGGAAAACGATCCGAAAGGCGAAGGTATGGCCATTGCTAAAGCCTGGGCTGCGGCGACCGGCGGCCACCGTGCGGGCGTGCTGGAATCGTCCTTCGTTGCCGAAGTGAAATCCGACCTGATGGGCGAGCAGACCATCCTCTGCGGTATGCTGCAGGCCGGTTCTCTGCTGTGCTTCGATAAGCTGGTGGAAGAGGGTACCGACCCGGCATACGCCGAAAAACTGATTCAGTTCGGCTGGGAAACCATCACCGAAGCGCTGAAGCAGGGCGGTATCACTCTGATGATGGATCGCCTGTCTAACCCGGCTAAGCTGCGTGCTTACGCGCTGTCCGAACAGCTGAAAGAGATTATGGCGCCGCTGTTCCAGAAGCATATGGATGACATCATCTCCGGTGAATTCTCCTCCGGCATGATGGCTGACTGGGCCAACGACGATAAAAAACTGCTGACCTGGCGTGAAGAGACCGGCAAAACCGCGTTCGAAACTGCACCGCAGTTTGAAGGTAAAATTGGCGAGCAGGAGTACTTCGATAAAGGCGTTCTGATGATCGCAATGGTGAAAGCGGGCGTTGAGCTGGCGTTTGAAACCATGGTGGATTCCGGCATCATCGAAGAGTCCGCTTACTACGAATCACTGCACGAGCTGCCGCTGATCGCCAACACCATCGCTCGTAAGCGTCTGTACGAAATGAACGTGGTTATCTCCGATACCGCTGAATACGGTAACTACCTGTTCTCTTACGCTTGCGTACCGCTGCTGAAAGAGTTCATGACCACCCTGCAGACCGGCGACCTGGGCAAAGCGATTGCCGAAGGCGCGGTAGACAACGCTCAGCTGCGCGACGTGAACGAAGCTATTCGCAGCCACGCTATCGAGCAGGTTGGTAAGAAACTGCGCGGCTATATGACCGACATGAAACGCATTGCGGTAGCGGGCTAATTCCCCGTCGTCTTTCAACTTGCAGATGCGTTGGCTGCGTTCGTACACCCCAGTCACATAGTTATCTATACTCCTGGGGCTGTACTCACTTGCCGCCTTCCTGCAAGCTGAAATCCTTAGGGGAAAGCTGTGAGATAAAAAACCGGTGCAAATAAGACACCGGTTTTTTTATTTGCGGTACAGCACCTTGATGATGTGATAACCAAACTGGGTGTGCAGCGGGCCGGTCGGCTCCAGCTCCGGGCAGGAGAAGACGACTTTATCAAACGCCGGCACCATCTGGCCCTGGCGGAATTCACCTAAATCGCCGCCGCGTTTGCCTGACGGGCAGATCGAGTGCTTCTTCGCCAGTTTGCCGAAATCGGCGCCGTTTTTAATTTGCTCCAGAAGATCCAGTGCCAGCTGCTCTTCTTTAACCAGAATATGCAGTGCTGCTGCCGTTTTTGCCATGATCGTACCTTGAGTGAGTGGGGGATAAACCAGGGCGCAATAGTAGCATGGGCTAGCGGCGATACAGCACCTTAATGATGTGGTAGCCGAACTTGGTTTTGACCGGTCCATATGGCTTTAGCAGCGGGCAGCTGAAGACCGCTTTATCGAACGGCCCGACCATAACGCCTTGATTAAACTCCCCGAGATCGCCGCCGTTGCGTCCGGATGGGCACTTTGAATAGCGCTTTGCCAGATGATCGAAGCTCACGCCACGTTCCAGTTTGGCGAGGATCTCTTGCGCCAGCTTCTCTTCTTTTACCAGGATATGCAGGGCTGCTGCGCTCTTTGCCATTATTTTGCTCTCATGTCTCAAAGATATCCCGTTACTTTACCATCCGCTTTGGTCGCGGACCTATACTCTTCGCCATCGCGGGACAGGTGTCTCGCCTGATAGACGGAAGCGGGAGATGGGCAACACTTTTCTTCGGCGTTTTCCTTCTGGCCGGGGACAGCCGTCCTGTCCTTATCGTCGTGGAGCGAGATAACATGGATACAATGAAAAAGCCTGAATTTTCAGTCGGCTGGCTTTCCGGGCTGAGCGAGATTGTGCGCGATCCGCTGCTCTATGAATTACTGAAATATTGTCCTCTGGAGATCATGCGGCGCTGGCGCTTCGAAGACATTCCGCGCGGTGATTTTATCTGCCGACAGGGGGAAGTGTGCCAGCGTTTTTCGCTGATTATCGCCGGTGAGGTAGACGTTTTCTATGAGGCTGAAGACGGGCGCCGCTACCGCCAGGCCCGCTACCGTAAAGGTGACATGGTGGGCGAACTCGAGATCTTTGAGTCGCGTCATTACATCTGCTCGGTGGTGGCGGTGGACCATGTGCAGCTCCTGAGCCTGTCGCAGGAACATTTCTGCCGCTGGCTGGCGCTGGATAACCACTTTAACCAGCGGATGCTGCGCTTCTTTAGCCAGCAATATTATCAGCTATCGAAAAAGGCCAGCAGCGACAATCTCTACTCGCTGCATCAGCGGGTGTGTCAGGCGCTATGGCTGCGTTATCAACAGGATGGCGCGAATGAAATCTTGCTGGATAAGCAGAATCTCAGTCAGGAGTTCGCGGCGACGACCCGCAGCATTAACCGTATTTTGCATGACCTGAAAGCGCTACAGATTATTGATACCGATGGTGAACGAATTGTGTTGTTAGCTCCTGAAAAACTGAAGCAGGAGGCTGATATCGGATAACCGCAAGAGTAAGGAGGCGGGAGAATGTCGCTGCAACCCCATATCCAGTTAAGCAAAGAGATGACCGGCGCGCGGTACGCGCTGCTGCCGGGCGACCCGCAGCGGGTCGACCGCATCGTCAATTTTCTTGATAATCCACAGCGGCTCGGTCAGAACCGGGAGTTTCGCGCCGCGCGCGGCTGGTATCAGGGCATCGAGATTTTGGTGCTCTCCACCGGCATCGGCGGACCCTCCACGGCGATCGCCATTGAAGAACTGCGCCAGATTGGCGTAACAACCCTGATTCGTATCGGCAGCTGCGGCGCATTGCAGGATAATCTTGCGCTCGGCGATGTGATTATCGCTCACGCTGCGGTGATGGATGATGGTACCAGCCGAACCTATGCGCCGGCGGGCTATCCGGCCTGCGCCGACCCGCTGCTGACCTGGGAACTGGTGGCGCAGGCGCGGCAAATGAACATCCCCGCCGCGTGCGGGCTGGTGCGCAGCCACGACAGTTTCTATACCGATCGTGAGGCGGAACTGGATGCGCAGTGGTCGGCGCGAGGCGTTCTGGGCGCGGATATGGAGAGCGCCGCTCTGATGACTATCGGCGCGCTGCGCGGCCTACGTACGGCATCATTACTCAACGTGGTTGTTGCCCACAACGGTTGCCTGGATAGCAGCATCAATGATTATGTCCAGCAGGAGGCGCTGTGCCAGCAGGGCGAAGAACGGCAAATTACCCTGGCGCTGCGCGCCATTTATTCCGCTAGCCAGCAAGGAGGTCTGTGATGGACTTTTTTAGCATTAACAATGTGATGGTCAACATTCCTCTCGGCGAAGGCGGCTATGCGCTATCGTGGATTGAGGCTATCGGTACCGTATTCGGCCTGCTGTGCATCTGGTGCGCCAGCCGGGAAAAAATCATCAACTATCTGTTTGGCCTGATTAACGTCACGCTGTTTGCGGCGATCTTTTTCCAGATCCAGCTCTATGCCAGCCTGCTGCTGCAGGTCTTTTTCTTCGCTGCTAATATTTACGGCTGGTACGCGTGGAGCCGGCAAAACGAGGCGCAGGAGGCCGCGCTCAAGGTACGCTGGCTTTCCCGTCAGCAAACGCTGGCGCTGGGCGGCGTCTGCGCGGTGGCGATTGTGCTGATGACGCTGTTTATCGATCCGGTGTTCGCGACGCTCACTCGTATCATGATTGCTCTGCTGCAAACGTTCGGTATGCAGGTCGCGATGCCCGACCTCCAGCCCGACGCCTTCCCGTTCTGGGATTCCACCATGCTGGTGTTGTCGATTGCCGCCATGGTGCTGATGACGCGTAAATTCGTCGAAAATTGGCTGCTGTGGGTGGTTATCGACGTGATTAGCGTGGTTATCTACGCGGTACAGGGCGTTTACGCCATGTCGCTTGAGTATGTCCTGCTGACGGCGATCGCGGTAATGGGCTCATACAGCTGGATCAAAAGCGCACAGCGTAACGGCTATACGCCGCTTGCCGCGGCCGCATCCTGATTGACCGATTTCCAGGCTGCCTGAATGGGCAGCCTGTTGCTCTCTGTGCCCCTCTTTCTGCTACAATCCCCACCCCGTTCGAAGATTGAGCAAAAGACTCCCATGCGTTTAAATCCTGGCCAACAACAAGCCGTCGAATTCGTTACCGGACCGTGCCTGGTGCTGGCGGGTGCCGGTTCCGGTAAGACCCGCGTGATTACCAATAAAATCGCCCACCTGATCCGCGGCTGCGGCTATCAGGCGCGTCATATCGCGGCGGTCACCTTTACCAACAAGGCGGCGCGCGAAATGAAAGAGCGCGTCGGGCAAACGCTGGGACGCAAAGAGGCGCGCGGCCTGATGATTTCCACCTTCCACACGCTGGGGCTGGATATCATCAAACGCGAATACGCCGCGTTAGGGATGAAATCAAACTTCTCGCTGTTCGACGATACCGACCAGGTGGCGCTGTTAAAAGAGCTCACCGAAGGGCTGATCGAAGACGATAAAGTGGTGCTTCAGCAGCTGATCTCGACGATCTCCAACTGGAAAAACGATCTGCAAACCCCTGCCCAGGCCGCCGCTGGGGCGAAAGGGGAGCGGGATCGGATCTTTGCTCACTGCTACGGGCTGTACGACGCGCACATGAAAGCCTGCAACGTACTCGACTTTGACGATCTGATCCTGCTGCCAACGCTGCTGCTGCAGCGCAACGAAGAGGTGCGGGAGCGCTGGCAGAATAAGATTCGCTATCTGCTGGTGGATGAATACCAGGACACCAACACCAGCCAGTACGAGCTGGTGAAACTGCTGGTGGGACAGCGGGCGCGCTTTACCGTGGTCGGCGATGACGATCAGTCGATCTACTCCTGGCGCGGCGCGCGGCCGCAGAACCTGGTCCTGCTAAGCCAGGATTTCCCGGCGCTGCAGGTGATCAAGCTGGAGCAAAACTACCGTTCTTCCGGGCGCATCCTGAAGGCGGCTAACATCCTGATTGCCAATAACCCACACGTTTTCGAGAAGCGTCTGTTTTCCGAACTGGGCTATGGCGTAGAGCTGAAGGTGCTCTCTGCCAATAACGAAGACCATGAGGCGGAGCGCGTTGCCGGTGAACTGATCGCGCATCACTTTATTAATAAAACCGCCTATAAGGACTACGCGATTCTGTATCGCGGCAACCATCAGTCGCGGGTTTTTGAAAAGATGCTGATGCAGAACCGCATCCCGTACAAAATTTCCGGCGGCACGTCGTTCTTTTCCCGCCCGGAAATTAAAGACCTGCTGGCCTATCTGCGCGTGCTGACTAATCCCGATGATGACAGCGCTTTCATGCGCATCGTTAATACGCCAAAGCGTGAAATCGGTTCGGCGACGTTGAAAAAGCTGGGTGAATGGGCGATGGGGCGCAATAAAAGCATGTTTACCGCCAGCTTCGATATGGGCCTGACCCAGACCCTGAACGGGCGCGGCTATGAGTCTTTGACCCGCTTTACCCACTGGCTGCGGGAGATCCAGCAGCTTTCAGAGCGTGAACCGATTGCCGCCGTCCGCGATCTGATCCGCGGCGTGGATTATGAATCCTGGCTCTATGAGACCTCGCCCAGCCCGAAAGCCGCCGAAATGCGGATGAAAAACGTCAATACGCTGTTCACGTGGATGACCGAAATGCTCGAAGGCAGCGAGATCGATGAACCGATGACGCTCACTCAGGTCGTTACCCGCTTTACCCTGCGCGATATGATGGAGCGCGGCGAGTCGGATGAGGAGACGGATCAGGTGCAGCTGATGACGCTTCACGCGTCAAAGGGGCTGGAATTCCCATATGTCTACCTGGTTGGTATGGAAGAGGGGCTGCTGCCGCACCAGAGCAGCATTGATGAAGACAACGTCGATGAAGAGCGCCGTCTTGCCTACGTAGGTATCACCCGCGCGCAGAAAGAGCTGACTTTTACCCTGTGCAAAGAGCGCCGTCAGTACGGCGAGCTGGTGCGACCGGAGCCGAGCCGTTTTCTGCTGGAACTGCCGCAGGACGACCTGATTTGGGAACAGGAGCGCAAAGTGATTTCGCCGGAAGAGCGCATGCATAAAGGCCAGGCGAACGTCGCCAACATCCGGGCGATGCTGGCGAAAGCGCGTAAATAGCGGCTAGCGGCTGTTTTGCTGTTGAATCTGGAACTGACGTAGCGCTTTGCGACCGGGTGCGCCGTCTGAACCGGGTTGACTGATGACAATGGCCGCCACTTCATTGCCCAGCCGCGTTGCCTGCTGCAAATCCATTCCACAGGCAAGCCCGGCGATCGTACCGGCACAGTGGCTGTCTCCTGCGGCAATCGTGTCGTGGACCTTCACGCGGCAGGCCGGAATATGCTGCGGTGCTGCGTCAGGTTCAACCACCCATGCGCCATCCTTATCAAACCGACAGATCGCCCGAATATGCCAGTCGCTGGCGAGCCGTGAGGCGGCATCAAGGGTCGCGCTATCCAAATCGTATAAACGCGCGCACAGCACGCTGAGTTCATCGCGATTCAGGGTGAGCAGGGGGCGTTTGCGCAGCAGCGCCTGGATAAAGTGAATATCCAGGTCGCACAGACGCGGGCCAAAATCGACGAACAGCGTTTTATCTTCCGTCTGGGCAAGGATCCACTGGCGCAGCGCTTCGCTGGCCAGTTCGTATCCCGAGACGTAAATAATCGCCTCCTTCGGCAGCGGTATTTGCGCTAATAGTTCATCAGTCCAGTGCTGTTCGCAGCCCTCAATGGTGATAAACGTCCGCTCTTTGCTGGCTTCGACAAGAGCCAGACACCAGCCGTTATCGTGGGTGGGATGGCGCAAGAGGACGGGCAAGTTTTCCAGCGCCATTTTTTGCGCAACGGCCTGCCCCCAATCGCCATTGCCTACCGGTATGGCGTTAATGGGAAACAGTTCGAGGCGCGAGAGCGCGCGGGCGACGTTGAACGCGCAGCCGCCAATCTGCCGTCCGCCGTCGCGGGCGGAGACATCGCTACCGCTTTGCGGCAGCGCATCGAGATGGAGAATAATGTCGCCAAAAGCGGCGCCGATAACCACGATCGGCCGCTGAGGCGATAGCAGGTCAGCGCTGATTGTCACGGCAGGCCCCCTTTCTCGTTCCGAAGGCGAGATACAGCGCCAGGCTCAGAATAAAAGAGACGAATAACCCGAGGCTGGAGTCCGCGAAAATACCGACCGCGAAAGGTCCGTCGATAAAACCGGTTTTAGAGACCATCAATCCTGCCAGCGCACCGACAATCCAGCAGCCCAGCGCGGTACGGTTTGCGCCGCTCTCCCTGAATAAATCAGCTTCAGGATATCCGGCACGGCGGCGCAGCCGATAAAAATCGACCATAAAGATGGCGGCCCAGGCGGCCAGAAATACGCCGCAGAAAATCAAAAACGCGATGAACGGCCCGAGAAAATCTTTCGAGACAAACAGCACGTAGAGGGCAATCCCCAGCACCAGCACGGCGTCGAGGGCCACGGCAGAACGCTGCTGTAGCTTAATCCCCATGCTTAACAGGTTAAGGCTGGCGGAATAGAGGCTCAACACGGCGATGGTCACGACCCCGGCGGTAGCCGCGGCCAGATAGGGGATAGCCATCCACGAAGGCAGCAGTTTACCGATCGCTGAAATGGGGTTCTCGCTGGAGGCCAGATCGGGGATCTGCGCGGTAAGCAGTATTCCGGTGAGCATCAGCAACAGAAGCGGGAGGGCGGCGCCGCTGACCACGGCGAGAAAAATAGGCTTTTCCCCGGAGTCAGGGCGCTGATCGCGGCTATAGTCGGCGCCGGCGATAGCTCAGCTGATGCCGGTGCCCGCGGCAATAATAGACACGGCCGGCAGAAAGCCGGTCAGCCAGCTGCCTGAAGGCAGCGCGAGGATGGCCTGCCAGTCCGCGGTGAAGAGTAAATAGATCACCACCAGCAGCGTCATGGCGCCAAAGATCCGGGTGATCCATTTTTGCATCATCAGCACGGCGTTTTGCCCGAGCACGCTGACCAGTACGGTCAGCCCGCCAAACAAGAAAAGCGACAGCGCGGTGGTGGTCAGACTCTCTTCAAAACCCATGGCGGCAAACAGCGCGACGAGGGTGAGCGTGCCGGTAATGATATTGACCGCTTCCCAGCCCATCAAATTCACCCAACAGAAGCTGGTGGGGGCGATATTACCGCGTTTGCCAAAAATGACGCGGGAGAGGGTTAGCGTCGTCGTACGACCAATTTTCCCGGCGATGCTGGTGATGCCGACCAGCGCAAAGGAGGCGACGCCCGCCACGGCGGCAAGAATCGCCTGCCAGAATGAGAGGCCGAACGACACAATCACCGCGCCGTAAACGACGCCAAGAATGCCAATATTCGCGGCGCACCAGACGAAAAACAGCTGGACCGGTTTCTGGGTCTGGTGGACCGGGGGGACCAGACCGATCCCTAATTCTGCCATTCCGGGATCTGCCGCCTGGATATTTCCATCGTATGAAGCTTTGCTGTCCATAGTGATACCCTCTGTGAATTATGCGAAGCGGTAGCCTGCAAGCCGCTGTGCGTAAGGCGCGAAGTCGATGCTGTTGGCCTGCTTAATCCGTTGTATATGTTCTTCAGGAAAAGCCTCTATGCCATGAAGCGCGCCGCAGATGGCGGTGGCCATCGCGCCAATGGTGTCGGTGTCGCCGCCTAAATTGGCTGCCAGCATAGCGCATTTCATAGGCTGCGTTTTTGCCAGCTCAACCAGAGCAATCGCTGCGGGGACGGACTCGATAATATCCATACCGGCGCCGATGTCCTCATAAATCCGTTCAATACCCGTCAGATGGTCAGTCTCCCCGGCGATCGTTTCCAGCGCCAGGTGGATACGGTTTCCCAGTAGTGGACTAAAAGTGGACTCATAATGGCGCTGCGTCTCATTGGCGAGCGACGCCAGCTCCGTTTTGATTAACGGCCATTCGGCCCCTTCAATGGCGCGGCCGATCGCCCAGGCAATGACCACCGCGCCGGCGATAGCGATGTCTGATTTATGCGTCGGCAGGCAGGATAGCCGCACTTGCTCAATGAAAAACGTTCTGTCCCCGGTGGGCAGTAGACAGCCCATCGGCGCCACGCGCATTGCCGCGCCGTTGGTTACGCCGTTGGCCGCGATCTCCTCCAGCGGCTGCCCCTGTTCAAGCGCGATCAGGGAAGCCTTCGAGGTCGGGCCAAGAATATTTTTTTCAAAGGCCTGACAGCGTCTGGCCCACAGCAGAATATGCCTGGCGATGACCAGTGGATCGGTCACGCCGTTGGTTTCATTCAGGGCATCCATGAGTGCGATGCACTGATGGGTATCATCGGTGAACTCAGCGGCGCGAAATTCGCAGGCCGCAATATTCTCTTTCGGTCCGGGGAGGAAGCGCTCAATCCAGCCAAAATGGTTAATAATTCGGCGCTTAGGCCACAGTTCGGAAGGCATACCCATCGCATCACCGATGGCTTGCCCATAAAGGCAGCCGAGGATGCGGTTTTCGGTGGTATAGGTAGGGTGAATAGCAGACATCATCGGCTCCCTGGAAGAAATGAATAAAAGTTATACTAAAAGTAGATCCAGATTAAGTCAAGTTAAAGTCCTTTGTGGCCATGCTGTGATCGAAGACGCATTCTGAAAGAAAAGTGAGAAGCTAAAAAAGGGTGGGGAGACGTTATGAGGGGGCTATTGATTCCAGTATGGATCCACTATGATAAATCCACTGCCACTGAATTCCGGAAGACTACGACATTATGCCGCAATCGCTGCTTGAGTATATAAAAGGGCGTCTGAATGCAGAGGCTCCCGCGCCGCTTTATATTCAACTTAAACAAGCTATTGAAGCGGCAATGACCGAGCGGTTGCTGACGCACGGCAGCATCCTGCCTTCCGAACGCAAAATGTCGCAGACGCTTGAGCTATCGCGCGTGACGGTCGTGAAGGCGCTTGATGCGCTGCTGGAGGCCGGGCTGGTTATTAAACGCCACGGAAAAGGGACTGAGGTGAATCTGCCGGTAAGCTATAACCTTGCCAGCGGCGGATTTTCTGCCCAGCTACAAAATTCAGGCACGGTGTCCAACCGATGGCTGGTGAGGGAAAAGCTGGCGGCGGATGATTTTCTGGCCCGTGAGCTGGAGATCGCGGTCGGCGATCGGGTGGCGAAAATCAAACGCGTCCGTCTGGTCGATGCCCTCCCGGTGTCTATCGAAACCATGTTTATCCCCGAGCGTTTCTTACCCCGCCCGGATCTACTTGAAGGTTCGCTGTACGCGCACTGGGCGGAAAATGATATTTATCCCGATCTTCAGGATTACTCACTGACGGTGCATATTCCTTCGGCGGAAGAGCTGAATTTGCTCGACCTGCCGCAAGGCGTGCCATTGATGAAAATTACGCTGAAAAGCCGCAATGCTCAGGGAGAGGTGCTTGAGTACGGAACCGCATTCTGCCTGAGCAATTACTTTAATTTTGATTTCAGAGTGAAGCTGCAATAAGCGCTTTGGCATGGCCGGTGTATAAAACCCGCCATCGCTTTATGCGAGAGCGGATCGTAGCCGACTACTGCTCGTTAAGCCGCAGCGGCCAGTGAACGTAGCTCTGCCACTGGCACTCCTGTTCGACCATTTCCCGGCCCAGCGGATGATTCTCCAGCCAGCCCTGCGGCAGCGTTAACGTCAAATTTTCATCTTCGGCAGCCAGCGTAAGCATCGGCAGCAGATCGTCGCGTCGGCGGCTGGCAAACAGAATCGCCAGACGCAGCAGACGGCACATATGCTCCGCGACTCTCGGAGGCACCGCGTTTTGTTGATGAATGGATGAAAGGTCGACGGCGTTGGTTTGGTTTAACAGCAGCGTCGCCAGCAGCTTCTTTTGTGCGGGGGTAAAGCCGGGCAGGTCAAGATTGCGCACCAGCCAGGCGGCGTGCAGGGGGGCCTGCTTGTACTCCACGCTCAGACCAATTTCATGCAGCTGGCAGGCACTTTGCAGCAAATCGAAGCATAGTGGCTCAATTTCCCAGCTGTTTTCCACCTGATGAACGAAATGGGCGGCCAGTTGGGCAACGCGCTGTGCCTGTTCGGTATCAACCAGAAACCGGCGCTGAATATTGCGTAAGGTACGACTGCGAATATCCTGATCGATTGACAGGTGCAGCATGCCGTAGACCAGACCTTCACGCAGCGCGCCGCCGGCGAGCGTCATACACTGAATATTCAGCTCGCTGAAGATGGCCATAAGAATCGCCAGCCCGCTGGGAAAGACGAGCGCCCGTTCAAGCGTCAGGCCTTCGATCTCCAGCTCTTCCAGACGACCGCACTGAATCGCGCGCTGTTTGAGCTGCTGTAGCTTGGCTAAGGTGATGCGTTCATCCATCCCTTGCGCCATCATGATTTCCTGTAACGCCTGAACCGTACCGGATGCCCCGACGCACACTTTCCAGCCGTGATAGCGCAGCACATCGGCGACGGGACGCAAAACTTCACGCGCTGCGGTTTCGGCCTGGTCAAAGTTCTCTTTGGTCAGGCTGCGATCGGCAAAGTAGCGTTCCAGCCAGGTCACGCAGCCCATGGACAGGCTGAAAAGCGAGGTGGTTTGCGCGCCGGTACCGGTAACCAGTTCGGTGCTGGCGCCGCCAATATCCACAACCAGACGCTGATCTGCGCCGCCTGTTGTATGCGCAACGCCCTGATAAATGAGGCGCGCTTCCTCTTCACCGCTGATAACCTGAACCGCACAGCCGAGGATTTCCCGCGCTTTCTCCAGAAACTCACCGGCGTTAACCGCCAGGCGCAGCGTCGCTGTGGCGACCACGCGGATTTGCGTCGGGGGGATATCCTGCAAACGCTCGGCAAACAGGCGTAAACATTGCCAGCCGCGCTCCATGGCTTCTGCCGAGAGCGTATTGTCGCCGCTGAGGCCAGCGGCCAGACGGACCTTGCGTTTGATACGACTCAGGGTCTGGATGCTTCCGGCAACCTCGCGTACAACCAACATATGAAAGCTATTGGAGCCAAGATCGATAGCGGCATAGAGCGAGGTGGAGCTCATACACTTCATCCTTCAAGTTGCCTCTGTGTTGGCTGCGTTCTCTTACCCGAATCACTTACCAGCGTCAGCTCGCCGCGATTCGCTTTCCTGCGGCCTTGATGCAACTTGAATGATTTTGTGTATGGCATAGTGCTTTAACCTGAACGACGACGATTACGTGGCGGACCGTTACGACGCGGGCCGTTGCCCGGGCGCGGGCGCGTAAGACGTAGCGGTCTGGGCAGTTCAGTCATCAGCGCGTCCGAATTGTATTTGCTGACCGGAATTGAATGGCCGATATAGGTTTCAATTGCCGGCAGATTCAGCGCGTACTCTTCACAGGCCAGGCTGATGGAGTGACCGCTGGCGCCAGCGCGGCCGGTACGGCCAATACGGTGAACGTAGTCTTCGCAATCGTCCGGCAGGTCGTAGTTAAAGACGTGCGTAACGGCCGGAATATGCAGACCGCGGGCGGCAACGTCGGTTGCGACCAGAATGTCGATATCGCCGCGGGTAAATTCATCGAGAATGCGCAGGCGTTTTTTCTGCGCAACGTCGCCGGTTAACAGACCAACGCGATGGCCGTCCGCCGCCAGGTGACCCCAGATATCTTCACAACGATGTTTGGTGTTGGCGAAAATAATCGCGCGATCCGGCCACTCTTCTTCCAGCAGCGTCTGCAGCAGGCGCATTTTTTCTTCGTTGGAAGGATAGAACAGCTCTTCTTTAATACGGTGGCCCGTTTTCTGCTCAGGCTCAACTTCGACGTACTCGGCGTTGTTCATTTGTTCGAACGCCAGTTCACGGACGCGATAAGAAAGGGTGGCAGAGAACAGCATGTTCAGGCGCTGATTCGCTGGCGGCATACGGCGGAACAGCCAGCGGATATCTTTAATAAAGCCGAGATCGTACATGCGATCGGCTTCGTCAAGCACGACAACCTGAATGGCGCCGAGGTTAATATGGTTCTGTTTGGCGTAATCGATAAGGCGACCGGTGGTACCGATCAGAATATCCACGCCGCTTTCCAGCACTTTCAGCTGCTTATCGTAGCCGTCGCCGCCGTAAGCCAGGCCGAGTTTCAGACCGGTAGCCTGCGCCAGCGGTTCGGCGTCAGCGTGGATCTGAACCGCCAGTTCACGCGTCGGCGCCATGATCAGCGCGCGCGGCTGGTTGACCTGGCGGTCAGCGATCGCCGGGTGAGTGAGAAGATAATGAAACGTTGACGTCAGAAACGCCATCGTTTTACCGGTACCGGTTTGCGCCTGCCCGGCGACATCGCGACCTTCCAGCGTAAGCGGGAGGGCGAGTGCCTGAATGGGTGTACAATTATGAAACCCTTTCTTTTCAAGGGCTTCAATCACTGCCGGGTGCAGGGCGAAGTCGGAAAACTTCTGTTCTGTTAAATGTGTTTTGCTCATAGTGTGGTAGAATATCAGCTAACTATTGCATTAAGAAAGCGTATCCGGTGAAATAACGTCAACCTTTCGTTGGCTATGTATGAAATTATTCAAGGTGCGTCTGCGGCAACTGAACGAATCTTCGAAAGCTTAGACTACTAAGCGAGGCGAGGGTGACAAATCTGCGATAAGCCGGTTTGAACGCTGGTTGCTTTATCTTTTGCGGGGCAAAGTTCATGATGGGCATTGTGATGCAGAGAGATAAAAGAGGCATTCTGAAGAACAGCGTGCATAACGTAGCATCGACACGTCGTTGATGGCCGCGACACCAACACACCAGGCTTATTCCTGTGGAGTTAAATATGAGCGATAAAATTATTCACCTGACTGACGACAGTTTTGACACGGACGTACTCAAGGCTGACGGGCTAACCCTCGTCGATTTCTGGGCAGAGTGGTGTGGTCCGTGCAAAATGATCGCCCCGATTCTGGATGAGATCGCTGAAGAGTATCAGGGCAAACTGACCATTGCGAAACTGAACATCGATCAGAACCCGGGTACTGCGCCGAAATACGGCATTCGCGGCATCCCGACCCTGCTGCTGTTCAAAAATGGCGAAGTGGCAGCGACCAAAGTTGGCGCGCTGTCCAAAGGCCAGCTGAAAGAGTTCCTCGACGCCAACCTGGCGTAAGCGGCTTGTTCTCCCGGCGTCCAGCGTCCAATTTTTTGCGGATCTCTGGACGCCCGGCGAGAGTCGTGCTAAGTTAATCTCAGACTTCGTTTTAAACATACCTTTGTTTGAATCTTGTTTTACCCAAAGCGTCCCGCAAAAATGCGCGTGAGGCTTATAATCCGGGCTTATCACTCATTCCGTTTAGTCGTTTCAGTTCTGCGTTCTTTCCTGTGACCAGGCAACGTACAGACACGAGATGAAGGCCGTTAACAGGCATGGATGTTCCTGCCATACCATTCACAACATTAAGTTCGAGAATTACCCCGAGTTTAAGAACCCACACCATTATGAATCTTACCGAATTAAAGAATACGCCGGTTTCTGAGCTGATTACTCTCGGCGAAAATATGGGGCTGGAAAACCTGGCCCGTATGCGTAAGCAGGATATTATTTTTGCCATCCTCAAGCAGCATTCGAAGAGTGGCGAGGATATCTTTGGCGATGGCGTACTGGAGATACTGCAGGATGGATTTGGTTTCCTCCGTTCAGCAGACAGCTCCTACCTCGCCGGTCCCGACGACATCTACGTATCCCCCAGCCAAATCCGCCGCTTCAACCTCCGCACTGGTGACACCATTTCCGGTAAGATTCGTCCTCCTAAAGAGGGTGAGCGTTACTTTGCGTTGTTGAAAGTTAACGAAGTTAACTACGATAAGCCGGAAAACGCGCGTAACAAGATTCTGTTCGAGAACTTAACCCCTCTGCACGCAAATTCACGTCTGCGTATGGAGCGTGGTAACGGCTCAACGGAAGACTTAACCGCTCGCGTCCTGGATCTGGCATCGCCGATCGGCCGTGGCCAGCGTGGTCTGATTGTTGCGCCGCCGAAGGCCGGTAAAACCATGCTGCTGCAGAACATCGCGCAGAGCATTGCGTACAACCATCCTGATTGCGTTCTGATGGTACTGCTGATCGACGAACGTCCGGAAGAAGTGACCGAGATGCAGCGTCTGGTTAAAGGTGAAGTTGTCGCTTCTACCTTTGACGAGCCGGCATCTCGCCACGTTCAGGTTGCCGAGATGGTTATCGAGAAAGCGAAGCGTCTGGTTGAGCATAAGAAAGACGTTATCATCCTGCTCGACTCCATTACCCGTCTGGCGCGTGCCTACAACACCGTCGTCCCGGCTTCCGGTAAAGTGTTGACCGGTGGTGTGGACGCCAACGCCCTGCATCGTCCGAAGCGTTTCTTCGGTGCCGCGCGTAACGTGGAAGAGGGCGGCAGCCTGACGATTATCGCTACGGCGCTGATCGATACCGGTTCTAAAATGGACGAAGTTATCTACGAAGAGTTTAAAGGCACCGGTAACATGGAGCTTCACCTCTCTCGTAAGATCGCAGAAAAACGCGTCTTCCCGGCTATCGACTACAACCGTTCCGGTACCCGTAAAGAAGAGCTGCTCACCACTCAGGAAGAGCTGCAGAAGATGTGGATCCTGCGTAAAATCATTCACCCGATGGGTGAGATTGACGCGATGGAATTCCTCATCAATAAACTGGCGATGACCAAAACTAACGATGACTTCTTCGACATGATGAAGCGCTCGTAAGCTAAAAACGCCAGAGAACGCCACGCTATTGCGTGGCGTTTTGTTTTCCGGGTTTGTATGATCCAGGAAGGGAAAACAAAATGGGTCTTAACGTATGATATGCGCAGGATGATGGCAGGCAGAGACGGCTTTAACAGTCTAAAATTTCTACAATAAATTTGTAATGTTCTGCTTTGCCCCTTCTGGAGTTGAGGCATCATCGTTATACTTCCCGGATTAACTATGCTGAGAGCACATGCGTTGTGAATTTACTCACTGCTATTACTGAATTAATCAGTATTTTCTTATTCACCACCCTGTTTATATTTATCGCTCGCAAGGCGGCAAAAAGAGTTGGGCTGGTGGATAAACCTAACTATCGCAAACGGCATCAGGGTTTGATTCCGTTAGTCGGTGGTATTTCAGTTTTCGCAGGTATTTGTTTTACGTTTGCTATCGCCGATTATTACATTCCCCACGCTCGGTTATACCTGGGATGTGCCGGGGTGCTCGTGCTGGTCGGTGCGCTGGACGATCGCTTTGATATCAGCGTAAAAATTCGCGCGGTAATTCAAGCCGCTATCGCCGTCATTATGATGATGGTGGGTAATCTTCATCTTAGTAGCCTCGGTTTTATATTCGGCTCATGGGAGCTGGTGCTCGGCCCTTTTGGCTTCTTCCTCACGCTGTTCGCCGTCTGGGCGGCGATCAACGCCTTCAATATGGTTGATGGTATCGATGGGCTGCTTGGCGGTCTATCGTCAGTCTCTTTCGCGGCAACGGGCATTATCCTGTGGTTTGATGGCCAGTACAGCCTGGCGATGTGGTGTTTTGCGATGATCGCCGCCATTTTGCCCTATATTTTACTTAACCTCGGTGCGCTTGGTCGTCGCTATAAGGTCTTTATGGGTGATGCCGGCAGCACCATGATTGGCTTCACTATCATCTGGATCCTGCTGGAGACCACGCAGGGAAAAACGCATCCTATCAGCCCGGTCACGGCGCTGTGGATTATCGCTATTCCGTTGATGGATATGGTGGCGATTATGTACCGTCGCCTGCGCAAAGGGATGAGCCCATTCTCCCCGGACCGTCAGCATATTCATCATTTAATCATGCGCGCCGGGTTTACTTCCCGTCAGGCGTTTGTGCTGATCACCCTGGCCGCCGCGCTGCTGGCCCTGGTTGGCGTGGTGGCGGAATACACCCGCATTGTTCCTGAATGGGTGATGTTAATACTCTTTTTGTTAGCCTTTTTCCTTTATGGCTACTGCATTAAACGCGCCTGGAAAGTGGCGCGCATGGTTAAGCGCATTAGACGCAGAATACGGCGACACAGCGGCAATAATCCAAATTAACCAAGTCAATCTGGGGACGTGATGACTCAACCATTACCGGGAGCACAAACAGTGAACGTTGAGAACGAGCTGGATATTCGCGGGCTGTTTCGCGCCTTATGGGCCGGAAAAAGCTGGATAGCAGGTATCGCAGTGCTCTTTGCACTGATTGTTTTGGTTTATACCTTTTTTGCTCGTCAGGAGTGGAGCGCGACGGCGATTACCGACCGACCGACGGTGAACATGCTGGGGGGATACTATTCACAACAGCAGTTCTTACGCAATCTCGATATCAAGGCCAATCTCGTCTCTGTCGATCAGCCTTCGGTCATGGACGAAGCATATAAAGAGTTCATCATGCAGCAGGCGTCGTGGGATACCCGCCGCGACTTCTGGTTGCAAACAGACTACTACAAGCAGCGCCAGTCGGGTAACGCTCGCGCCGATGCCGCGCTGTTGGATGACCTGATTAACGATATCCAGTTCATGCCCGGCGATGCGCTAAAAAGCATCAACGATAGCGTGAAGCTGACGGCAGAAACCGCGCCTGATGCCAACAATCTGCTGCGCCAGTATGTGGCTTTCGCCAGCCAGCGTGCGGCAGGGCATCTGAATGATGAGCTCAAAGGCGCCTGGGCCGCGCGTACCGTACAGATGAAAGCGCAGGTGAAGCGCCAGGAAGAGGTGGCGCGAGAGATTTTCAATCGCCGCATGCACAGCGTGGAACAGGCGCTGAAAGTCGCGCAGCAGCACAACATCTCCCGCAGCGAAACCGATATTCCACCAGATCAGCTGCCGGATTCCGAGCTGTTTTTACTGGGGCGGCCAATGCTGCAGGCCCGGCTGGAAAATCTGCAGGCGGTGGGGCCGCAGTACGATCTTGATTATGACCAAAGCCGCGCCATGTTAACGACGTTGAACGTGGGGCCGACCCTGGACCCGCGTTTTCAGACTTACAGGTATTTGCGAACGCCTGAAGAACCGGTAAAACGCGATAGCCCGCGCCGCGTGTTTCTGATGGTGATGTGGGGGATTGTGGGCGCGCTCATCGGCGCAGGCGTTGCGTTATCGCGTCGCCGTGTCCAGTGAATGCGGCCTGTGGTGAAGGACATGTCGCCTTCATCGCCTAATCGAAGAGAATCGATGTGAAAGTACTAACGGTATTTGGCACGAGACCAGAAGCTATCAAGATGGCGCCTCTGGTTCATGCGCTGGCAAAGGATCCTCATTTTGAGGCGAAAGTTTGCGTGACCGCGCAGCATCGGGAGATGCTCGATCAGGTGTTGAAACTTTTTTCTATTGTTCCGGAATACGACCTCAATATTATGCAGCCGGGTCAGGGATTGACGGAGATTACCTGTCGCATCCTTGAAGGTTTAAAGCCGGTGCTGGAGTCGTTTAAACCAGACGTGGTGCTGGTGCATGGCGATACCACCACGACGATGGCGGCAAGCCTGGCCGCTTTCTATCAGCGGATCCCGGTAGGACACGTGGAAGCCGGGCTGCGCACGGGCGATCTGAGCTCGCCGTGGCCGGAAGAGGGGAACCGTACGTTGACCGGGCATCTGGCGACGTACCACTTTGCGCCGACGGAAACCTCAAGGCAGAACCTGCTGCGGGAAAACATCGCCGACAATCGGATCACGGTAACCGGAAATACGGTTATTGACGCGCTATTCTGGGTGCGCGACCGGGTTTTGAGCGATGAAGCCCTGCACAACGAGCTGACTCAGCGTTATCCCTTCCTCGCCAACGGCAAGAAGATGATTCTGGTCACCGGACACCGTCGGGAAAGCTTTGGCCGCGGTTTCGAGCAAATCTGCCATGCGCTGGCGGAGATCGCCGCGAACAATCCGGACGTACAGATCGTCTATCCGGTGCATTTGAATCCGAACGTCAGCGAACCGGTGAAGCGCATTCTCGGCCACGTTGAGAACGTCATACTTATTGAGCCGCAGGATTATTTGCCGTTTGTCTGGCTGATGAACCGCGCGTGGTTGATCCTGACCGATTCCGGCGGTATCCAGGAAGAGGCGCCCTCGCTCGGGAAACCGGTGCTGGTGATGCGTGAAATGACCGAGCGCCCGGAGGCGGTCAGCGCGGGCACCGTGTGCCTGGTGGGTACCGATAGCCAGCGCATCGTCAATGAGGTCACGCGCCTGCTGCAAGATGAGTCCGCGTATCAGGCCATGAGCCGGGCGCATAACCCGTATGGCGATGGACATGCGTGTCATCGTATTTTGTCTGCACTTAAAAATAATCAGGTAACGCTATGAATTTTTCTACCATTTCAGTGATTGGCCTTGGATATATTGGCCTGCCAACCGCTGCCGCGTTCGCCTCCCGGCAAAAGCGGGTGGTCGGCGTTGATATCAATCAACACGCCGTGGAGACCATTAACCGTGGTGAAATTCATATCGTGGAGCCGGATCTGGCGAGCGTCGTCAAAACGGCGGTCGAGCAGGGCTACCTGAGCGCCACTACCGCGCCGGTAGAAGCCGACGCTTACCTGATTGCGGTGCCGACGCCGTTTAAAGACCTGCATGAACCGGATATGGTTTTCGTCGAGTCGGCGGCGAAATCTATCGCACCGACGCTGAAGAAAGGGTCGCTGGTTATCCTTGAGTCCACCTCGCCGGTGGGTTCAACCGAGCAGATGGCGGGCTGGCTGGCGGAAATGCGCCCCGATCTGAGCTTCCCGCAGCAGGTTGGCGAAGCGGCGGACGTCAATATCGCCTACTGTCCGGAGCGCGTGTTGCCGGGGCAGGTGATGGTTGAGCTGATTAAAAACGATCGCGTGATTGGCGGCATGTCGCCGGTTTGCTCAGCCCGCGCCAGCGAGCTGTATAAAATTTTCCTCGAAGGCGAATGCGTGGTGACCAACTCGCGCACCGCCGAAATGTGCAAGCTGACTGAAAACAGCTTCCGCGACGTTAATATCGCTTTTGCCAATGAACTTTCGCTAATTTGCGCCGATCAGGGGATCAACGTCTGGGAACTGATTCGTCTGGCGAATCGTCATCCGCGCGTCAATATCCTCCAGCCGGGGCCGGGCGTTGGCGGCCACTGCATCGCGGTCGACCCGTGGTTTATCGTGGCGCAAAACCCGCAGCAGGCGCGGCTTATCCGGACCGCGCGTGAAGTCAACGACCACAAACCAGAATGGGTGATCGATCAGGTCAAAGCGCGGGTCGCCGACTGCCTCGCCGCCAGCAACAAACGCGCCAGCGAGCTAAAAATCGCCTGTTTTGGCCTGGCGTTTAAGCCGAATATTGATGACCTGCGCGAAAGCCCGGCCATGGCCATTGCCGCGCAGATCGCCCGCTGGCACGGCGGCGAAACCCTGGTCGTTGAGCCAAATATTCATCAGCTGCCGAAAAAGCTCGACGGACTGTGCGCTCTGGCGTCGCTGGACGAGGCGCTGGCGAGCGCCGATGTGCTGGTGATGCTGGTCGATCATAAAGAATTTAAAGCGGTCGGCGGGGATAGCGTTAGCCAGCAGTTTATCGTCGATACCAAAGGGGTGTGGCGGTGAGAGGGCGTCTGGTAAAAGATGAAAGCGTTCGCAGCTTCGCGCGCTTTCATCGTGACCAAAACTTAACAGATCTATTTTATGTTCGCCCGCGCCAGTATTGAGCCCCTTGAGTGGGAAAACCGCTTCTTCGGCGTCAATAGCGCCATTCTCCGCTTTGGCGACGATGCGCCGCCGCTGACGGTGCAAGCGCTGGCGGGATGGTCGCGGGTGCAGGCGAAAGTTGCGGCGGATGATACCGCGCGCCTGGATGCGCTGCAGGCATTAGGCTTCCGGCTGGTGGAGGGCGAGGTCGATCTTGCGCTTCCGCCCGCGGCTTCTGATGATATCGGCGCCGAGCCGGCGACCGAGGCGGATATCCCCCGGCTGCGCGAACTGGCGGCGCTGGCCTTTGCGCAGAGCCGTTTTCGCGCCCCCTGGTACACCGACGATGCCAGCGGTCGTTTCTATGCCCAGTGGATTGAAAATGCGGTGCGCGGTACCTTCGATCACCAGTGTCTGGTGCTTCGCGCCCCTGACGGCGATATCCGCGCGTTTGTCTCCCTGCGCCAGCTCAGCGAGCGCGAGGCGAGGATTGGCCTGCTGGCCGGACGCGGCGCCGGAGCAGAATTAATGCAGGCGGCGCAGCGCTGGGCCGCGCTGCGCGAGCTGACGACACTGCGGGTGGCGACCCAGATGGGCAACACCGCCGCGCTTAAACGTTACATTCTTAGCGGTGCCAATGTCGAAAGCACCGCGTACTGGTTATACAGGTGACATGATGATTCCATTTAACGCGCCGCCGGTGGTGGGTACCGAGCTTGATTATATGCAGTCCGCGATGGGGAGCGGCAAGCTGTGCGGCGATGGCGGTTTTACCCGCCGCTGCCAGCAGTGGATGGAGCAGCGTTTCGGCACCGCGAAAGCGCTGCTGACGCCGTCCTGCACCGCTTCGCTGGAAATGGCGGCGCTGCTGCTGGATATTCAGCCGGGCGATGAAGTGATTATGCCGAGCTATACCTTCGTCTCCACCGCCAACGCCTTTGTGCTGCGCGGCGCGAAAATCGTCTTCGTTGATATTCGTCGCGATACCATGAATATCGATGAAACGCTGATTGAAGCGGCCATCACCGAGAAAACCCGCGCGATTGTACCGGTCCACTACGCCGGCGTGGCCTGCGAGATGGACACCATTATGGCTATCGCCAGCAAGCATAATCTGTTTGTGGTGGAGGATGCCGCTCAGGGCGTGATGTCGACCTATAAAGGCCGGGCGCTCGGCACTATCGGCCATATTGGCTGCTTCAGCTTCCATGAAACCAAAAACTACACCGCGGGCGGTGAAGGCGGCGCAACGCTGATTAACGATCGCACGCTGATAGAGCGCGCGGAGATCATTCGTGAAAAAGGCACCAACCGCAGCCAATTTTTCCGTGGCCTGGTGGATAAATATACGTGGCGCGATATCGGCTCCAGCTACCTGATGTCCGATTTACAGGCGGCCTATCTGTGGGCGCAGCTGGAAGCGGCGGAGCGGATTAACCAGCAGCGTCTGGCGCTGTGGCAGAACTACTACGACGCCCTGCTGCCGCTGGCGCGCGCCGGGCGTATCGATCTGCCCATCGTGCCTGCCGACTGCGGGCAAAATGCGCATATGTTCTATATCAAGCTGCGCGATATTGACGATCGCAGCAAGCTGATCGCCTGGCTGAAAGAGGCGGAAATTCTGGCGGTATTCCACTATATCCCGCTGCACAGCTGCCCGGCCGGGGAGAACTTCGGCGAGTTCCACGGGACGGATCGCTACACGACCCAGGAGAGCGAACGTCTGCTGCGCCTGCCGTTATTCTACAATTTGTCGAACGTTAACCAGCGCACGGTGATTAACTCGCTGCTGAGCTATTTCTCCTGATATGTCGCTGGCAAAAGCATCTCTGTGGACCGCGGCGTCCACGCTGGTCAAAATCGGCGCCGGTCTGCTGGTGGTAAAACTGCTGGCCGTGTCGTTCGGCCCGGCTGGCGTGGGGCAGGCGGGTAACTTCCGCCAGCTTGTGACCGTGCTTGGCGTGCTGGCGGGGGCCGGGATATTCAACGGCGTCACGAAGCTGGTGGCCCAGCATCATGACGATCGCCGGCAGTTGAACAACGTCGTTGGCACCGCTTCAGCGATGGTACTCGGTTTCTCCACCCTGCTGGCGCTGATCTTCCTGCTGGCGGCCGCGCCAATAAGCCAGGGGCTATTCGGTCATCAACATTACCAGAATCTGGTACGGCTGGTGGCGCTGGTGCAGATGGGGATTGCCTGGGCGAATTTCCTGTTAGCGCTGATGAAAGGCTTTCGCGATGCGGCGGGTAATGCGCTGTCGCTTATCGCCGGGAGCCTGATTGGCGTGGCGGCGTACTATGCCTGCTACCGTTTTGGCGGTTATCAGGGCGCATTGCTGGGGCTGGCGCTGGTGCCGGCGCTGGTGGTGGTGCCGGCTGCTATCGTACTGTGGCGTCGCGGCAATATTCCGCTAAGCGCGCTGCGCCCGCGCTGGGACAACGGCCTGGCGGGGCAGCTGTCGAAATTTACCCTGATGGCGCTGATTACCTCGGTGACGCTGCCGGTCGCCTACGTGATGATGCGTAACCTGCTGGCGGCCCACTATGGCTGGGACGCGGTGGGGATCTGGCAAGGGGTGAGCAGCATCTCCGACGCCTATTTGCAGTTTATTACCGCGTCATTTAGCGTTTATCTTTTACCAACGCTGTCCCGTCTGACGGCGAAAGCGGATATCACCCGCGAGATTGGCAAATCGTTAAAATTTGTCCTCCCGGCGGTGGCGGCAGCGAGCTTAACGGTGTGGCTGCTGCGTGATTTCGCTATCTGGCTACTTTTTTCCGACCGCTTTACGGCGATGCGCGATCTGTTTGCCTGGCAGCTGGTGGGCGATGTGTTAAAGGTCGGGGCTTATGTTTATGGCTATCTGGTGATCGCCAAAGCCTCGCTGCGTTTTTATATTCTGACGGAAATCAGCCAGTTCACGCTGTTGACCGCATTCTCGCACTGGCTTATCCCGGCGCACGGCGCAATCGGCGCGGCGCAGGCGTATATGGCTACCTATATTGTTTATTTCGCCCTCTGCAGCGGCGTGTTTTTACTTTGGCGTAAACGGGCATGACAGCACTGATACATGTACTGGGATCGGATATCCCGCACCACAACCAGACCGTGCTGCGGTTCTTTAATGATGAGCTGGCCGTGGATGACGAACAGGCTCGCCTGTTTATGGTCGTCGGTGATGCGACAGAAATTTGCGCCGCTTATCCCGCACTCTCCATTCGCTGCTATCCGGGGAAAAAGTCGCTGGCAAAGGCGGTTATCGCGCTGGCAAAGGCGAACCGGCAGCAGCGCTTTTTCTTTCACGGCCAGTTTAATACCGGCCTGTGGCTGGCGCTGCTCAGCGGCGGGATCCGCCCGACGCAGTTTAACTGGCATATCTGGGGAGCGGATCTGTACGAGAACTCCGCCAGCCTGAAGTTTCGCCTGTTTTATCCCCTGCGGCGCCTGGCGCAGGGCCGGGTAGGTCGCGTGTTTGCGACCAGGGGCGATCTGAGCTGGTTCGCCGCCCGCCATTCTGGCGTAGCGGGAGAGCTGCTCTACTTTCCGACCCGCATGGATCCGGCGCTGAATTCGCTCGCCGATAGCGCGCCGCGCGGCGACACGCTGACTATCCTGGTGGGTAATTCCGGCGACCGTAGCAACGAGCATATCGCGGCGCTGCGTGCGATTCGCCAGCAGTTTGGCGATACGGTTAACGTTGTCGTGCCGATGGGTTATCCGGCAAATAATGGCGACTACATCAACGAAGTCCGCGCGGCCGGCGCGGAGCTGTTCAGCCCGCAGCATTTCCAGGTATTGGGCGACAAGCTGGCGTTTGATGACTACCTTGCCCTGCTGCGCCGCTGCGATCTTGGCTACTTCCTGTTTGCCCGCCAGCAGGGTATCGGCACGCTGTGCCTGCTGATTCAGGCGGGGATCCCCTGCGTGCTGAACCGGGAGAATCCCTTCTGGCAGGATATGTCGGAGCAGCATATTCCGGTACTCTTTACCAGCGATGCGCTGGACGTGAGCGTTGTGCGTGAAGCGCAGCGCCAGCTGGCCGGCGTGGATAAAAATCAAATCGCCTTCTTCCGGCCGAATTACCTGACGGGCTGGCGACGAGCGTTGCGAATTGCTGCGGGGGTGGACGCATGACATTAATGCAATTTAGCGGGCTGCTGCTGGTCTGGCTGCTGTCGACGCTATTTATCGCCACCGCCACGTACTTTGAATTTCGTCGCGTACGCTTCAACTTCAACGTCTTTTTCTCGCTGCTGTATCTGCTGACGTTTTTCTTTGGCTTCCCGCTGACCAGTATTCTGGTGTTCCGCTTTGACGTCGCGGTCGCCCCGCCGGAAATTCTGCTGCAAACCCTGCTGGTTTCCGTCTGCTTTTATGCGGTTTACTACGTGACTTATAAAACGCGGCTACGGTCGGCGACGCACGGTCATCCGCATCGTCCGCTGTTTACGATGAATCGCGTGGAGACCCACCTCACCTGGGGCATTTTGCTGGGGCTGGCGCTGCTTTGCGTCGGCATCTTCTTTGCGCATAACGGCTTCTTGTTATTCAAGCTCAACTCCTACAGCCAGATCTTCTCCAGCGAAGTCTCCGGCGTGGCGCTAAAGCGCTTCTTCTACTTTTTCATCCCGGCAATGCTGGTGGTCTATTTTCTGCGTCAGGATTATAAAGCGTGGATATTCTTCCTTGTCAGCACCGTCGCCTTTGGCCTGCTGACCTACGCCATCGTTGGCGGCACCCGGGCGAATATCATCATCGCGTTTGCCATCTTCCTGTTTATCGGCATCATTCGCGGCTGGATCAGCCTGTGGATGCTGGCGGCGGCGGGCGTGCTGGGCATCGTCGGTATGTTCTGGCTGGCCCTGAAGCGCTATGGCATGAACGTCAGCGGCGATGAGGCGTTTTATACTTTCCTCTATCTGACCCGCGACACCTTCTCGCCGTGGGAGAATCTGGCCCTGCTGCTGCAAAATTACGACAAGATTGAGTTCCAGGGGCTGGCGCCAATCATCCGGGATTTTTACGTCTTTATCCCCAGCTGGTTGTGGCACGGTCGTCCGACAATGGTGCTCAATACCGCGAACTATTTCACCTGGGAAGTATTGAATAATCATTCTGGTCTGGCGATTTCGCCGACCCTGATTGGCTCGCTGGTGGTGATGGGCGGCGTCTGGTTCGTCCCGCTGGGCGCGGTGGCGGTTGGGCTGATTATTAAATGGTTTGACTGGCTGTACGAGCTTGGCAACCGGGAAACGAACCGCTATAAAGCGGCGATTCTGCACAGTTTCTGTTTTGGCGCTATCTTCAACATGATCGTGCTGGCGCGTGAAGGGCTGGATTCATTTGGCTCTCGCGTGGTTTTTTTCCTCGTTATCTTTGGGATCTGCCTGCTGGCGGCAAAACTGCTGTACTGGTTCCTTGATAGCGTGGGGCTGATTCACCGGCGGGCCAAACCGCTGACGCAACCTCAAGTCTGATAAGGGTGTACATGACTGAGACCACATCCGCGCCGTTGTACCTGCTGAGAGGGCTACAACTCATTGGTTGGCGCGATATGCAACACGCTCTGGATTATCTGTACGCCGATGGTGAGATCCGCACGGGAACGCTGGTGGCGATTAATGCAGAGAAGATGCTGGCGGTAGAAGACAGCCCCGAAGTCCGGGCGCTGATTGAAGCGGCAGAATTCAAATACGCTGATGGCATCAGCGTAGTACGTTCATTACGTAAAAAATACCCTCAGGCTCAGGTGTCGCGCGTCGCCGGCGCCGATTTATGGGAAGCCCTGATGGCGCGCGCAGGCGCTCAGGGAACGCCGGTATTTTTGATCGGCGGCAAGCCTGAGGTGCTGGCGCAGACGGAGCAGCAGCTTCGCCAGCGCTGGAACGTGAATATCGTTGGAAGCCAGGATGGCTATTTTGCCGCTGACCAGCGTCAGGCGCTATTTGAGCGTATCCGCGATAGCGGGGCGAAAATCGTCACGGTGGCGATGGGCTCGCCGCGTCAGGAGATCCTGATGCGCGACTGTCGGGACGTTTATCCGCAGGCGCTGTATATGGGCGTGGGCGGCACCTACGATGTCTTTACCGGCCACGTCCAGCGGGCGCCGAAGTTCTGGCAGGACCTGGGTCTGGAGTGGTTCTATCGCCTGGTTTCGCAGCCGAGCCGCATAAAAAGGCAGGCGCGCCTGCTGCGCTATTTACGCTGGCATTACACCGATAAGCTGTGACATTCCACTGCAAGCGGGCGGGTTTACCTGGGTATTCTGTGTAATGTCTTCACTCGCCTGATACTTTATTTGCCATTTCCCTCAAATTCATTAACCATTCGCATGCTTAAAACGCGACGGTCAGTTTACCGTCGCGCAGGCAGGGCTATTTATTCAATAAAAATAACCGGCATAGACACATCCCGGTTGGGATGCGCTTAAACCCGGAGCAGGGCAAACACAAGAGGCTATATGACTGAGAAAAAAGCGGAACTTCAGCGGGGACTGGAGGCGCGGCACATTGAGCTAATCGCTCTTGGTGGGACAATTGGCGTCGGGTTATTTATGGGCGCGGCCAGTACGCTGAAGTGGGCCGGACCTTCGGTTCTGCTGGCGTATATTATCGCCGGGCTCTTTGTCTTCTTCATCATGCGTTCGATGGGCGAAATGCTGTTCCTCGAACCGGTAACCGGATCGTTCGCCGTTTACGCACACCGCTATATGAGCCCATTTTTCGGCTATCTCACCGCCTGGTCCTACTGGTTTATGTGGATGGCGGTCGGGATATCGGAGATTACGGCTATCGGGGTTTATGTGCAGTTCTGGTTCCCGGATATGGCGCAGTGGATACCGGCGCTGATTGCCGTCGGGCTGGTGGCGCTGGCAAACCTCGCGGCGGTACGGCTGTACGGCGAAATTGAATTCTGGTTTGCCATGATTAAGGTCACCACCATTATTGTGATGATCGTGGTGGGGCTGGGCGTTATTTTCTTTGGCTTTGGCAACGGCGGGCACGCCATTGGCTTTGGCAATCTGACCGAGCACGGTGGCTTCTTCGCCGGCGGCTGGAAGGGCTTCCTGACGGCGCTGTGCATCGTGGTCGCGTCTTATCAGGGCGTCGAGCTTATCGGGATTACCGCCGGTGAAGCGAAGAATCCGCAGGTTACGCTGCGTAGCGCGGTTGGCAAGGTACTGTGGCGAATCCTGATTTTCTATGTAGGGGCGATTTTTGTGATCGTCACTATTTTCCCGTGGGATCAAATTGGCTCCAACGGCAGTCCGTTCGTACTGACCTTTGCCAAAATCGGCATCACCGCGGCGGCGGGCATTATCAACTTTGTGGTGCTCACGGCGGCGCTTTCCGGCTGTAACAGCGGCATGTACAGCTGCGGCCGCATGCTCTACGCGCTGGCAAAAAACCGTCAGCTGCCCGCGGCCATCGCCAAAGTTTCGCGCAACGGCGTGCCGTCAGCGGGCGTGGCGCTGTCGATCCTGATTCTGCTGGTCGGCTCGTGCCTGAACTACATTATCCCTAATCCACAGCGAGTTTTCGTCTACGTTTACAGCGCCAGCGTGCTGCCGGGGATGGTGCCGTGGTTTGTGATTCTGATTAGCCAGCTGCGTTTTCGTCTCGTGCATAAAGAAGCGATGGCCAGCCATCCGTTTCGCTCGCTGCTGTTCCCGTGGGCGAACTATTTGACCATGGCATTCCTGATTTGCGTGCTGATAGGGATGGGATTTAACGACGATACGCGTATGTCGCTCTTTGTCGGAATGATTTTCCTCGCCGCCGTAACGCTTATTTATAAGGTATTTGGCCTTGGCCGACGCGGAAATGTTGATAATGTGGCGCAATAAGCAACAAAACGCACAAAGCATGAGCAAACAATAATTTTCTTTAAAAAGGCACTAGA
>NZ_VOJB01000076.1:0-56224 GCF_007910085.1 Klebsiella sp. ME-303 | reverse complement strand
CAGCGGGGTAGGAAGTCCGTATTATCCGACCCCGCAACGGCGCTAAGCGCCCGTAGCTCAGCTGGATAGAGCGCTGCCCTCCGGAGGCAGAGGTCTCAGGTTCGAATCCTGTCGGGCGCACCATTAACCCGGTGCTGGAGCTGCGGTGGTTTTAATACCGCGTAAAGGTTTGCAGTGGTGGCTATAGCTCAGTTGGTAGAGCCCTGGATTGTGATTCCAGTTGTCGTGGGTTCGAATCCCATTAGCCACCCCATTATTTGATAGAGTTGTGAATTTGCGAAGGTGGCGGAATTGGTAGACGCGCTAGCTTCAGGTGTTAGTGTTCTTACGGACGTGGGGGTTCAAGTCCCCCCCCTCGCANCAGCGGGGTAGGAAGTCCGTATTATCCGACCCCGCAACGGCGCTAAGCGCCCGTAGCTCAGCTGGATAGAGCGCTGCCCTCCGGAGGCAGAGGTCTCAGGTTCGAATCCTGTCGGGCGCACCATTTACCCGGTGCTGGAGCTGCGGTGGTTTCAATACCGCGTAAAAGATTTGCAGTGGTGGCTATAGCTCAGTTGGTAGAGCCCTGGATTGTGATTCCAGTTGTCGTGGGTTCGAATCCCATTAGCCACCCCATTATTTAGAAAGTTGTGATATTGCGAAGGTGGCGGAATTGGTAGACGCGCTAGCTTCAGGTGTTAGTGTTCTTACGGACGTGGGGGTTCAAGTCCCCCCCCTCGCACCACGACTTTATAAAGAATTGAACTAAAAATTCAAAAAAGCAGTACATCGGCGAGTAGCGCAGCTTGGTAGCGCAACTGGTTTGGGACCAGTGGGTCGGAGGTTCGAATCCTCTCTCGCCGACCAATTTTGAACCCCGCTTCGGCGGGGTTTTTTGTTTTCCGCGTCTGCAAAAACGTTCCTATCTCCCTGATATCGCAAAAAATATCTCGCTAATCAGCATGCGATTTATTGTCCAGAATAGTCCCAATTCCTTGTGCGGATAGATGCATTTTCTACCGATCCTGTGCGATAATAAACGGGTAGATGCTCATTCCATCTCTTATGTTCGCCTTAGTGCCTCATAAACTCAGGAATGATGCAGAGCCGTTTTACGGTGCTTATCGTCCACTGACAGATGTCGCATTTTATATGCTAAATCATTCATGATGTGTCGAGACGGCCAGCACGGGAATCCCCCCGGAGCTTACAAAGGTAAGTGACTGGGGTGAGCGTGTGCAGCCAACGAAGAGACAGCGTGAAGGATGAAGCATATAGCCTCATCAAACACCATGGACACTACGTTGAGTGAAGCACCCAATTTGTTGTCAAACAGACCTGTTTTAACGCCTGCCCTGGTTTCAGAGCAGGCGTTTTTTTCTTTTCAGGGATAGAGAAACGCTCAGGCGGGAAGAGAAGAGATTCTCGCCCCCGATGGAGGCGAGAAGGGCATTACTGCTGCGGGTTGTTTTGCAGGGTTAACAGCAGGCCGTCGCGACGCATCGTCGCCGCTTCTTCCGGCTGATGCAGGCGATCAAGTGTATCGGCCAGCCACGCGTAGTCAAACGCATCCGGGCGCTGCTTGAGCGCTGCGCGGAACGCGATGCTGGCTTCCTGCCACTCGCCGTGACGCATGAGCGATTGTCCCAGCGTACTCCACAGCAGCGGACGGTCGCCGACCGTTTTGATCTGCTGGCGCAGCACCTTTTCCAGCTGTTCCGGATTATTCGTTTTCAGCCGCGGGATCGGCATCACCAGACGATCGTCGTAGTGCTTTTTCAGACCTTCGATAATAATCTGCTGCGCGGTATCATGGTCGTCGCTTTCGATAAGGCGATTAGCCATTGCCACCTGTAGCGCCACCTGGCTGCGGGTTTTTCGGTTCTGGCTTTTCCACCAGTCGCGCAGACCTTCGCTGCCGCCGTCGGCCAGCGTTTTATCCATCAGGCCAATCCACGCCAGCTGTTCCAGTTCGGCACGGTGCTCCTCATCGCTGACGTTGGCTTTCGCCATTGATGGAATGATATCCAGCAGCGAATTCCAGGCGCCGGTACGAATGTAGGCCTGCTCGGCGAGGCGCAGGACCTCCGGATGACGCGGCGTGATCTCCAGCAGCTTGTCGATGCCGTGGCGGGCGGCGTGGTTTTCATTACGCGCCAGCTGCAGGCGTACGCGGGTGATTTCGACAGGTATCAGGTCGTCGCCGGCGAGCTCTGTCGCGCGCTCCAGATGCTGGTTGGCGCGGGCTTCATCGCCACGCTGCTGGGCGGCTTCTGCCGCCAGCAGGTAGTTCACAACGGGCTGCTCAGCGTGATCGGCATTTTTCGCCATCAGCTTCTCAACCTGCTGATAATCGCCCTCCGCCAGCTTCAGCAGCGCCTGCTCGGTTTGCTTACGCGCGCGGCGACGCTTGCGGCCCACGAACCAGCCGCGGGTATGTGCGCCGGTGCGGAAAATGCGCCGCAGCAGCCACTCAATGGCAAACAGCACTACCATGGTGAGGATCATGATGATCGCTAACCCGGTGACGCTGGTTTCAATGTTGTAATTATCGGTCTGGATCAGGACGTAGCCCTGATGACCCGCGATCATCGGACCGACCACGATCCCGGCAAGCAGCAGCGCGAAGAGTAAGAGAATTTTCAACATGCGTTACTCTCCTTGTGGCGCAGGCGTTGGCGCGTGGGCAGCAGGTGCCGGCGCGGGAGCCGGGGCGCTGGCCTGGGTTTCAGCCGGCTGCGCCATCAGATTACGTACCCGCGTTTGCATCAGTTTCTCAAGCAGCGCCTGGCTCTGCAGGCTCTCCGGTACGTTCATGGTGATGCTTTGCTGGCTGAGCTTATCCACGTCCTCAAGGAAGGCTTTGGTGGTGGCATCTTCAGTGTCGTAGTAAGCACGAACCCACGTCGAGACGTTATCCAGCGCCTGTTTGTAGGTTTCTTCCTGATGACGCGGAACCGCCTGCGCCGCGACCAGCAGACGGGAGCGGATGTTTTCGCGCAGATAGACGTCCTGGTTTGGCGCCAGCAGCGGCACGGCGGTCTCATCGCGGCGGCGAACGGTAATAAAGCTGTCCATAAAGTTCTGCCAGCTTTTTTGCAGGTTTACCCGCCACTCGCTAATGGAGCTGGATAGCTCATCGCTATCGGAATCCATCGGGGTATCATCGTCGTTGTTGTCCGCCAGGCGTAAATTATCGATCTGGTTGGCGAGCTGGTTCACTTTCAGAATGATGCCGTCGTAGTCGACCTGACTCACGGCGGAAAGCGAAGCAATATCGTCGGTAATGGCGCGACGGGCGGAAATCAGGCTCGGATCGTTCATATCGGCGAGGCTGGCGTCGGCGCTTTTCAGCAGCGCGGCGGCGGTCGTCACGTCCTGATCGCTCCACAGCTTACGTCCGGCCAGTTTTACGAGGAAATCAGCCTGCGCGAGCAGCCAGGTTTTTGCATCGCTGCCGGAAATGACCGCGACCTTCTCCTGCACTTCTTCCAGCTTCTTCGCCAGAGAATCCTGCTGACGCTGCGCTTCCGTCAGCTGGTCGGCCTGCTGCTTGATGATGCCTTCAAGCTCGCTTTTTTGGCTCTCCTGCGCTTTTTGCAGCGCGGCGATCTGGCTGGATAGCCCGGCGCTGGCTTCGCTCTGGCGGGTTGCCTGAGTCTTCGTCAGACCATAAAGGCCTACGCCAGCGGCGAGGGCGATAGCGATAGCTATAGCGCTCAGGGCAAGGCTGGTTTTACTGCCGCCGTTTTTCTTTTCGACATTCTTCTCTGGCTGTGGCGTCGTTTCCACGGCCTCCCTGGTCTCTTCAACCACGGCGGATTGATTCTGTTGTTCCGTCATTATGGCTTCCAATGTTGAGAGTTATTGTAATGCGCGTAGCAGCGCATCGTTGTCGGCGCTATCGGCAACCTGGATATCCTGCCAGCCCAATTCCCTGGCCTGCTCGGCCAGACGTTCACTGACAACGAAAATGCGACAGCTCAGGAGCCAACGTTCGCGATACCACTGTGGTATTAGCGTCCAGAGCTGCTGCAGCATCTCGCCGCTGGTGATGACCAGCGTCGAAACCCCGCGAGACTGCCAGCGCATTGCTTCTTCTGCGCCATCGTAGTGCCTTGCACTACGTTGATAACATTCACAAAAAGTGACATCAGCGCCGCGTTCGCGAAGCGTGTCACCGAGTAATTCCCGCCCGCCGTTGCCGCGCAGGATGAGCGCTTTTTTCCCCGCAATGTTTTGTAATTCAGGTAATTGTAGCAAGACTTCGCTGATTTCCCGATCTAACGGGTAGCGAACTTGTCGATTACTGACCTTATGCAGGGCCAGCGCGGTGGTGCGGCCAATGGCAAAATAGTCGGGCGCCGTGGGCCAGCGCAGCCCCTGCTGCTGGAGGCGAGCGTGGGCAAACTCGACGGCATGCTGAGATAGCGCGAAGAGTAAATCGCCTGCGGCGAGGCTTGCCAGCTGGCCGCCCAGCTCAGGGAGCTGACGGCCCGGGGTAAACTCAATGAGCGGAAAGCTCCAGGCCACGCGTCCCAGCGCGCGCAGGCGGCTGACTAACTCTTCGCCTTGCGGCAGCGGACGGGTAACCAGAATGCTCATTGAGGCGCTTCTCCTGCGTAGACGACGGCGAGAATGTCGCGAGCGCCGTTATCCAGAAGTTCTTCGGCAAGGGCGACGCCCAGCCTTTCGGCATCTTCCGGGCAACCGCGCCGCTCGCCGCGTACCGTGTGTGAGCCATCCGGCGCGCCAACCAGCGCGCGCAGCCATAGCTCACCGTCGATCAGTTCGGCATAGCTGCCGATAGGCACCTGACAGCCGCCTTCAAGCCGGGTGTTCATCGCCCGTTCAGCGCGGACGCGGATGGCCGTTTCCGTATGATTCAGCGGGGCCAGCAGCGTTT
Source organism: Klebsiella sp. ME-303 (assembly GCF_007910085.1). NCBI lineage: Bacteria > Pseudomonadati > Pseudomonadota > Gammaproteobacteria > Enterobacterales > Enterobacteriaceae > Klebsiella > Klebsiella sp. ME-303. The sequence goes on along the minus strand of NZ_VOJB01000076.1, from coordinate 51,339 downwards.
TGGTCCATTCGTCGTCAAGGCGACACTCAATGCCGACCGCGCCCTGGCCGACGGCGGGCAGAGATTGCTCCGGGGACAGCGGTTGACGAATACGCGCCTCAAGGTTCAGGCGCTTAAGTCCTGCGGCGGCCAGAATAATGGCGTCGTACTCGCCGCTATCAAGCTTGCCCAGACGCGTGCCAACGTTGCCGCGCAGGGAGCGGATCGTGAGATCCGGCCGCGCGGCGGCCAGCTGACACTGACGGCGTAAACTTGAGGTGCCAACGATGCTGCCGTGGGGGAGTTCATCAATGGAAGCGTAGTGATTCGAGACAAAGGCGTCGCGCGGATCTTCGCGTTCACAGATGGTCACCAGCCCCAGCCCTTCGGGAAACTCCACCGGCACGTCCTTCATAGAATGGACGGCAATGTCGGCGCGACCTTCCAGCATGGCCAGCTCTAACTCTTTCACAAAGAGGCCCTTACCGCCCACTTTTGCAAGGGGCGTATCAAGGATCACGTCGCCGCGGGTGACCATAGGCACCAGCTCAACGGAAAGCCCCGGATGACAGGACTCCAGGCGCTCTTTCACATAATGTGCCTGCCATAGCGCAAGCGGGCTTTGCCGTGTGGCAATTCTCAAAACTTTGTCTAACATGCTTGTTACCGTCATAGTCGACCACTAACCATCCTAACATTGTTGTCTTAGGGATGTTAGTTTTGTGGGGTTAAGGGTCGCGGCCATTTTTTTAGCCTTTCATGCGTTTGCGGGTTGCCGCAAACGTAGTGAAGAATTTACACGTAGTAAAGGGTGCTACACTTGTATGTAGCTCATCTTTCTTTACGGTCAATCAGCAAGGTGTTAGATTGATCACGTTTTAAACCATTTGTCAGTCAGCAGTTCATCACAACCACACCGACGACGAATGGTGACGGTTTTTGTTGAAATACTGAAACTCTCCGTACTATTGTACGTCGGGTTTTTGAACATCAGGCGATATGTCTTGTACCTCTATATTGAGACACTGAAACAGAGACTGGATGCCATCAACCAATTGCGCGTGGATCGCGCCCTTGCTGCCATGGGACCCGCTTTCCAGCAGGTTTACAGTCTACTGCCGACATTACTACATTATCATCATCCGCTGATGCCGGGTTACCTTGACGGTAACGTTCCCCGTGGCATTTGCCTCTACACGCCTGATGAAACCCAACGTCACTATCTTGATGAACTCGAGCTCAACCGTGGAATGCTGGCCAAAGAGCCGCCGAAAGGCGAGCTGCCGATTACCGGCCTTTACTCTATGGGCAGTACTTCTTCCGTCGGCCAAAGCTGCTCTTCCGACCTGGATATCTGGGTTTGCCACCAATCATGGCTGGATAGCGAAGAGCGCCAGCTGCTGCAGCGCAAATGTAGCCTGCTCGAGAGCTGGGCCGCGTCGCTGGGCGTTGAGGTCAGCTTCTTCCTGATCGACGAAAACCGCTTCCGCCATAACGAAAGCGGCAGCCTGGGCGGTGAAGACTGCGGCTCAACTCAACACATCCTGCTGCTGGATGAGTTTTACCGTACCGCGGTGCGCCTGGCCGGGAAGCGTATTCTGTGGAATATGGTGCCGTGCGATGAAGAAGAACATTACGACGATTACGTGATGAGCCTCTACGCGCAGGGCGTGCTGACGCCGAACGAATGGCTGGATCTCGGCGGCCTGAGCTCCCTCTCGGCAGAAGAGTACTTCGGCGCCAGCCTGTGGCAGCTGTATAAAAGTATCGACTCGCCCTATAAGGCCGTGCTGAAGACGCTGCTGCTGGAAGCGTACTCCTGGGAGTACCCCAACAACCGTCTGCTGGCGAAAGATATCAAGCAGCGCCTGCATGATGGTGAAATTGTATCGTTTGGCCTTGACCCTTACTGCATGATGCTGGAGCGCGTCACGCTCTATCTGCAGGCCATCGAAGATGAAACGCGCCTCGATCTGGTGCGTCGATGTTTCTATTTAAAAGTGTGCGAGAAGCTGAGCCGCGAGCGCGCCTGCGTCGGCTGGCGCCGTGAAGTCGTCAGCCACCTGGTGAAAGAGTGGGGCTGGGATGAAAAGCGTCTGATGATGCTCGATAACCGGGCCAACTGGAAGATTGACGAAGTCCGTAAAGCGCACAACGAACTGCTTGATGCGATGATGCAGAGCTATCGCAACCTGATTCGCTTTGCGCGCCGTAATAACCTGAGCGTTTCCGCCAGCCCGCAGGATATTGGCGTGCTGACGCGTAAGCTGTACGCCGCCTTTGAAGCGCTGCCGGGGAAAGTGACCCTGGTAAACCCGCAAATTTCGCCGGATCTGTCTGAGCCGAATCTGACTTTCATCCACGTGCCGCCGGGCCGTGCCAACCGTACCGGCTGGTATGTCTATAACCGCGCGCCGGACATGGAATCGATCATCAGCCATCAGCCGCTGGAATATAACCGTTATCTTAATAAGCTGGTGGCCTGGGCCTGGTTTAACGGCCTGCTGACGTCACGCACACGCCTGTTTATTAAGGGCAACGGGATTGTCGACCTGGCGAAACTGCAGGAGATGGTGGCCGATGTGGCGCATCACTTCCCGCTGCGCCTGCCGTCTCCGACGCCGAAAGCGCTGTATAGCCCCTGCGAAATTCGCCACCTGGCGATTATCGTCAACCTCGAATATGACCCGACGGCGGCCTTCCGCAATCAGGTGGTGCATTTCGACTTCCGCAAGCTGGATGTTTTCAGCTTCGGCGAAGAGCAAAAGTGCCTGATTGGCAGCATCGATCTGCTGTATCGCAACTCGTGGAACGAGGTGCGCACGCTGCACTTTAACGGCGAGCAGGCGATGATCGAAGCGCTGAAAACCATTCTTGGCAAGATGCACCAGGACGCCGCGCCGCCGGATAGCGTGGAAGTTTTCTGCTATAGCCAGCATCTGCGCGGCCTGATCCGCACTCGCGTGCAGCAGCTGGTGTCTGAATGCGTTGAGCTGCGTCTTTCCAGCACCCGCCAGGATACCGGCCGTTTTAAAGCGCTACGCGTTTCCGGGCAGACCTGGGGACTCTTCTTCGAGCGTCTTAACGTCTCGGTACAGAAGCTGGAAAACGCCATCGAATTCTACGGCGCGATTTCGCATAACAAACTGCACGGCCTGTCGGTGCAGGTGGAAACCAACCACGTCAGGCTGCCGCAGGTGGTGGATGGTTTTGCCAGCGAAGGGATTATTCAGTTCTTCTTTGAAGATGCGGATAACGATAACGGATTTAACATCTATATCCTTGATGAGAGCAACCGCGCCGAGGTGTATCACCACTGCGAAGGCAGCAAAGAAGAGCTGGTACGCGACGTCAGCCGCTTCTACTCTTCGTCGCATGATCGCTTTACCTACGGCTCCAGCTTTATCAACTTTAACCTGCCGCAGTTTTATCAAATCGTCGACGTCGACGGCCGCGAACAGGTGATCCCGTTCCGCAGCCAGGTGATTGCCGCGGCCACCCTTGCTGCAGGTGAGGATTCCGCGACATCATCGATGTTGCAGCACTACTCATGACCCGCCGCGTAGACCTGTCATTCGGCGCAGGTAAATTTCCCGGGGGCGCTTCGCTTGCCCGGGCTTCGTGGTGATATGGGTTTTGTCGCCCGGATACGGCGTTAGCCGCAATCCGGGGAACTCGAGTCACGCGCGTTTAGCGAAAACTCACCGCTTCACCGGCCTGCGCGGTCGCCGCCTGTTCCAGCAGATCCCAGAAGGTTTCGCCGCTGCGGTCGCATACCCACTCGTCGCCTTTCAGGTCGAAATGGTAGCCGCCTTGTTTTGTCGCCAGCCATACCTGGTGCAGCGGCTCCTGGCGGTTGATAATAATTTTGCTGCCGTTTTCAAAGCTGATAGTCAGCACGCCGCCGTTGATTTCGCAGTCGATATCGCTGTCGCCATCCCAGTCGTCGAGACGCTCTTCGATGGTCATCCACAGGGTATCGGCCAGGCGATGGAATTCACTGTCGTTCATGGTTCTTTCCCGCTTTTTTGATCGTGGCGGCAGTATAGCGCAATCTACGATGACTTCGGCAGATGGCGAAGGCGGATCAGCAGTAGAGACGTCACGATCGCCATCGCCAGCAGCCCGTAACGCGCGCTCAGCATCCGGCTCTGTTGATAATGCTGAAGAAGGCCAGAGAGATCGGCGGGCGCCAGGTTTTGTGTCTGGATCAGCTGATGGAAAGTCCGATCGCTCGTCCAGGGGATAAACGTGAGATGGCCGATGGCCTGTCGGGCGGCCAGGCCCATTGCCGGGTCGTGCTGTACCTGATATTTCATCAGGAAGGTCAACACCGTGAGCATGACGGTACTGATTAACGCCATTCCTAATGCCTGCCCGATATCGCGCGAGGCGGCCTGAACGCCGCCGGACTGTTCGGCGTGCCGATTCCCTGCGCCAGTGGTGACCAGTATCGGGGCATTGGCCGCGATGGTGCCCATCCCCGCGCCGATTAAACAAAGCCCTGACGCCATCAGTACAGGGGTAAACCCCGTTACGTGCAGCGCCGCGGCGGCGACCAGAGCGCCGGCGATTCCCGCCGTCAGCCCCATCTGGCACTGGCGGCGAGGGTTTCGCTGCTGAATAAACAGCGGCAGGCCCAGCGAACAGGCGGCGAGACATATCGCAAAAGGGAGTATCAGCAGCCCTGTTTCCATCGCCGATACGCTTTTAACAATCTGCGCAAAACTCACCACGGTAAAAATAGCCGAACTGTAGGCAAAAAATATCCAACCGGTGAGATAGAGCCCGTGGCGCACCAGGCGGGTTTTCAGGAAAACCGCGGGGAGCAGAGCGTGGCCGGTGGTGGCTTCAAAATGACGTTCCCAGCGCAGCATCATCATCAGCACCATCAGGCCGCAGAGAATAACGAAAGGGGCGGGGCTCAGGCCGAGAACGCTCACTGCCGGGTCGAAGGGCATAACCAGCCCCCAGACCGGGATGCGCAGAATACCGAAAATCGTCAGGAACAGCCCCAGGGTGCCTAACAGAAAGCCCAGGGTATCGAAGGCGATAGCGGCGCGTTTGTTTTCTGATGCCGGGATGATGACGGAGCAGAGCAGGATAAGCAGCGCCAGCAGGCCAAGCGAGGCAAACGCGATGCGCCAGCCGACGTGGTCCAGCAAATATCCGCATACAATTGGACCACAGGCGAATGAAATGCCGCTGGAGGCGCCCAGCGCGCCAAAGGCGGCAACCCGTCGTCGCTGCTGATACAGGGCAGAGATCAGGCCAAAAACGGCGGGGATCATCAGGCTACCGCCTATCCCGGCGGTCAGACGCGCGCCCCAGGTAAAGAGCGCGATCGATGGCGAAAAAAAGGCGCAGGCTTCGGCGAGGATAAAAATCAGGCAGCCGATGCGAAACAGCATCCGCCAACCCCAGATACACCCCAGCATTCCGCCTGCCACCATAAACGTGCCCGCAACCAACGGATACATGGTATTCGCTGTACTGACCTGCCCAAGCGTGGCGTGCAGATCGTTCATTAGCGCCTGCGTGGCGATACTTAACGTCACGTTATCGGCGGAAGCCAGAAACTGTGCGCAGCATAAGACAACCAAAGGTAACCAGTTTGTCGGTGTAGGGTTGGTGGTCACAGCGTGTTCCTTTTTGATAGAAACGACAAAACGCGCCCTTCCTCGCGGGAGGGGCGCGTTATTGTTAGTTATCTTTCGATCTTAACTCAGATTTTCGACTTCTTCGCACGCGGCTCTTCTCCTGCTGCGTCATCAGAACCCCTGGCGCGGACGGGAAGATTGCGCGTCCCGAATAAAAACAGCAGCGTCATGACCGCGGTGGCGACCATCCCCGCTCGCGTGGCTTTCAGGCGGGCGGTTTTATAGACCTGGTTGAGTTCCGTTACATCCTTCTGATTCACGCCCTGGTCCAGCATCAGCGTTGAGAAACCCGTATCGCTGAGATAAGGAATAACGGAAAGATTTGCCACCTTCTGCTGTGTATCCTGGCTTAGCGAAGAGTCGTGGCTGGCCATATCCTGTACCGTCATGGTGACCGCCGTCAGCATCACCATACCGCAAACCGCCACGCCGATTGCCTGGCCGACGTTACGCGAAGTCGCCTGCACGCCGCCGGACTGCTGCGCATCGCGCGCCGGCAGGGCGCTGGTAACAATATAGCTGGAATAGGCGGAAACGATGCCCATACTGATGCCAATCAGACACATCCCTACCGGCACGATCATGCTGAAATCGGACGGGCCGAAGCCGAAGATGCACAACACGGAGCCCAGCGTGCCGATGAGCAGCGCGCTCTGGCACATCCGTTTCGGATTCGCGTTTTTCCAGACGATCGGCAGCCCCAGCGAAAAGACCACGACGCCCAGCGCAAACGGCAGAATGAGCAAGCCGGTTTCAATACCGTTCAGCCCGGCAACCACCTGTACAAAGCTCACGGTCACAAAAATACCGGAACCGTAGGCGAGGAAGATAAACGCCGTCAGATAGAGACCGTTACGCACCTGCGGCGTTGCGAGGAACGACAGCGGGATCAGCGCGCTGCCGGTGGTGGCTTCGCGATGGCGCTCCCACTTCAGCATAATCGCCAGCACGATCAGGCCAAACAGGACGAGGAACGGCGCCGGGCTAAGACCCATGACGGTGAACGGCGCGTTAAACGGCGTAAACAGACCCCAGCTCGAGACTTTCAGGAAGCCGAGGATCACGCTGAACAGGCCGATAACGGTCAGGACGACGCCCGGCAGATCGAACACCACTTTGCGTTCAGGTTTTGCCGGCGTAGGGACGAGGAAAGAGCCGCTGAAGATCACGATGCACAGGCCGGCGATAGCGGCAAACGCGGCGCGCCAGCCGAGGTGGTCAACCAGCAGGCCGCAAATCAACGGACCGGCGGCGAAGGAGACGCCGCTTGCCGCGCCGATAGCGCCAAAGGCGATCGCCTGCTGGCGGCCTTTATAGTTACTGGCGATAAGCCCCAGCACCGAAGGGATCATAAAGCTTCCGCCAATACCGGAAAGCAGACGGGCGCCGTAGGTGAAGACCAGCATGTTCGGTGAGAAATAAGCGGTCAGCTCGGCAAGAAACAGCAGCGCGCAGCCGATGCGGAAGGTTTTCTTCCAGCCGACGATAAGCCCGGCCATCCCGGCGGCGACCATCAGAGAGCCCGCGGCCAGCGAATACATCGCGTTGGCGATGCTGATGAGATCCATTGACGCGTGCAGGTCTTTGACCAGCGCGCCGGTAGCGATGCTCAGCGTGGCATTATCGCCGGATGTCGAAAGCTGAGCGAGGCACAGCACCAGCAGCGGCAACCATTTCATCGCCGTATCGGCGGCCGCGTTGCGCGACATGCCGGGAGAGTTAATTACTGAATTTGTCGTCATGATCGTGTTCTGTGGTTAATTTCAGGCAATCTACACATCATCCTTCAAGCTGCCTCTGTGCTGGCTGCCTGCGTTCACCCCGGTCGCTTACTGTAGTAAGTGACCGGGGATTCTCTCAGGTGCCGCCTTGATGCAACGTGAATGATTTTGTGCAATAGCTATCCGCCCGACGCCGCCGCCGGGTGGATAATGTTCGCAACAGGATTACTGGATTTGCTGTTTCTTACCGCCCAGCACGGTGCCCCAGACCTTCACATCTTTAAGCTGAACCGGCTCGATGGCCTGCGGATCGTCTTCCAGCACGGTGAAGTCGGCGTATTTACCGCATTCGATGCTGCCGATCAGATGGTCCATTTTCATGGTCCATGCCGCGCCGAGGGTCATCGCGTGCAGCGCTTGATCGACGGAGATTTTTTCCGCTTCGCCCAGTACGCGCCCGGATGCCGTCAGGCGGTTCACCGCGCACCAGCCGGTGAACAGCGGGTTGATGGGGGTGATGCCGCAATCGCTGTGGAAGGCGAAAGGAATACCGTGGCGCACCGCGCTGCCGCAGGCGTCCATACGCATTGCGCGCTCCGGGCCCATGGTTTGGCTGTAGTGCTGATCGCCCCAGTAATAGACGTGGTTGCTGAAAAAATTCACGCCCATACCCATCTCTTTGATGCGTTTGAACTGATCTTCACGCAGCATCTGCGCGTGCTGCATCACCGCTCGGTGGTTCACTGCCGGAATACGATTCAGGGTTTTCTCGACGGCTTTAATGAACGCTTCCGAGGCCTCGTCGCCGTTACAGTGGCAGTGAACCTGGTAGCCGCGGGACATGATGTCGTAGACCTGCTGCTCCACCTCTTCCGGCGTGGCGTTCCACGCGCCGTTGTGGCCATCCAGATAATAGAAGGGCTCCAGCATCCGTCCTGACCCACCCTGGATAGAGCCGTCGAGGAAGATTTTCATCGGGCCGAAGTGCATTTTTTCGTGCCCGTGACGCATAACGTCCGGGGCGAAATCCAGCGCTTCCTGGAAGGGTTTTTTGACGAAAGGAGGACCGTAGGCCACCAGCAGACGAATTGGGAAGTCCTCTTCACGGGTCATGCGGATGTAGTTGGTCATCAGCTCGGGATTGCTGAAATCGGTCAGACCCATATCGGCTGCGCTGGTGCAGCCTGCGCGAAATGCTTCCTGGCCGAAATTGGCGATGGCGATTTCGGTGGTGAGTTCGTCCCAGAAACCATATTTATTCAGGATTGGCCCCATGGCGGCGAACTCCACCAGCTCGCCGTGCAGCGTACCGTCCTGATTTTTCACCACGCCTTCAATCTGGCAATCGTCAAATATTCCGCAGTCGTGCAGCGCGGCGGTATTGGCGCCCATCAGGTGGATGCTCATATGGATAACCGCGACCGGACGGGTGGTTGAGACGCGGTCCAGATGTTCGCGACCCAGCTTTTCGCTGCCGAAATAAATGGGATCAACGCCCCATGCGATCAGCGGCGCGTGCGGATCGGTCATCTCACGTTCCACCGCCTGCAGCGCGCTGACGACGTCGTCAAAAGAGCGGCAGCCTTTCCAGACTTTACCGGTATGGTCCGGGCGATCGTAGTAACCCACATAGGGGAATTGCCACATACCGCCGCCGGTGACGTGCGAGTGGGCTTCAATCAGGCCGGGCATTAACACTTTATCGGCAAAGGTCTCGTCCAGCTGGTATTCGCCAAAGCCGGTGAGTTCTTCAAGCGTGCCGGTGCCTAAAATACGGTCGCCGCGCACCGCGACATGGGTGGTCTCCGGGCGGTTCGGGCACATCGTAATGATTTTTTTAGCGGCAAAAATCGTGATTTCTGATGCTGACATAGTAGGCTCAATCATTGAGGGTTCAGAGAGCGATGAAAGGCGTCGCTTTCATCATGAGTATTAATGCGCCTATGCTAATTGTCATATTGGATGTATAACAGGACCAAAAACCCACGATATTAAGGTGCCAATTTGTCGGTTGCTCTGCCTTTTGATTTAACGGGTATAAAGCTGGATGCTGGCAGAAAGCGTAGCGAGCAGCTTTATCGCGCCCTGAGAGAGAAGATGGTGAATACGCCCGGTCTTCACGGGGCTAAACTACCCGCGACGCGTGAGCTGGCGCGGCTGCTGGGGGTTTCTCGCAATACGGTGGTCTCGGTCTACGAGCGTTTATATGCCGACGATTTGATTGAAACCCGACAGGGCGACGGCACCTATATACGTTATCGCGGGCAGGAGGTTGACGAAGGCCCCGACGTCCCTGAAATTCCTGCCTTACGCGTCGACTCGCGCCTGCCGCTGACGGCGCGGTTTAATCGCCATTTTGTGCACGATGGCCCGCCGAAGGCTTTTCGCATCGGCATGCCCGCGATTGACCATTTCCCGTTTGATACCTGGTCGCGCTTGCAAAACCGCTTCTGGCGGCGGCGACCCATTGCGCAAATGGGTTACGGCGTTCCGGCGGGCGATTTACAGCTGCGCGAGCTTATCGCCAGCTATCTGCATACCTCGCGCGGCCTGAAGTGCGATCCGGCTCAGGTGATTATTACCCTTGGCGCACAACAGGCGATAATGCTCTGTTCCGCGCTGCTGCTGCGCGTCGGGCAGGACGTCATTATGGAAAACCCCTGCCACTGGGCGGCGGCGGGCGTATTCTCCTGCCTTGGTTTGAATATTAAAGCGATTAACGTTGATGATGAGGGGCTTCAGACGGCGCAGTTGACGGATTATCCCGACGCCCGGATGGTCTACGTGAGCCCGTCATGCCAGTACCCGACGGGCGCGACGCTCTCGCTATCGCGGCGGATGACGCTGCTGGAGTGGGCCAGAAAGCATCAGGCGTGGATTATGGAGGATGATTACGACGGCGAGTATCGCTATAACGGCACGCCGCTGATGCCGCTCGCCGCGCTGGATAACCGCCATCGGGTGATTTATATCGGTTCGTTTTCCAAAGTGATGTATCCCGCGCTACGCCTGGGCTACATGGTGGTTCCGCAACAGCTGGTGGAACCGCTGAACCTGCTGCGTACGCTATCCACCCGCCAGCCGCCAATGAACGACCAGCAGGTGATGGCGAGCTTTATTTCGGAGGGTCATTTCCAGCCCCATATCCGGCGAATGCGCAGAATCAGTAAAAGCCGTCGCGATCTGCTGCTGGCCGAGTGGAATCAGCATCTGAGCCATATTGGCGTGATGCCGGAAGTGGCCTCGGGGTTACATGCGGCGATTACGCTGGATGATGCTGAAACAGAAACCCGTCTCGTTAGCCAGGCCCAGGCGGCAGGCGTGGAAATTACGCCGCTGAGCGCATTGTGGATCCCCGGTACGCCTGAAAGCCGCCATCATTACGGCGTGGTGCTGGGATTTGCCGGCGTGATGGAAGCGGATATTGTGCAGTCGATACAGGCGCTAAAAAAATGCTGGCAGTGACCCTGCTAAAATGAATCATCAGCGTATATCTACCAACGCGTTTGCGCTGTAACCCTGGTGGAAAGCCGCTTTTCAGATGTCATAAAGCTGCCCTAAACGCTTGCTTTTACGTCTTCTCCTGCGATGATAGAAAACAGAAAGAATGAATTACGGGCTACTATCCATGAAAAACGTTTTCCCAGCGCTTGCCGTTTTATTTGCGGTCCTCAGCCTCACCGGCTGTGGTCTGAAAGGGCCGCTCTATTTCCCGCCAGCGGATAAAACGGCGCCTCCGCCGACTAAACCGGTTGATAGCGGTATCCAGAGCTCTACGCCGGATCGTAACGATCGCGGTGATAGCGGTGGTCCGACCCAGGTGAATTACTGACAGTTCCGCGCTGCTGGAGTAGATGATGCAGTTCTCTAAAATGCATGGCCTTGGCAATGACTTTATGGTTGTTGACGCGGTAACTCAGAATGTTTTTTTCTCACCGGAACTGATTCGTCGTCTGGCGGATCGGCATCTTGGTGTGGGCTTCGATCAGCTGCTGGTGGTTGAGCCGCCCTACGATCCGGAGCTCGACTTCCACTATCGCATCTTCAATGCCGACGGTAGCGAGGTGGCGCAATGCGGCAACGGCGCGCGCTGTTTCGCCCGCTTTGTGCGCCTGAAAGGCCTGACCAATAAACGTGACATCCGCGTCAGTACCTCGAACGGCCGTATGGTATTAAGCGTAACGGAAGACGATCTGGTGCGCGTGAATATGGGTGAGCCAAACTTCGAACCGTCGCAGGTGCCGTTCCGCGCCAACAAAGCGGAAAAGACCTATATCATGCGCGCCGCTGAACAGACAGTATTGTGCGGCGTGGTGTCCATGGGCAATCCGCACTGCGTTATCCAGGTCGATGATGTGGAAACCGCGACGGTGGAAACGCTCGGCCCGGTGATGGAAAACCACGAGCGCTTCCCGGAGCGGGCGAACATCGGCTTTATGCAGGTGGTCAGCCGCTCCCATATTCGCCTGCGCGTGTATGAACGCGGCGCGGGTGAAACGCAGGCCTGCGGTAGCGGCGCCTGCGCGGCGGCGGCAGTCGGTATCCAGCAGGGGTTACTGGGCGAGGAGGTCCGCGTGGAATTACCCGGCGGGCGTCTTGATATCGCCTGGAAAGGTCCGGGCCAACCGCTGTATATGACTGGCCCGGCGGCACATGTCTATGACGGATTTATTCATTTATGAAACAAGTCGGGGAAGAACAGCAGGAACTCGCCAGCGAGCTGAACGATCGCGCAGTGGTGGACTATCTGTTGCAACATCCTGAATTCTTTATTCGTAATGCGGCGCTGGTGGAGCATATGTCGGTGCCGCATCCGGTACGTGGTTCGGTCTCGCTGGTGGAATGGCACATGGCGCGGGCGCGGAACCATATCAACGTGCTGGAAGAGAATATGACGCTGCTGATGGCCCAGGCGACGGCTAACGAAAGCCTGTTTCAGCGCCTGTTTGATCTCCAGACGCGGCTGGCGGCGGCCGATAGCCTTGATGAAATGCTGAACCGCTTTCATCGCTGGGCGCGCGAGTTGGGCCTGGCGGGCGCCACGGTGCGCCTGTTTCCCGACAGCTGGCGGCTCGGCGCGCCCTCCAAATTCACTCATCTGGCGATAAGCCGTCAGGCGTTTGAGCCGATTCGCATTCAGCGTCTTGGGCAACAGCGCCATTATCTTGGCCCATTAAACGGCCCGGAACTGCTGGTGGTGCTGCCGGAAGCAAAAGCCGTGGGTTCGGTAGCGATGTCGCTGCTGGGGGGAGATAAAGCGCCCGGCGTGATGCTGTTCAGCAGTCGCGACCCTCAGCACTATCAGCAAGGTCAGGGAACGCAGCTTTTGCATGAAATTGCGTCGATGCTCCCGGGGTTGCTGGAGCGCTGGATCGAGCGCGCATGACCGACTCGCCGCTGTTTACGCCCGTAGAACGCTTTTTACGCTATCTTGGCGTGGAGCGTCAGCTGAGCCCGATAACGCTGCTGAACTACCGCCGCCAGCTTGAGACGCTTATCGCGCTGGCGGATAGCGCCGGGCTGAAAAGCTGGCAGCAGTGCGATGCTGCCCAGGTCCGTAGCCTGGCGGTGCGCAGCCGTCGCCAGGGGCTGGGGCCAGCCAGCCTGGCTTTACGTCTCTCCGCCTTACGCAGCTTCTTTGACTGGCTGGTGAGCCAGGGCGAACTGGCCGCGAATCCGGCGAAGGGGATTTCGGCGCCGAAAACACCGCGCCATTTACCGAAAAATATCGACGTCGACGACGTTAACCGACTGCTGGATATCGATCTTAACGATCCGCTGGCGGTACGCGACCGGGCGATGCTGGAAGTGATGTACGGCGCGGGACTGCGTCTCTCGGAGCTGGTGAATCTCGACATTAAGCACCTCGATCTGGAATCCGGCGAGGTGTGGGTGATGGGCAAAGGCAGCAAAGAGCGCCGCCTGCCGATTGGCCGCAACGCGGTGGTGTGGATTGAGCACTGGCTCGACCTGCGCGGCCTGTTCGGCGCTGATGAAGACGCCCTGTTCTTATCAAAGCTGGGTAAGCGAATTTCCGCGCGTAACGTGCAAAAGCGCTTTGCCGAATGGGGCATTAAGCAGGGCCTCAACAGCCACGTGCATCCGCATAAGCTGCGCCACTCTTTCGCGACCCATATGCTGGAGTCGAGCGGCGATCTGCGCGGGGTGCAGGAGCTGCTGGGTCATGCGAATCTGTCCACCACTCAAATTTATACCCATCTTGATTTTCAACACCTTGCGTCGGTGTACGATGCGGCGCATCCGCGCGCCAAACGGGGGAAATAATGCGTTTTTACCGACCTCTGGGCCAGATTTCAGCACTGACATTTGACCTGGACGATACCCTTTATGACAACCGTCCGGTGATTGACCGAACGCTGCATGAGTCGCTGAGCTTTGTGCGCAGCTACCACCCGTCGCTGAGTCAATTTGACGCCAGCGAACTCAACCGGCTGCGCCAGACGCTGCTGGCGTCAGAGCCGGAAATTTACCACGATGTCACCGAGTGGCGCCGCCGCGCGCTGGAGCTGGGGATGATCAACGCCGGGCTTTCTGCGGCGCTGGCGAAAACGGGGGCCGAGGAAGCGATGGCGAACTTCGCCCACTGGCGCAGCCTGATCGATGTCCCGCAGGAGACGCACGATACGCTGGCGCAGCTGGCGGAAAAGTGGCCGCTGGTGGCCATTACCAATGGTAATGCCCAGCCGGAGCTTTTTGGCCTGAGCGACTACTTCCGCTTCGTGCTGCGCGCCGGTCCGGACGGGCGCTCTAAGCCTTTTGCCGATATGTATCATCTCGCAGCCGAGCGGCTGGCGCTGCCGCTGGGGCAGATTCTGCACGTCGGGGACGATCTGACGACCGACGTGGCGGGCTCCATTCGCTGCGGCATGCAGGCCTGTTGGATCAAACCGCAGGGCGCAGACCTGATGCGCACCGCCGACAGCCGCCTGTTACCGCACATCGAAATTTCACGGTTGGCATCTCTGACCTCGCTGATATAATCGTCAGTAGTTCTGTATAAATTAACAGTAGCCTGGTGGACTGAACGTTGCCGGGCGTCTCATTTCCGGCGGTGCCAATGGACGTTTCTTACCTGCTCGACAGCCTTAATGACAAACAGCGTGAAGCCGTTGCGGCATCACGTACTAACATGCTGGTTCTGGCAGGCGCGGGCAGCGGTAAGACGCGCGTACTGGTACACCGCATCGCCTGGCTGCTGAGCGTTGAGCACTGTTCCCCTTACTCCATTATGGCGGTGACCTTTACCAACAAAGCGGCGGCGGAAATGCGCCATCGTATTGGCCAACTGATGGGTACCACCCAGGGCGGTATGTGGGTCGGCACTTTCCACGGGCTGGCGCACCGGCTGCTGCGCGCTCATCACCTTGACGCCAACCTGCCGCAGGACTTCCAGATCCTCGACAGCGAAGACCAGCTGCGCCTGCTCAAGCGTCTGATTAAGGCGATGAATCTCGATGAGAAGCAGTGGCCGCCGCGTCAGGCGATGTGGTACATCAACGGCCAGAAAGATGAAGGGCTGCGCCCGCACCATATACAGAGCTACGGTAACCCGGTTGAGCAGACCTGGCAGAAAGTTTATCAGGCCTACCAGGAGGCCTGCGATCGGGCGGGGCTGGTGGATTTCGCCGAACTGCTGCTGCGCGCCCACGAACTGTGGCTCAACAAGCCGCACATTCTTCAGCACTACCGCGAGCGCTTTACCAATATCCTGGTGGACGAATTTCAGGATACCAACAACATTCAGTACGCGTGGATCCGCCTGCTGGCGGGCGATACCGGCAAGGTGATGATCGTCGGCGATGACGATCAGTCCATTTACGGCTGGCGCGGCGCGCAGGTGGAGAACATCCAGCGCTTCCTCAACGATTTCCCCGGCGCGGAAACTATCCGCCTCGAGCAAAACTATCGCTCGACCAGCAATATCCTCAGCGCGGCCAACGCCCTGATTGAAAACAACAGCGGGCGCCTGGGGAAAAAGCTGTGGACCGACGGCGCCGACGGCGAGCCGATTTCGCTCTACTGCGCGTTTAACGATCTTGATGAGGCGCGCTTTGTCGTCAACCGCATCAAAACCTGGCAGGAAAACGGCGGGGCGCTGGAGCAGTGCGCGATTCTGTATCGCAGCAACGCCCAGTCGCGCGTGCTGGAAGAGGCGCTGCTGCAGGCCAGCATGCCGTATCGTATTTATGGCGGCATGCGCTTCTTCGAACGCCAGGAGATCAAAGATGCGCTCTCCTATCTGCGTCTGATCGCCAATCGTAATGACGACGCGGCCTTTGAGCGCGTGGTGAATACCCCGACGCGCGGTATCGGCGATCGCACGCTGGACGTGGTGCGCCAGACCTCGCGCGACCGTCAGCTGACGCTGTGGCAGGCCTGTCGCGAGCTGTTAAAAGATAAAGTGCTTGCCGGACGCGCCGCCAGCGCCCTGCAGCGTTTTATGGAGCTCATTGACGCCCTGGCGCAGGAAACCGCCGATATGCCGCTGCACGTGCAGACCGATCGGGTGATTAAAGACTCCGGCCTGCGCATGATGTACGAGCAGGAGAAAGGCGAGAAAGGCCAGACGCGCATTGAAAACTTAGAGGAGCTGGTGACGGCAACGCGCCAGTTCAGCTACAACGAAGAAGATGAAGATTTGATGCCGCTGCAGGCGTTCCTCTCGCATGCGGCGCTGGAAGCGGGAGAAGGGCAGGCGGATACCTGGCAGGATGCGGTACAGCTGATGACCCTGCACTCGGCGAAAGGGCTGGAGTTCCCGCAGGTCTTTATCGTCGGCGTGGAAGAGGGGATGTTCCCGAGCCAGATGGCGCTTGATGAGGGCGGCCGCCTGGAAGAAGAACGCCGTCTGGCCTACGTCGGCGTCACCCGCGCGATGCAGAAGCTCACGCTGACCTATGCGGAAACCCGCCGCCTGTATGGCAAAGAGGTTTATCACCGTCCGTCGCGCTTTATCGGCGAGCTGCCGGAGTCGTGCGTGGAAGAGGTGCGGCTGCGCGCCACGGTGAGCCGTCCGGTCAGCCATCAGCGGATGGGGACGCCGATGGCGGAAAACGACACCGGCTATAAGCTGGGCCAGCGCGTGCGCCATGCCAAGTTTGGCGAAGGCACGATCGTGAACCTCGAAGGCAGCGGCGAACACAGCCGCCTGCAGGTTGCGTTTCAGGGGCAGGGGATTAAATGGCTGGTCGCGGCGTATGCCCGGCTTGAAACAGTGTAACAGTAAGAAAAGTATCATTATTTTGTAATATTCTGCTACCTTTATACGTTAAGGAGCTTGATTTGCTCTTTAGCGTTCCGTTGCGTGTTGACGCCGTTTTTGCGCTGGCGTAACATGCGCGCACGATTACGCTAAGAGGACATTCGCCTTGGACACACCCAGTAGATGCTGGCTCAATTTCCTGCCCATCAGGAACAACTCCTAAGGCTATCCTCTTATGCTGATAGCCTTAGCGGTTGTCGGCGACCCGTTCTATTCCCGTCGCTCTGAGTCAGGCTTAATGGTCTGAAACCCAAATTGTTTCTGTGTGCCCACCGAACTGTCCGATAATTTTTTGCATTGGGAGTCCCGGTCATGCTGAGCGCATTTCAACTGGAAAACAATCGTTTAACGCGTCTGGAAGCCGACGAGATCAAGCACCTCGCCAGTTCGGTGTGGGTCGATCTGGTCGAGCCTGACGACGATGAACGAAGCCGCGTGCAAACGGAATTGGGCCAGAACCTGGCGACGCGCCCGGAGCTGGAAGACATCGAAGCGTCAGCGCGTTTCTTTGAGGATGAAGACGGCCTGCATATCCACTCATTTTTCTTTTTTGAAGATGCTGAGGATCACGCCGGTAACTCTACCGTAGCGTTTACTATCCGCGAAGGGCGTCTGTTCACCCTGCGCGAACGGGAGCTGCCCGCTTTCCGCCTGTATCGCATGCGCGCCCGCAGCCAGTCGATGGTGGACGGCAACGCTTACGAGCTGCTGCTGGACCTGTTCGAAACCAAAATCGAGCAGCTGGCGGATGAAATTGAAAACATCTATAGCGACCTGGAAAAGCTCAGCCGGGTGATCATGGAAGGTCGTCAGGGCGATGATTACGACGAGGCGCTCTCGACGCTGGCGGAGCAGGAAGATATCGGCTGGAAAGTCCGCCTGTGTCTGATGGATACCCAGCGCGCGCTGAACTTCCTCGTGCGCAAAGCCCGCCTTCCGGCCGGTCAGCTGGAGCAGGCGCGTGAGATCCTGCGCGACATCGAATCCCTGCTGCCGCACAACGAATCGCTGTTCCAGAAGGTTAACTTCCTGATGCAGGCGGCGATGGGTTTTATCAACATCGAGCAGAACCGCATCATCAAGATCTTCTCGGTGGTCTCCGTGGTGTTCCTGCCGCCGACGCTGGTGGCTTCCAGCTATGGCATGAACTTTGAGTTTATGCCTGAACTGCACTGGAGCTTTGGCTATCCCGGCGCGATTGTCTTTATGATGCTCGCCGGCCTGGCGCCGTATCTGTACTTTAAGCGTAAAAACTGGCTGTAAAAAAAGGAGCTTCGGCTCCTTTTTTGCGTACCAGCTTGGCTTTATGCCCTACGCGTACGGCGTATTGTGTAAACCGCATCCATCACGAAAATCGCCAGCGCCACCCAGATAAAGGCGAAGGTTACCATTTTATCCGCGCCCGGCACTTCGCCGTAGAAGGTTACCGCCAGCAGGAACATCAGCGTCGGGCCGATATACTGGAAAAATCCCAGCGTGGAGAGGCGCAGACGCGTCGCCGCGCCGGTAAAGCACAGCAGCGGGATGGTGGTGACCACGCCCGCCGCCATCAGCAGCAGGTTCAGCGACCACGGATTCTGCCCCATGTGGCTGGTCGGGCTATCGGCAATACCAAACAGATAAATCGCAGCGACCGGCAGCAGCCAGAGCGTCTCAAACAGCATCCCGGTTTGCGCATCCACGGCGATCTTTTTACGCAGCAGGCCGTAAAAAGCGAAGCTGAACGCCAGGCCCAGCGCGATAATCGGCAGCGAGCCGAAGGTCCAGAGCTGTACCAGCACGCCGCAGGCGGCCAGCAGCACCGCCAGCCACTGCATCCGGCGAAAGCGCTCCCCGAGGAAGATCATCCCCAGCAGAATATTCACCAGCGGATTGATAAAATAGCCCAGGCTGGCTTCCAGCATATGATGGTTATTCACCGCCCAGATAAACAGCAGCCAGTTGCCGCCCACCAGCACCGCAGAGAGCGCCAGCAGGAACACCTTTTTCGGCGTTTTCAGCAGCCTTTTGACCTGCGGCCACTGACGGCTGATGCTGATCAGCGCGACCATGAAAAAGAAGGACCAGATCACGCGGTGAGTCAGAATTTCATCGGCGGGAACATAGTAGATAAGCTTGAAGTACGCCGGCGCGATACCCCAGATAAAATAGGCGGCCAGGGCCAGAAGAATCCCCACCCGCGTTTGTTTAGCGTCCATCGGTACAAATCCATTGCCAAAGAGAGAGATGTTACTCGATTTAGGCCGATCAACCCACCATATACGTCGCCGTGGCGCTGGCGATATACACCTGCTCTTCGTTATGCAGCTCGACGCGGGCCACCGCCACTTTATTACCGGCGCGCAGCAGGCTGCTGGTAGCGGTAAAGCGTTCCCCGCGGCCCGGACGCAGGTAGTCGACGCGCAGATCGATAGTGCCCATCCGCGACAGGCGCTGGCGCAGCTCTTCTTCATTGATGGTGTCGTGGCGAGTCAGCGTGCTGCCGACGCATACCAGCCCCGCAGCGACGTCCAGCGCTGAGGCGATCACGCCGCCATGTAAAATGCTCTGCGCCCAGTTGCCCACCATCATCGGCTGATTGTTGAAACTCAGCTGGGCAAACTCCTTTTCATAGCGCTCCAGCTCCAGCCCTAAGGCACGATTAAACGGCATATGGTAGACGAAGATCTCTCCCACCAGCTTCAGGGCGGCGGCGGCGGTCAGTTCAGACATAACAACACTTCCATAAGTTAATGAAATGTTGATTTTATGCTTCTAAAATATTGATTTCTACTTTAAGAACGGATAACAGGTCAGATGCCGCATAAATAGGTAGAATGCTGCCTGGGTTAAACAGAAATAATAAATATCCATCCAGGAGAACAGCAATGCGTATCTCTTTGGCCTGCCTGCTGGCGCTTGTTGCGCTTCCGGCCGGCGTTCTGGCGCAGGACGCGCCGGTGAATAAACAGGTCCACGACGCTCCGGTCGTTCGCGGGAGCATTATCGCCAACCTGTTACAGGACCATGATAATCCGTTCCTGCTCTATCCCTACGAGAGCAACTATCTGCTCTATACGTGGACCAGCGATCTCAATAAAGAAGCGATTCGTAGCTACGACTGGGCCGAAAATGCGCGTAAAGATGAAGTGAAGTTCCAGCTCAGCCTGGCGTTTCCGCTGTGGCGAGGGATCCTCGGCGAGAATTCGCTGCTGGGCGCTTCTTATACGCAAAAATCCTGGTGGCAGCTCTCCAACAGCAAAGAGTCCGCGCCGTTTCGCGAAACCAACTATGAGCCGCAGCTGTTCCTCGGGTTTGCGACCGATTACTCGTTCGCCGGCTGGACGCTGCGCGACGTTGAGATGGGTTATAACCACGACTCTAACGGCCGTTCCGATCCCACCTCCCGCAGCTGGAACCGCCTCTATACCCGGCTGATGGCGCAAAACGGCAACTGGCTGGTTGAGGTGAAGCCCTGGTACGTGATTGGCAGCACCGACGATAATCCGGATATCACCAAATATATGGGGTATTACCGGCTGAAAGTGGGCTATCAGCTGGGCGACGCCATCCTCAGCGCCCAGGGGCAATATAACTGGAATACCGGCTACGGCGGCGCCGAGCTTGGGGTGAGCTATCCGATCACCAAACACGTGCGCGTCTATACTCAGGTCTATAGCGGTTATGGCGAGTCGCTCATCGATTACAACTTCAATCAGACCCGCGTCGGCGTAGGGCTGATGCTCAACGATCTGTTTTAATCGTTGCACTCTGGCTCTCAGGCGCTGAAAATAGCGCCTGTTTTCTTTTCAGGCATATGGGGTCAACGTGGCGCAGGCGGAAGTATTGAATCAGGAATCGCTGGCTAAGCAGGTTTTACAAGAGACCTTCGGCTACCAGCAGTTTCGCCCGGGCCAGGAAACCATTATCGATACGGCGTTGGCCGGGCGCGATTGCCTGGTGGTGATGCCAACCGGCGGCGGCAAGTCGCTGTGTTATCAGGTTCCGGCGCTGGTGCTGGGCGGTCTCACCGTCGTGGTGTCGCCGCTTATTTCCTTGATGAAGGACCAGGTCGATCAGCTGCTGGCTAACGGCGTGGCGGCGGCGTGTCTGAATTCAACCCAGAGCCGGGAGCAGCAGCAGGAGGTGATGGCTGGCTGCCGCAGCGGGCAGATTCGCCTGCTGTATATCGCCCCGGAGCGCCTGATGCTGGATAACTTCCTTGAGCATCTTACGCACTGGAATCTGTCGATGGTGGCGGTGGACGAGGCGCACTGTATTTCCCAGTGGGGGCACGATTTCCGTCCGGAATACGCCGCGTTAGGGCAGCTGCGCCAGCGGATACCGCAAATCCCGTTTATGGCGCTGACCGCCACCGCCGATGACACGACGCGTCGCGACATTGTTCGCCTGCTGGATCTAAACGACCCGCTCATTCAGGTCAGCAGCTTCGACCGACCCAACATCCGCTATATGCTGATGGAGAAGTTTAAGCCGCTGGATCAGCTGATGCGCTACGTGCAGGACCAGCGCGGTAAGTCGGGTATTATCTACTGCAATAGCCGCTCAAAAGTGGAAGACACCGCCGCTCGCCTGCAAAGCCGCGGCATCAGCGCCGCGGCCTATCACGCCGGGCTGGAAAACCATATCCGCGCCGACGTGCAGGAGAAATTCCAGCGCGACGACCTGCAAATCGTGGTGGCGACGGTAGCCTTCGGTATGGGTATCAACAAACCGAACGTCCGTTTTGTGGTGCATTTCGATATCCCCCGCAATATTGAATCCTATTACCAGGAGACCGGCCGCGCCGGGCGCGATGGGCTGCCTGCCGAGGCGATGCTGTTTTACGATCCGGCGGATATGGCGTGGCTCCGACGCTGCCTTGAGGAGAAACCCGCCGGGCCGCTGCAGGACATTGAACGCCATAAGCTCAACGCGATGGGGGCCTTTGCCGAAGCGCAAACCTGCCGCCGTCTGGTGCTGCTCAACTACTTTGGCGAGGGGCGCCAGGAGCCCTGCGGCAACTGCGATATCTGCCTCGATCCGCCGAAACAGTACGACGGTTTAATGGACGCGCGTAAGGCGCTGTCGACGATTTACCGCGTCAATCAGCGCTTTGGTATGGGCTACGTGGTGGAAGTGCTGCGCGGCGCCAATAACCAGCGTATTCGCGATATGGGGCACGACAAGCTGCCGGTCTACGGCATTGGGCGCGAACAGAGCCACGAGCATTGGGTCAGCGTGATCCGTCAGCTTATTCATTTAGGCCTGGTTACGCAGAATATAGCCCAGCACTCTGCGCTACAGCTTACCGAGGCCGCGCGTCCGGTCCTGCGCGGCGACGTGACGCTACAGCTTGCCGTGCCGCGTATTGTGGCGCTGAAGCCGAAAGCGATGCAGAAATCCTTTGGCGGTAATTACGATCGCAAGCTGTTCGCCAAGCTGCGCAAACTGCGTAAGGCGATTGCCGACGAAGAGAATATCCCGCCCTACGTGGTGTTTAACGATGCGACGCTAATTGAAATGGCCGAGCAAACGCCGCTGACGGCCGGGGAGATGCTCAGCGTCAACGGCGTTGGCACGCGTAAGCTCGAGCGTTTTGGTAAAGAGTTTATGGCCCTGATCCGCGCGCACGTGGATGGCGATGATGAGTAGTCAGCCAGACGAAAAAGTGTAAATATAGTTTTCGTCCTGACTATTTCCCTGCGAGTTAATTATGTTGACGCTTTTTTTCACCGTGGCGCTGGTGCATATCATTGCGCTGATGAGTCCTGGCCCGGACTTCTTCTTTGTTTCACAAACCGCCGTTAGCCGCTCCCGCAAAGAGGCGATGATGGGCGTGCTGGGGATCACCTGCGGAGTAATGGTATGGGCGGGCGTAGCGCTGCTCGGCCTGAACCTGATTATCGAGAAGATGGCCTGGCTGCATACCATTATTATGGTCGGCGGCGGTCTGTATCTGTGCTGGATGGGCTTCCAGATGCTGCGCGGCGCGCTGAAAAAAAGCGAAGCGGCAGCGGCGGTAGAGCCTCAGGTCGAACTGGCGCGCAGCGGCCGGAGCTTCCTGAAAGGGCTGCTGACCAATCTGGCTAACCCAAAAGCGATTATCTATTTTGGCTCCGTGTTCTCGCTGTTTGTCGGCGACAGCGTCAGTTCCGGCGCGCGCTGGGGGATTTTCCTGCTGATTGTTCTGGAGACGCTGGCCTGGTTTACGGTGGTCGCCAGCCTGTTCGCCCTACCGGGCATGCGCCGCGGCTATCAGCGGATGGCGAAGTGGATCGACGGCATTGCCGGTACTCTGTTTGCCGGGTTTGGTATTCACCTGATTATTTCGCGCTAAGCGTTCTGCGGCCCGCCCAAGGGTTATGGGCGGGCCGGATATTAATGACGCAGCTGCTGCAAATCGTCGGACGTCAGACCGGTCATTTCCATAACCGCAGTAGTATCAATGCCCCGCTCGAGCATGGCCTTTGCGACGTTAAGAAGCGCAGCGCGTTTACCCTCTTTTATGCCTTCCTTAATGCCCTTCTGCATACCTTCCTCAAGCCACTTTTCTGCCAGAGTCATCAGTACACCTCCATGTTGCGGCACCCGCTGTGCCAGCTCATATAATAGCGGCCGAACATCCTGCTCTTCTCCCCCCTGGGCCATATATTTTATCAGTACGGTAATTTGCTGTTTATCTATACATCAGGCGTGGCGCGCAGAGGCCAGCAGGGCGCCGACCAGCATAAACAGCGATCCAAAAACCTTGTTTAGCGCTTTCATCTGTTTCGGCCCCTTGATCCACGCGGCGATGCGCTGCGCCAGCGTGGCGTAGCCAATCATCACGATAATATCGACCACGATGGTGGTGACGCCGAGCACGAGGTACTGCATCACCTGGGGCTGGTGCGGCACGATAAACTGCGGGAAGAGCGCGGCGAGGAACACGATGCTTTTTGGGTTGGTCAGGTTGACGAACACCGCGCGCTTAAAGAGTTTGCCGCGGCTCTGCGCTTGCGCAAGGGTATTCAGATCGAGAGAACCCGCGGCTCGCCACTGCTGAATGCCGAGCCAGATAAGATAAGCGGCGCCCGCCCATTTCAGGATTTCAAAGGCCAACAGCGAACGGGAAAAAAGCGTACCCAGGCCAACGCCCACCAGCACGATATGAATGCCGAGCCCGGTCTGTAGCCCGGCAATAGAAGCCGCCGCGCCGCGATAACCGTGGTTGATTGAGGTGGTCATGGTATTTATCGCCCCGGATCCCGGCGACAGGCTGAGAATAAGAGATGTCAGCAGATAGGCAAACCACCACTCGAACGTCATGAGAAACTCCCTGATTGTCTGTTTTTATGCCACAATACGCTATTGTGTAAGCATTGTGTGATGCACGATAAAAAAACGATTTTCAGCGGTTATCAGGGGTGTAAGCCCGATGTTTTTGCAGCAAAAGGACTGGGAAACACGAGAAAACGCGTTTGCGGCCTTTACCATGGGGCCACTGACCGATTTCTGGCGTCAGCGGGAAGAGGCTGAATTTACGGGCGTGGATAACGTTCCGGTGCGCTTTGTTCGCTTCTGCGCCAAAAGTCATGACCGGGTCGTGGTTATTTGTCCGGGTCGCATTGAAAGCTACGTTAAGTACGCCGAACTGGCTTACGATCTTTTCCGCAGCGGTTTTGACGTGATGATTATCGATCATCGCGGCCAGGGGCGCTCCGGACGCATGCTTTCAGATACCCACCGCGGGCACGTCGTTAATTTCAGCGATTACGTTGACGATCTCGCCGCGTTCTGGCAGCAGCAGGTGGCACCCGGACGCTGGCGGAAACGGTTTATACTGGCCCACTCCATGGGCGGCGCTATTGCGACGCTATTTTTGCAGCGCTACCACCAGCATTGCGACGCGATGGCGCTCTGTGCGCCGATGTTCGGCATCGTTATGCGCCTGCCTGACTGGATGGTGCGCCATATTCTCGATTGGGCTGAGGGCCATCAGCGCATTCGTGAAGAGTATGCCCTCGGTACCGGCCGCTGGCGGGCGCTGCCCTTTGCGGTTAACGTACTGACGCACAGCCGTCAACGCTATCGCCGCAACCTGCGCTTTTACGCCGATGAGCCGCAGCTGCGGGTCGGCGGGCCGACGTTCCACTGGGTGCGCGAGGGGATCCTCGCCGGCGAAGAGGTGCTGGCCGGTGCGGAGAAAGACGTCACGCCAACATTATTGCTCCAGGCGGAAGAAGAGCGGGTGGTCGATAACCGTATGCACGATCGCTACTGTGAACTTCGCGCCGCTGGCGGTCATCCCTGTGAAGGGGATAAGCCGTTTGTCATAGAAGGGGCATACCATGAGATCCTTTTTGAAAAGGACGCAATGCGCTCGGTCGCGCTAAACGCTATCGTCGATTTTTTTGGTCGACACACTTAATCCGGCGAAACGCTCGTCGCCCTGCTTAGAGGTTAAAATTTTTATGTACCAGGTTGTTGCGTCTGATTTAGATGGCACGCTGCTTTCTCCCGATCACTGCTTAACTCCCTACGCCAAAGAGACGCTGAAGCTGCTTACCGCACGCGGTATCAACTTCGTGTTCGCGACCGGCCGCCACTACATCGATGTTGGGCAAATTCGCGATAATCTCGGCATTAAATCCTATATGATCACCTCGAACGGCGCTCGCGTGCACGATAGCGAAGGGAAGCAGATCTTCGCCCACAACCTTGACCGCGATATCGCCGCCGACCTGTTCGAAATGATGCGTAACGATCCGGCGATTGTGACCAACGTCTATCGTGAAGATGAGTGGTATATGAATCGCCATCGTCCGGAAGAGATGCGCTTCTTCAAAGAGGCGGTGTTTAACTACAAGCTGTACGAGCCGGGCGAGCTGGATCCTGAAGGGATCAGCAAAGTCTTTTTCACCTGCGATAATCATGAGCATCTGCTGCCGCTGGAGCAGGCGATCAACGCCCGCTGGGGCGATCGGGTGAACGTGAGCTTCTCTACCGTTACCTGCCTCGAAGTGATGGCGGGCGGCGTGTCGAAAGGGCATGCGCTGGAGGCCGTGGCGAAAATGCTCGGCTATAGCCTGAAAGAGTGTATCGCCTTCGGCGACGGTATGAACGATGCGGAAATGCTGTCAATGGCGGGCAAGGGCTGCATTATGGCCAACGCGCACCAGCGGCTGAAAGACCTGCATCCTGAGCTGGAAGTGATCGGCAGCAACGTCGATGACGCCGTTCCCCACTACCTGCGTAAACTCTATCTTGACTAAAAAAGATTGACGATTGTTTAATTAATAAGCAGTCGTCAACCTGTCACTTCGCTACAATGCGTGTTCTTTACTCTATGAGACATTCATTGTGGCGCTACTGATTATCACCACCATTCTGTGGGCCTTTTCCTTTAGCCTGTATGGCGAATACCTGGCAGGCCACGTCGACAGCTATTTTGCGGTGCTGGCGCGCGTTGGCCTGGCGGCGCTGGTGTTTTTGCCCTTCCTGCGCACCCGCGGGCAGAGCCTGTCAACCATCGGCCTGTATATGCTGGTGGGGGCGATGCAGCTCGGCATTATGTATATGCTGAGTTTCCAGGCCTATCTGTACCTGACGGTATCGGAGCTTCTGCTGTTTACCGTCCTGACGCCGCTCTATATCACGCTGATTTACGATGTGATGAGCCGCCGTCGCCTGCGCTGGGGCTACGCCTGTAGCGCGCTGCTGGCGGTAATCGGCGCGGGCATCATCCGTTATGACCAGGTGACCAACCATTTCTGGACCGGTTTGATCCTGGTTCAACTCTCCAACATCAGCTTCGCGATTGGCATGGTGGGATATAAGCGCCTGATGGAAACGCGTCCGATGCCGCAGCATAACGCCTTCGCCTGGTTCTACATCGGGGCGTTTCTGGTGGCGGCGGTTGCCTGGTCGATGCTGGGTAACGCGCAGAAAATGCCGCAAACTTCGCTACAGTGGGGCATCCTGGCCTTTCTTGGCGTGGCGGCATCCGGGATTGGTTACTTTATGTGGAACTACGGCGCCACCCAGGTGGATGCCGGTACGCTCGGCATCATGAACAATATGCACGTGCCTGCCGGGCTGCTGGTGAACCTGGCCATCTGGCAGACGCAGCCCCGCTGGCCGAGCTTTATTATTGGCGCTCTGGTGATCCTGGCCTCGCTATGGGTCCATCGACGTTGGGTCGCTCCGCACTCCGCACAAACGGTAAATGATCGCAAGCGTGGTTCCGCGCTGAGCGAATAAACGCCTCGGTAACCGGCTGGCGCTGCTCGCCGTCGCGCACCGCGGCGTACAGTCGGCTCCACAGTCCCTCGCCCAGGGTTTTGGTCACCACCAGGCCCTGGCGCTCAAAGCTTTCCACGACCCAGTGCGGCAGGGCGGCGATGCCCATTCGCGCCGCCACCATCTGAATTAACAACAGCGTATTGTCGACGCTCTTCAGCTGCGGGCTAATCCCGGCAGGCTGCAGGAAGTGACGCCAGATATCCAGACGTGCGCGCTGGACCGGATAAATCAGCAGCATTTCGGTCGCTAAATCCTCGGGCGCGATGCGCGCCTTTGTCGCCAGCGGATGATCCGGCGCCATCACCAGGCGTACTTCGAAATCAAACATTGGCGAATAGTGCAGTCCGCTGCGCGGCAGGATATCGGAGGTCATCACCAGATCCAGCTCGCCCTGCTGCAGGCCCGGCTGTGGGTCGAAGATCACCCCGGACTGAAAGTCCACCTCCACATGCGGCCAGCGGGCGCGGAAACTCTCCAGCGCCGGCGTGAGCCACTGAATACAGCTATGGCATTCGATGGCGATACGCAGCCGGGTTTGCTGCGGCTCATTGCAATCCTGCAGGGCGCGGCTGATTTGCGGCAGGACCTGATTGGCCAGCTGCAGCAGGATCTCTCCCTGCGGAGTAAAGCGCAGCGGCTGACTTTTACGTACAAACAGACGGAAGCCGAGGCGCTGTTCCAGATCGCTGAACTGGTGGGACAAGGCGGATTGGGTCTGGTGCAGGGCCGCCGCCGCGCCTGCCAGAGAGCCGCTATTCCGCAACGCCTGTAGCGTTTTCAGGTGTTTAATTTCGATCATGAAAGTCCTTCACTTCGGCATGAATAATTTGCGCTTGAGGAATATACAGTAACTGCCAATTATGGATGTGTAAACATCTGGACGTCTAAATCCTTTATCTTTCGAATTTATGGCAGCGTTGGCTGCACTTCCTCACCCCAGTCACTTACTTCAGTAAGCTCCTGGGGATGAGCAAGTTTGCCGCCTTCCCTAAATCCGAAATCTTTCGGATTGCAATTATGAGGCTCAAAAAATGACAATTATTAACCACACCCTCGGTTTCCCTCGCGTTGGCCTGCGCCGCGAGCTGAAGAAAGCGCAAGAAAGCTACTGGGCGGGCAATACCAGCCGCGAAGAACTGCTGGCCGTTGGCCGCGAACTGCGCGCTCGCCACTGGGAACAGCAGAAGCAGGCGGGCATTGACCTGCTACCGGTGGGCGATTTCGCCTGGTACGACCATGTTCTGACCACCAGCCTGTGGCTTGGCAACGTGCCGGCTCGTCATCAGAACAAAGACGGCTCCGTTGATATTGATACCCTTTTTCGCATAGGCCGCGGCCGCGCGCCGACCGGCGAACCGGCCGCGGCGGCGGAAATGACCAAATGGTTTAACACTAACTACCACTACATGGTGCCGGAATTTGTGAAGGGCCAACGGTTCAAACTGAGCTGGACCCAGCTGCTGGATGAGGTGGACGAAGCGCTGGCGCTGGGCCACAAGGTGAAGCCTGTTCTGCTGGGGCCGGTCACCTACCTGTGGCTCGGTAAGGTGAAAGGCGAGCCGTTCAACCGCCTGAGCCTGCTGAACGATATTCTGCCGGTTTACCAGCAGGTGCTGACTG
This sequence comes from Klebsiella sp. ME-303, assembly GCF_007910085.1. Lineage (NCBI taxonomy): Bacteria > Pseudomonadati > Pseudomonadota > Gammaproteobacteria > Enterobacterales > Enterobacteriaceae > Klebsiella > Klebsiella sp. ME-303. Next base: position 22,810 of record NZ_VOJB01000076.1, on the reverse strand, counting down.
AACTGGCAAAACGCGGCGTTGAGTGGGTGCAGATTGATGAACCGGCGCTGGTGCTCGAGCTGCCGCAGGCGTGGCTGGACGCCTTCAAACCGGCTTACGCGGCCCTTAGCGGTCAGCTTAAGCTGCTGCTGACTACCTACTTTGAAGGCATTACCGATAACCTCGACACCATCACCGCACTGCCGGTACAGGGCCTGCATGTGGATCTGGTCCACGGCCAGGACGATGTCGCCGAACTGCATAAGCGCCTGCCTGCCGACTGGCTGCTCTCCGCGGGGCTGATCAACGGCCGCAACGTCTGGCGCGCCGATCTGAGCGAGAAATACGCGCAGGTTAAAGATATCGTCGGCAAACGTGAACTGTGGGTAGCCTCTTCCTGCTCCCTGCTGCACAGCCCGATCGATCTGAACGTGGAAACGCGGCTCGATGCCGAAGTGAAGAGCTGGTTTGCCTTCGCCCTGCAAAAATGCCGGGAGCTGGCGCTGCTGCGCGATGCGCTGAACAGCGGCGACACCGCGGCGATTGCTGACTGGAGCGCGCCGATCCAGGCACGTCGCCAGTCAACCCGCGTGCACAACGCTGCGGTAGAGAAGCGTCTGGCGGCCATTACCGCTCAGGACAGCCAGCGTCAAAGCGTCTACGAAGTTCGCGCCGAAGCGCAGCGCGCCCGCTTTAAGCTGCCGGCCTGGCCAACCACCACCATCGGCTCCTTCCCCCAGACCACCGAGATCCGCGGCCTGCGTCTGGACTTCAAAAAGGGCAATCTCGATGCTAACCGCTACCGCACCGGCATCGCCGAACACATTAAGCAGGCGATCGTTGAGCAGGAGCGACTGGGGCTGGACGTGCTGGTACACGGTGAAGCCGAGCGTAACGATATGGTGGAATACTTCGGCGAACACCTGGACGGCTTTATTTTCACGCAGAACGGCTGGGTACAGAGCTACGGCTCCCGCTGCGTCAAACCGCCGGTGGTCGTCGGAGATATCAGCCGCCCGGAGGCGATCACCGTCGAGTGGGCAAAATACGCTCAGTCCCTGACCGACAAACCGGTAAAAGGCATGCTGACCGGCCCGGTGACCATTCTTTGCTGGTCCTTCCCGCGTGAGGACGTCAGCCGTGAAACGATTGCGAAACAGATAGCCCTCGCGCTGCGCGATGAAGTGGCGGATCTGGAAGCCGCCGGTATCGGTATCATCCAGATCGACGAACCGGCCCTGCGGGAAGGCCTGCCGCTGAAGCGTAGCGACTGGGATGCGTATCTGGCATGGGGGGTGGAAGCTTTCCGTATCAATGCTGCGGTGGCGAAAGACGACACGCAGATCCACACCCATATGTGCTATTGCGAGTTCAACGACATCATGGATTCCATCGCCGCGCTGGATGCGGACGTGATTACCATCGAAACCTCGCGCTCTGATATGGAGCTGCTGGAGTCGTTCGAAGCGTTCGACTACCCGAATGAAATCGGGCCGGGCGTGTACGACATTCACTCCCCGAACGTGCCGAGCGTGGAGTGGATTGAAGCGCTGCTGGAAAAAGCCGCGCAGCGTATCCCGGCAGAGCGCCTGTGGGTGAACCCGGACTGCGGCCTGAAAACCCGCGGCTGGACGGAAACGCGCGCCGCGCTGGCCAACATGGTCAAGGCCGCGCAAAACCTGCGCCAGGCGTAATATAAATCACACTTGTGGGAGGCCCCGGCCTCCTTTTTTGGTTTCTTCTCTTCGCTGGCAAAACCGAATGTGAAGAACTGTTCGGCGTGAGGCGGCAGCGTCTGGACAACGTCCACCCGCTCCCGGCTGTTGCTCAGGACGGATGTCTTTGACTACAGTTAAGCGTTCCCTGAACCGAAGCTGTGATAACTCTCCTGAGGTGAAAGATGATTGAACACCACGATCAAAAAGGGTATTTGCGTTTTGCCATTAATCTGGGTAATCCGGTGCTTACGACACTGCTGCCGGATGGCTCTCCGGGGGGGGATTACCGTCGAGCTGGCAAAGAAACTGGCTGCAGAGAGCCAGCGCGAAGCGCGGTTTGTGACCTGGCCGACGGCCGGGCAGGTAGTTGACGCGGCGCTGCAGGATCAATGGGATATCGCCTTTCTGGCTATCGACCCGGCGCGGGAAGATAAGCTTCGCTTTACGCCATCCTACGTCACTATCGAAAGCTCGCTGATGGTGAAAAAAGAGAGCCAGATTCAATCGGTTCAGGAGATGGACCGCGCAGGCGTGGTGATTAACGTGGGCAAAGGCGCGGCCTACGAGCTGTATCTGATTCGCACGCTGCAGCATGCAACGATGCGCCAGTACGCCACCTCACAGGAGGCTATTCAGGCATTTATCAACGGCGAAGGCGATTGGGTGGCCGGTATTCGCCAGCCTCTGGAGAAAGCCGCGCAGGAGAATCCGCAGTTTCGCGTTCTGCCCGACAGCTTTAGCCAGATACACCAGGCGATATGCGTACCGCGCAATGCGACGCAGCACTATGAATTTATTTGCCGCCGCCTCTCTTCCTGGATAGCGGACGGTACTATTGCCGGGATGGTGAGCCGCCATATCGGCAATAGCTGATCGTTAACCGCGCTTACCGCCATACTGCGCAAACCAGGCCAGCATCCGCTGCCAGCCGTCTTTTGCCGACTCTTCATGATAGCTGGCGCGATAGTCGGCATTAAAAGCGTGGTCGGCGTGCGGGTAAACCACGATTTCCGCCGTGGCGTTGGCCGCCCGCAGCGCCTGACGCATCGTTTCCACCGTGTCCTGCGGGATGCTGTCATCTTTCGCGCCATAAAGCCCTAACACCGGCGCGTTAAGATCGACGGCAATATCGACCGGATGCTTCGGCGAATTCAGCGTTTTCTCGCCTACCAGCTTGCCGTACCAGGCGACGGCGGCTTTTAACTGCGGATTATGCGCAGCGTACAGCCAGGTAATACGCCCGCCCCAGCAGAAGCCGGTAATCAGCAAGCGATGAGCATCGCCGCCGTGGCGGTAGGCCCAGCTGGCCACGTGATCGAGGTCGGCCAGCACCTGAGAATCCGGCACCTTTTTGACCAGTCCCTGGAACAGAGAAGGGATGTCGCTGTAATCATTAGGATCGCCCTGGCGGAAATAGAGCTCCGGTGCGATAGCCAGATACCCCTCCTTTGCCAGACGGCGGCAGATATCGCGGATATGTTCATGCACGCCGAAAATTTCCTGGACCACGATAACGACCGGCAGCGGACCGTCGACGCCGCGCGGGCGAGCATGGAACGCCGGCATGTTATCTCCCTGTGAAGGGATGGATGTCTCCCCGGAGACGATGTTCTCATCTGATGTGTGAACGGCAGTTGAGGCGTGCGGCGTGGCTGCAGGTGCAAAGCCGGTTTGCTTAATTGTCGTCATGGTATTCTCCGTACCCTCAATTTATTAGCGCATCAATAACTATAGCTGCTCTGGACAGGACGTTAATCAAACACAGTGCCCGAAACAGGCTATCTTTTGTTCAGGCTTCTGCGATTTAGCTTGTTAATGTGATGTATATCACTCTTTTATGGAAAGTTATTGCAATGAATTTCATTCATGGTGATTGTGGTCACAAAATTGAGCCGACAGCTTCTGTAAAGTACCGTTTTGCTTCTGCTGATAATTCGACCCACAGAGGAGTTTTTTATGTCCAAGTCTGATGTTTTTCATCTCGGCCTCACCAAAAACGATTTACAAGGGGCTACGCTGGCTATCGTCCCTGGCGATCCGGAGCGTGTGGAAAAGATCGCCGCGCTGATGGATAAGCCGGTTAAGCTGGCATCTCACCGTGAATTCACCACCTGGCGCGCTGAGCTGGATGGTAAAGCAGTGATTGTCTGCTCTACCGGTATCGGCGGCCCATCGACCTCTATCGCCGTGGAAGAGCTGGCCCAACTGGGCATCCGTACCTTCCTGCGCATCGGTACCACCGGCGCCATTCAGCCGCATATTAATGTCGGCGACGTTCTGGTGACGACCGCGTCCGTCCGTCTGGACGGCGCAAGCCTGCACTTTGCGCCAATGGAGTTCCCGGCGGTGGCTGACTTTGAATGTACTACCGCGCTGGTTGAAGCGGCGAAGTCTATCGGCGCGACCACCCATATCGGTGTCACCGCCTCTTCCGACACCTTCTATCCGGGCCAGGAACGTTACGATACCTTCTCCGGCCGCGTTGTTAGCCGTTTTAAAGGCTCGATGGAAGAGTGGCAGGCGATGGGCGTGATGAACTATGAAATGGAATCCGCCACGCTGCTGACGATGTGCGCCAGCCAGGGCTTGCGCGCCGGGATGGTTGCCGGAGTTATCGTCAACCGTACCCAGCAGGAAATTCCGAACGCGGAAACCATGAAGCAAACCGAAAGCCACGCGGTGAAAATTGTCGTGGAAGCGGCGCGCCGCCTGCTGTAGTTACCCTTTCTTCTGCCAGGGGTCGGACTCTCCGGCCCTTCTTTTTTGCGTAGCGCCTCGCAGGAAAACCCTTTCAAACTGGACGTTTGTACAGCACAATTCTATTTTGTGCCGTAAGTCGTTGCCGCAGGGGGCTTTGTGGATATCTCAATTATTATTAGCGCCGTTGTGGCGCTGGCCGTCGGGCTGATTGTCGGCTGGCTGGCGACCAAAGCGCACGCCGATCAAATTCGCGCCGATCTTATCGATGAGCGGCGCGAGCTGGATATTGAGCTGAGCGCGGCCCGCCAATGTCTGGTGCAGGAGTCACACTGGCGAGAAGAGTGTGAACTGCTCAATAACGAACTGCGCAGCCTGCGCGATATCAACGCCTCGCTGGAAGCCGATCTTCGCGAAGTGACCACCCGACTTGAATCCACTCAGCTGCATGCGGAAGACAAAATTCGCCAGATGGTTAACAGCGAGCAGCGTCTTAGCGAACAGTTTGAGAATCTGGCAAATCGCATTTTTGAGCACAGCAACCGGCGGGTGGATGAGCAGAATCGCCAGAGCCTGCACGGCCTGCTGACGCCGCTTCGCGAACAGCTGGATGGCTTTCGTCGGCAGGTGCAGGATAGCTTTGGCCAGGAAGCGCGGGAGCGCCATACTCTGGCCCATGAAATCCGCAATCTTCAGCAGCTGAATGCGCAAATGGCCCAGGAGGCGCTAAACCTGACGCGCGCGCTCAAAGGCGATAACAAAACCCAGGGCAACTGGGGCGAGGTGGTGTTGACCCGCGTGCTGGAAGCGTCCGGACTGCGGGAAGGATATGAATATCAGACCCAGGTCAGCATCGAAACGGACAATCGCGCGCGGATGCAGCCCGATGTGATTGTCCGTTTACCGCAGGGGAAAGACGTGGTGATCGATGCCAAGATGACCCTGGTGGCCTATGAGCGCTATTTCAACGCCGAAGATGATTACACCCGTGAAGCGGCGCTGCAGGAGCATATCGCTTCGGTACGCAACCATATGCGCCTGCTGGGGCGTAAAGACTACCAGCAGCTGCCGGGGCTGCGTTCGCTCGACTACGTTCTGATGTTTATCCCGGTAGAACCCGCCTTCCTGCTGGCTATCGATCGTCAGCCGGAACTCATTAGCGAAGCGCTGAAGAACAACATCATGCTGGTGAGCCCAACCACGCTGCTGGTGGCGCTGCGGACTATCGCCAATCTTTGGCGCTATGAGCATCAGAGCCGTAACGCGCAGAAAATTGCCGAAAGAGCGGGGCGGCTGTATGACAAGATGCGCCTGTTTGTCGATGATATGTCCGCCATCGGGCAGGGCCTGGATAAAGCTCAGGATAACTACCGCCAGGCGATGAAAAAGCTCGCCTCCGGACGAGGTAACCTGCTGGTACAGGCGGAATCATTCCGTGAGCTGGGCGTGGAGGTTAAGCGTGAGATTAATCCTGAGTTAGTTGAACAGGCGACGGCCCAGGATGAAGAATACCGCCTTGCGCAGGGGGGTAACCCGCCGGGAGATAACGATATTTTATCCGATCCTACGGCTACTGCCATGTTTGGGGGCGGCTCCCGGCCACGTTGAAGCGTATGGGAAGTGCGCTAAACCTGTTACACTCAACGAACATTTTCTTGATAAGCAAGCAGGCATTGAGATGGTTGAGGATTCACAAGAAACGACGCATTTTGGCTTTCAGACTGTCGCCAAAGAGCAGAAAGCTGACATGGTGGCGCATGTATTTCATTCTGTGGCCGCAAAATATGACGTAATGAACGACCTGATGTCGTTCGGTATTCATCGTTTGTGGAAGCGTTTCACCATCGACTGCAGCGGCGTCCGCCGCGGGCAAACCGTATTGGATCTGGCTGGTGGTACCGGCGATCTGACGGCGAAATTCTCTCGCCTGGTGGGTGAAACCGGCCGCGTGATGCTGGCGGACATCAACGACTCTATGCTGAAAATGGGCCGCGAAAAGCTGCGTAACATTGGTATTGTCGGCAACGTGGAATACGTCCAGGCAAACGCTGAAGCGCTGCCTTTTGCAGACAACACCTTTGATTGCATTACGATTTCTTTCGGTCTGCGTAACGTGACCGACAAAGAAAAAGCGCTCCGCTCAATGTATCGCGTATTAAAGCCGGGCGGCCGCCTGCTGGTGCTGGAATTCTCAAAACCGATTATTGAGCCGCTCAGTAAAGCCTACGACGCCTATTCCTTCCATATCCTGCCGCGCGTGGGTGAGCTGGTTGCTAAAGATGCCGAAAGCTATCGTTATCTTGCTGAATCTATTCGAATGCATCCCGATCAGGACACGCTGAAAGGCATGATGCAGGACGCAGGGTTTGAAAGCGTCGACTACTACAACCTGACGGCAGGTATCGTTGCGCTACACCGCGGATATAAGTTCTGACAGGAGGGACGCTATGCCTTTCAAACCACTGGTTACCGCCGGTCTTGAGACGGTCCTTAACACCTTCCTCTGGCGCGATCGGGCGCTGAAACCCGCGCGCCAGCGCCTGCTGGGGAAAGTGCTGCGCATCGAGCTGCAAGAGCTTTCCGATCCTGTGGTGCTGGTTTTTAGCGAACGTCAGCTGGACGTGCTGGGCGCGTGGGAAGGTGAGGCTGACTGCACCGTACGAACCCGCCTTAGCGTGCTTCCGCAATTGCGCAATCGCCAGCAGCTTACCGCGCTGATTCGCAGCGGCGATCTTGAGGTGCAGGGCGACCTGCAGGTGGTGCAAAATACCGTCACGCTGTGCGATCTGGCAGAGTTCGATCCGGCTGAACTGCTCGCCCCGTATACCGGTGATGTGGTTGCGGAAGGCTTTAGTAAAGTATTCCGCGGCGGCGCTCGCTTTCTTCTGCATGGCGCTCAACGCCAGCAGCGCTATGTCGCGGAAGCGATTACCGAAGAGTGGCGCCTGGCGCCGGGGCCGCTGGAGCTGGCCTGGTTTGCAGAGGAAACCGCTGCGGTAGAACGAACCCTGGCCGCGCTGGAAAAACGGCTGGACACGCTGGAGGGCAAATGACGCCAGGAGAATTACGGCGCCTGTATTTTATCGTCCACACCTTTTTGAGCTACGGGCTTGATGAGCTCATTCCCAAAATGCGTATCACGCTGCCGCTGCGAATCTGGCGGCGGATGCTGTTCTGGATGCCCAACCGCCATAAAGATCGTCCTCTTGGCGAGCGACTCCGCCTCGCATTACAGGAGCTGGGGCCGGTGTGGATCAAGTTTGGCCAGATGCTCTCGACCCGTCGCGACCTGTTTCCGCCGCACATTGCCGATCAGCTGGCCATGCTGCAGGATCGCGTCGCGCCCTTTGACGGTCTGCAGGCCAAAAAGCAGATTGAGCAAGCCATGGGCGGCCTGCCGGTAGAAGCCTGGTTTGATGACTTCTCTGTTGAACCGCTCGCTTCCGCTTCTATTGCCCAGGTGCATACCGCGCGTCTGAAAGAGAACGGCAAAGAGGTGGTCATTAAGGTGATCCGCCCGGATATCGTGCCGGTTATCAAAGCGGATATGAAGCTTATCTACCGTCTTGCCCGCTGGGTGCCGCGTCTGTTACCGGACGGCCGTCGCCTTCGCCCGCAGGAAGTGGTTCGCGAATATGAAAAAACGCTGCTGGATGAGCTCAACCTGCTGCGTGAATCGGCTAACGCTATCCAGCTTCGCCGCAACTTCGACGAGAGCCCAATGCTTTATGTCCCGGAAGTTTATTCGGACTACTGTAGCGAAGGCATGATGGTGATGGAGCGGATTTACGGGATCCCGGTGTCCGACGTCGCCGCGCTGGAAGCGCAGGGAACTAACATGAAGCTGCTGGCCGAGCGTGGCGTGCAGGTCTTCTTTACGCAGGTTTTCCGCGACAGCTTCTTCCATGCCGACATGCATCCGGGCAATATTTTTGTCAGCCGTAATCATCCGGAAGATCCTCAGTACATTGGTATTGACTGCGGTATCGTCGGTTCGCTGAACAAAGAAGATAAGCGCTATCTGGCGGAGAACTTCATTGCCTTCTTCAACCGCGATTATCGCAAAGTTGCGGAGCTGCACGTTGATTCCGGCTGGGTTCCCGCGGATACCAACGTCGAAGAGTTCGAGTTTGCTATTCGTACCGTCTGCGAGCCTATCTTTGAAAAACCGCTGGCGGAAATCTCGTTTGGCCACGTGTTGTTGAACCTGTTTAATACGGCGCGACGTTTCAATATGGAAGTGCAGCCGCAGCTGGTTCTGCTGCAGAAGACATTACTTTACGTAGAAGGTGTAGGTCGCCAGCTCTATCCTCAGTTAGACTTGTGGAAAACGGCGAAACCGTTCCTTGAATCGTGGATCAAAGATCAGGTGGGCATTCCGGCTCTGGTGCGGGCGTTTAAAGAAAAAGCGCCGTTCTGGATCGAAAGAATGCCGGAAATACCTGAGCTGGTTTACCAGAGCCTGCAGCAAAGCAAGCAGCTGCAGAATAGCGTCGATACCATCGTGCGCGACATCCAGGTGCGGCACGTGCGCCAGGGTCAGTCCCGCTATTTGTTCGGTATAGGCGCGGTTTTATTACTGAGTGGTACGCTGCTATTCATTCATCGTCCCGAGTGGGGCATGATGCCAGGCTGGCTGATGGCCGCTGGGGTCGTAACCTGGCTTATCGGCTGGCGAAAGACGAACTGACGGCGGCCGCCTTTATCACTGCGCATAATGTGTATAATGCGTCCTAATAATTCATCATCTGTCATAGGGGAATGTGTATGGGTGGTATCAGTATTTGGCAGTTACTCATTGTTGTCGTCATCGTGGTTCTGCTTTTTGGGACAAAAAAGCTGAGCTCGCTCGGTTCAGATTTAGGGGCGTCGATCAAAGGCTTTAAAAAGGCCATGAGCGACGAAGAGAAACCGGAAAAATCCGCGCCGGATGCAGATTTCGCGGCGAAGACCCTTGCTGGTAAGCCGGATGATGCAAAGAAAGACGAGACTAAACGCCACGACAAAGAGCAGGTGTAATTCGTGTTCGATATCGGTTTTAGTGAGCTGCTGCTGGTATTCGTGATTGGCCTCATCGTTCTGGGGCCACAGCGACTACCGGTAGCGGTAAAGACGGTGGTGAGCTGGATCCGCACGCTGCGGTCGCTTGCGGCTACCGTACAAAATGAAATTACCCAGGAATTAAAACTGCAGGAGTTTCAGGAAAGCCTTAAAAAGGTGGAAAAGGCCAGCCTGGACAACCTGACGCCCGAGCTAAAAGCTTCAATGGATGAACTGCGTGAAGCGGCTGAATCTATGAAGCGATCCTACTCCGCCCACGATCCTGAAAAAGCCAGCGACGAAGCCAATACCATTCACAACCCGGTCGTAAAAGGGAGTGAAGAGCAGCGCAAGGACGTGACGCCAGCGACGGCTGAACATCAGGCCAGTGCGCCAGAGCATGCGCCTGACTCCGTGTCTGAAGAACTCCCCGCTTCGCAGAGTGAAATCCCGGCAGCGAAAGTGAAAGCTGCCGTGTCGGCTTCCGATTCCTCCTCCCCTGTACCGAGTGATAAACAGTAAAAATGGGCGTAGACGATACTCAACCGCTAATTACGCATCTGATTGAGCTGCGCAAGCGCTTGATCAACAGCATTCTTGCGATTCTGGTGATTTTCCTGGCGTTAGTCTATTTCGCCAACGATATCTATCAGCTGGTTTCCGCGCCGCTGATTCGGCAGATGCCGGTCGGTGCGACCATGATCGCCACGGATGTGGCCTCGCCTTTCTTCACGCCGATCAAGCTGACCTTTATGGTATCGATAATTTTGTCGGTCCCGGTCATTTTGTATCAGGTCTGGGCCTTTGTGGCGCCAGCGCTGTATAAGCATGAACGTCGGCTGGTTATGCCGCTGCTGGTCTCCAGTACGCTGCTGTTCTATATCGGCATGGCCTTTGCCTACTTCGTCGTTTTCCCGCTGGCGTTTGGTTTTCTGACCCACGCGGCGCCGGAAGGCGTACAGGTCTCTACCGATATTCGCAGCTACCTCGACTTTGTGATGGCGCTGTTTATCGCCTTTGGCGTCTCATTCGAGGTTCCGGTGGCCATCGTCCTGCTGTGCTGGATGGGCGTCACCACGCCGGACGACCTGCGTAAGAAACGCCCCTACGTACTGGTTGGCGCATTCGTTGTCGGGATGCTGCTGACCCCGCCGGACGTGTTCTCGCAAACCCTGCTGGCGATTCCGATGTACTGTTTGTTTGAGGTCGGGGTCTTCTTCGCGCGGTTCTACACCGGTAAACGCCTGACGCGTGATGAGGATGCCGCTGCCGAAGAGGCGCAGGGCAAAGAAGAATAACGCTCAACCGCCCGCCAGGGCGGTTGCCGTATGGGAGCGATGATGTTTGATATCGGCGTAAATCTGACCAGTTCGCAGTTTTCCCGCGATCGCGACGAGGTGGTTTCCCGGGCCCGGGGGGCGGGCGTCAGCGGGATGCTATTGACGGGAACCAACCTGCATGAAAGCGCGCAGGCTCAGCAGCTGGCGCGCCGTTATTCCGGGTGCTGGTCAACGGCCGGCGTTCATCCCCACGACAGTCGCAGCTGGACGGACTCGGCGGCGGCAGCGGTCTATGCGCTGGCTCGCGAGCCGGAAGTCGTTGCGGTGGGTGAGTGCGGGCTGGATTTCAACCGCAATTTTTCGACGCCTCAGGAGCAAGAAGCGGCGTTTAGCGCTCAGCTGGCGCTGGCCGCGGAGCTGTCGATGCCGGTATTTCTGCACTGCCGCGATGCGCACGAGCGCTTCCTGGCCCTGCTGGTGCCCTGGCTTGATAAGCTCCCGGGGGCCGTTGTGCATTGTTTTACCGGTAGCCGCGAAGAGATGCGCGAATGCGTGGAGCACGGTTTATTTATTGGTATCACCGGCTGGGTATGCGATGAGCGTCGGGGGCTGGAGCTGCGAGAGCTGCTGGTCGATATTCCGGCAGAGCGCCTGCTGATTGAGACCGATGCGCCGTACCTGTTGCCGCGAGATATGCTGCCAAAACCCGCTTCTCGCCGCAATGAGCCCGCCTACCTGCCGCATATTCTGACCCGCATCGCGCAATGGCGTGGGGAGGAGGCGCAATGGCTGGAAGACGTGACTGATGCTAACGTCAGAAGACTTTTTGGCGTGGCTTTTTAAGCGCCGTCAGATTTTATAAAAGTCAGTATTTTTAACGCTCTGGAGCACCTGCTTGTTAAGCAGATTCAGCAGCAGCATCGAGCGGGCTTCGCCGTCCGGTTCGGTAAAAATAGCCTGCAGACCTTCAAAGGCGCCATCGGTGATCAGCACGCTGTCGCCTTCATGCGGCGTTTCAGGATCGGTGATGCCTTCCGGTTTGTAGATGGAAAGCTGATGAATGACGGCAGATGGCACGATAGCGGGCAGCGCGCCGAAACGCACAAAACTGTTCACGCCGCGCGTGGCGCTGATGGTAGTGGTATGAATCACTTCCGGGTCGAACTCGATAAACAGATAATTTGGGAACAGGGGTTCGCTGACCGTCGTGCGTTTACCGCGGACGATTTTTTCCAGCTCGATCGTTGGCATCAGGCAATTGACGGCCTGCCGTTCAAGGTGTTCTTGGGCTCGTTCAAGCTGCCCACGTTTGCAATAAAGTAAGTACCAGGCTTGCATAATGACTCTTTCCAATGCTACTAGCTGCAAGCATAACAAAAGCCCGGTACGATCGCGAAATCATTGCGGGTGAAAACTAAATTTCAGCGTTCTTTCACGCTAATTTAACAAAAATACAGCATAGCTCCGGCGAACGCCGTATAATCACCCGCCTGTATAGAGGTCAATAACAACTCCATGAAATACCACGATCTACGCGAATTTCTGACATTACTGGAGCAGCAGGGGGAATTGAAACGGATCTCCCTGCCGGTCGATCCTCACCTGGAAATCACCGAAATTGCCGACCGCACTTTGCGAGCTGGCGGTCCGGCGCTGCTATTCGAAAATCCCAAGGGCTACGCCATGCCGGTGCTGTGTAATCTTTTCGGCACGCCGCGGCGAGTCGCGCTGGGGATGGGGCAGGAGGATGTCAGTTCTCTGCGGGAAGTGGGTAAGCTTCTGGCATTCCTGAAAGAGCCGGAACCCCCAAAAGGTTTCCGCGATCTGTTTGATAAGCTGCCGCAGTTCAAACAGGTGCTGAATATGCCGACTAAGCGTCTGCGCGGAGCGCCGTGCCAGCAGAAAATCATTCAGGGTGATGAAGTTGATTTGACCCGTATCCCGATCATGACCTGCTGGCCGGAAGATGCCGCGCCGCTGATCACCTGGGGTCTGACGGTGACCCGCGGCCCGCATAAAGAGCGGCAGAATCTGGGCATTTATCGCCAGCAGCTGATTGGCAAGAACAAGCTGATTATGCGCTGGCTATCGCATCGCGGCGGCGCGCTGGACTTCCAGGAGTGGTGCGCGGCGCGTCCTGGCGAGCGTTTCCCGGTCTCCGTCGCGCTGGGCGCCGATCCGGCAACCATTCTCGGGGCGGTGACTCCGGTTCCGGATACCCTTTCCGAATATGCTTTTGCCGGGCTACTGCGCGGCACCAAAACCGAAGTCGTGAAGTGCATCTCTAACGATCTTGAGGTGCCCGCCAGCGCGGAGATCGTACTGGAAGGGTATATTGAAGCCGGAGAAATGGCGCCGGAAGGCCCCTATGGCGACCATACTGGCTACTACAATGAAGTGGATAACTTCCCGGTCTTTACCGTTACCCACATTACTCAGCGTGAAGATGCCATCTATCACTCGACCTATACCGGGCGTCCGCCGGATGAGCCGGCGGTACTGGGCGTTGCGCTGAACGAAGTGTTCGTCCCCATTCTGCAAAAGCAGTTTCCTGAAATCGTGGATTTCTATTTGCCGCCTGAAGGCTGTTCCTATCGCCTGGCGGTCGTCACGATGAAGAAGCAGTACGCCGGACACGCGAAACGCGTCATGATGGGCGTCTGGTCGTTCCTCCGCCAGTTCATGTACACCAAGTTCGTTATTGTCTGCGATGACGATGTCAACGCGCGCGACTGGAATGATGTGATTTGGGCGATTACTACCCGTATGGACCCGGCGCGTGATACGGTACTGGTAGAAAATACGCCAATTGATTATCTGGATTTTGCCTCACCGGTTTCCGGTTTGGGTTCAAAAATGGGGCTGGATGCCACAAATAAATGGCCTGGAGAGACCCAGCGCGAGTGGGGTCGTCCGATCAAGAAAGATCCTGAGGTGACGGCGCGCGTCGACGCCATCTGGGATGAACTGGCTATCTTCAAATAACAGTAAGCGGGGCTACGCCGCTGTTTTGCACAATAGACCCGACAGAGGGGACGCATGACAACCTTAAGCTGTAAAGTGACCTCAGTGGAGGCGATTACCGATACTGTGTATCGCGTTCGATTAGTGCCGGAAGCGGCGTTTTCCTTCCGTGCCGGTCAGTATCTGATGGTCGTGATGGACGAACGCGATAAGCGCCCATTCTCGATGGCCTCCACGCCGTCGGAACAGGAGTTTATCGAGCTGCATATCGGTGCATCTGAACTGAACCTGTATGCGATGGCGGTGATGGATCGAATCCTGAAAGAGCGTCAAATCGAGGTCGATATGCCGCATGGCGAAGCCTGGCTGCGCGATGATGAAGAACGTCCTCTGATTTTAATCGCCGGGGGAACGGGCTTCTCTTACGTGCGTTCGATTCTGCTCACCGCGCTGGCGCGCAATCCGAATCGCGATATCGCCATCTACTGGGGCGGGCGCGAAGCGAAACATCTCTATGACCTGGCCGAGCTTGAAGCGTTAAGCCTGCAGCATCCGGGCCTGCGCGTCGAACCCGTTGTTGAGCAGCCTGACGCCGAGTGGCGTGGCCGTACCGGAACCGTACTCACGGCGGTTCTGCAGGATTACGGTACGCTGGGAGAGCATGATATCTATATCGCTGGCCGCTTCGAGATGGCGAAAATTGCCCGCGACCTGTTCTGCAACGAGCGCGGCGCGCGCGAAGATCGCCTGTTTGGCGATGCCTTTGCGTTTATCTGATAGCCGCTCTGCCAGCATCCGGGCTTTTGGCCCGGATGCTGTTGTTACCGGGCATCGCTGAAGTAAACGTACAGCGGTCGTTCGTTTTCCAGCAAACAGAGCATTTTCCCTACCGGGTTCCCTTCTTTTTCCAGCGTGGCGGTTAGCTGCGTCGCGATATGCTGGCTGCCTATCTTCTCATCATAGCGTTCGGTAGTGATATCGGTGACGGTCAGATCCTTGAACCGCTCGCTTTGCGGATCCTGCGCCATTTTACCGATCCCCCATGAGAGGCAGGCCTGAGCGTTATCCTGTTCGCTGGCGAGCGCTGCGGCAGGGAACGTCGTTAGCAAAAAAATGATGGGGATTATTTTCATGACTCTTCATTATCCTTAATGAGCGTGACGTATCCGGTGATAATAACCGAATAGCGGAAATAAAAAACCCGCCCCTGACAGGCGGGAAGAACGGCAACTAAACCTTCTCCCGTTATCATTCACGCTGCCTCTTTGTTGGCTGCCCTCGCTCACCCCGGTCACCGGGTTCTCTATGCTCCCGGGGATTTGCTCGGCTGCCGCCGCGATGCCGCGCGAATGATTCAGGGGATTAACGCTTTGCTTAAACCCGCTCGAATACCGTCGCGATACCCTGACCTAAACCAATACACATCGTCGCCAGGCCGAACTGTGCGTCTTTGCGCTCCATCTGATTGATCAATGTGGTGCTAATGCGCGCGCCGGAACAGCCGAGCGGATGACCCAGGGCGATCGCGCCGCCGTTGAGGTTGATCTTCTCGTCGATCTGTTCCATCAGCCCCAGATCTTTAATGCACGGCAGGATCTGCGCGGCAAAAGCTTCGTTCATTTCGAACACATCGATATCGCTGGTGGAGAGCCCGGCTTTTTTCAGCGCCAGTTTTGACGCGGGAACCGGACCATAGCCCATTATTGACGGGTCGCAGCCAACGACAGCCATCGAACGCACGCGAGCGCGGGGCTTCAGGCCCAGCTCGCGGGCGCGGCTTTCGCTCATTAACAGCATGGCTGCGGCGCCATCGGAGAGGGCGGATGAGGTTCCCGCCGTCACGGTTCCGGTTACCGGATCGAAAGCGGGTCTAAGCGCGGCCAGCGCTTCAACCGTTGTCTCCGGGCGAATCACTTCGTCATAGCTGTAAGACTTCAGCACGCCGTCGGCGTCGTGACCGCCTGTCGGGACAATTTCCGCTTTGAATGCGCCGGATTGCGTCGCGGCCCAGGCGCGGGCGTGGGAGCGAGCCGCAAACTGGTCCTGCATCTCGCGGCTGATGCCGTGCAGGCGCGCCAGCATTTCTGCCGTCAGCCCCATCATTCCGGCGGCTTTGGCGACGTTACGGCTCAGGCCCGGATGGAAATCTACGCCGTGGCTCATCGGGACGTGGCCCATATGCTCTACGCCGCCAATCAGGCATACGCTGGCGTCGCCGGTCATGATCATGCGTGCCGCGTCGTGAAGCGCCTGCATGGAAGAACCGCACAGCCGATTGACCGTGGTGGCGGGTACCGAATGCGGGATTTCCGCCAGCAGCGCCGCGTTGCGGGCAATATTGAAGCCCTGTTCCAGCGTCTGCTGAACGCAGCCCCAGTAAATATCGTCAATCGTGCTGGCTTCAAGGGATGGGTTGCGTGAAAGCAGGCTACGCATCAGGTGCGCGGAGAGATCTTCCGCGCGCACGTGGCGAAAGGCGCCACCCTTCGAACGGCCCATCGGGGTACGAACTGCATCGACAATGACAACCTGTTCCATTGTGACTCCTTAAGCCTTTTTCAGGTCGCCTGGCGCACGGGCAGGCTCAACTGGTGGATAGTACGGTTCGTTATGACGCGCTTTGCTGCGCAATCCTTCCGGCACGTCGTATAGCGGGCCGAGATGCTGATACTGCTGGGCCATATCGAGATATTTTGCGCTACCGAGCGTATCCAGCCAGCGGAACGCGCCGCCGTGGAACGGAGGGAAGCCCAGGCCATAAACCAGCGCCATATCGGCTTCTGCCGGGCTGGCGATAATGCCCTCTTCGAGACAGCGCACCACTTCATTAACCATGGGGATCATCATCCGGGCGATAATCTCTTCATCGCTGAAATCACGCTTCGGCTGGCTAACTTCCGCCAGCAGGCTATCGACTGCGGCATCCTCTTCCTTCTTCGGTTTACCTTTACTGTCTTCTTTGTAGCGCCAGAAGCCGAGGCCATTTTTCTGGCCGAAACGGTTAGCGTCGAACAGCGCATCGATCGCATCGCGATAATCTTTCTGCATCCGCTGCGGGAAGCCCGCCGCCATGACCGCCTGCGCGTGATGCGCGGTATCAATGCCAACGACGTCCAGCAGATAGGCCGGGCCCATCGGCCAGCCAAACTGCTTCTCCATCACTTTATCGACTTTGCGGAAGTCCGCGCCGTCGCGCAGCAGCTGGCTGAAACCGGCGAAGTAGGGGAACAGCACGCGGTTAACAAAGAAACCGGGGCAGTCGTTGACCACAATCGGCGTTTTGCCCATTTTGCTGGCCCAGGCGACCATTTTCGCAATGGTTTCGTCCGAGCTTTTTTCGCCGCGAACGATCTCGACCAGCGGCATCCGGTGCACCGGGTTAAAGAAGTGCATACCACAGAAGTTTTCCGGGCGCTTCAGTACGCTGGCCAACTCGCTGATGGGAATGGTGGAGGTATTCGAAGCCAGCACGGTATCCGGGCGGACTTTGTCTTCCGTTTCCGCCAGCACCGCTTTTTTCACTTTCGGATTCTCAACAACGGCTTCGACCACGACGTCCACGCGTTCAAAGCCGGCGTAATCCAGGGTTGGCTGAATAGTAGAAATGACGCCAGCCATCTTGAGACCGTCGATTTTGCCGCGCTCAAGCTGTTTATTCAGCAGCTTGGCCGCTTCGGTCATGCCCAGCGTCAGCGATTTGTCGTTGATATCTTTCATGACCACCGGCACGCCTTTCCAGGCTGACTGGTATGCAATGCCGCCGCCCATAATCCCCGCGCCCAGCACGGCCGCGTGTTTTGGCGTGTCGATATCTTTCGTCAGCTTCTTCGCTTTTGCTTTGACGTACTGATCGTTAAGGAAGATACCTACCAGCGCACGCGCCTCGTTGGTATGCGCCAGCGGGACGAAACTTTTATTTTCCAGATCCAGCGCTTCTTCGCGGCCAAAGCGGGCGGCGGCTTCGATGGTTTTAACGGCGGTAATCGGGGCCGGGTAGTGCTTCCCGGCGGTTTGCGCCACCATGCCTTTGGCGATGGTAAAACTCATCGCGGCTTCAATTTTACTCAGATGCAGCGGCTCCAGCTTCGGCTGGCGCTTCGCCTTCCAGTCCAGGTCGCCTTTAATAGCCTGACGCAGAATCGCGACCGCGCCATCGATCAGTTTTTCATGCTTAACCACGCCATCGACGAGGCCGATTTTTAAGGCCTGTTCGGCGCCAACGTCTTTGCCGGCGGCAATGATTTCCAGCGCGCTGTCCGCGCCAAGCATCCGCGGCATCCGCACCGAGCCGCCAAAGCCCGGCATGATGCCCAGCTTCGTTTCCGGCAGACCAATGCGCAGATCCGGCGTCGCCAGGCGATAATCGGTCGCCAGCACGCATTCGCAGCCGCCGCCCAACGCATAGCCGTTGACGGCGGAAATGGTCGGAACCGGCAAATCTTCCAGGCGATTAAAGACGCTATTAGCGAAATGCAGCCACTGGCTGAGCTGTTCTTCGGGAACCAGGAACAGAGAAAGAAATTCGGTGATATCCGCGCCGACAATAAAAGCGGCTTTCTCGGAGCGTAGCAGCAGCCCTTGCAGATCTTTTTGTTTTTCGAGTACGTCCAGCGCTTCACCGAGGCTGGCTACGGTTGCGGTATCGAGCTTGTTGACCGAGCCGGGGGCATCAAATACCAGTTCGGCAATGCCGTCTTCCCGCCAGTCGAGGTACAGGGTGTCGCCTTTGTAGAGCATGTCAGTCTCCTGAATCCAGCAATATGATCTGGTCGTACCAGATGAGACGGAGTGTGGATTTTATGTTAAGAAATTGCAAATAAGACTTTAAATAAATGCTGGTCGGATCACACCCGGCAGAGATCACCCCGTTTGAGGTCATTGTGCTAAGATGCGAAGCATCACGATCTCATAAAATCAAAGGATAAATGATGGAATCCCTTGCCGGTCTCTATAAAAATCATATCGTTACCTTACAAGAACGCACCCGCGATGTTCTGGCCCGCTTTAAGCTGGATGCCCTGCTGATCCACTCCGGTGAACTGGTCAACGTCTTCCTTGACGATCATCCGTATCCGTTCAAGGTCAATCCCCAGTTCAAAGCCTGGGTGCCGGTTACGCAGGTCCCTAACTGCTGGCTGCTGGTGGACGGCGTCAATAAACCCAAACTGTGGTTCTATCTGCCGGTCGACTACTGGCATAACGTGGAACCGCTGCCGACCTCATTCTGGACCGAAGAGGTGGATGTGATTGCCCTGCCGAAAGCGGATGGTATCGGCAGCCAGCTGCCCGCCGCGCGCGGCAATATTGCCTATATCGGGCCGGTGCCGGAACGTGCGTTGGGGTTAGATATCGCGGCGGATAAAATCAACCCGAAAGGGGCGATCGATTATCTGCACTACTATCGCTCTTATAAAACTGACTATGAGCTGGCCTGCATGCGCGAAGCGCAGAAGTCGGCGGTTAACGGTCATCAGGCCGCTCATGAAGCGTTCCTTTCCGGGATGAGCGAGTTTGATATCAACCAGGCCTATCTGACCGCGACCGGCCATCGCGACACCGATGTACCGTACAGCAACATTGTGGCTCTGAACGAACATGCCTCCGTGCTGCATTACACGAAGCTGGATCATCGCGCGCCGGCGGAATTGCGCAGCTTCCTGCTGGATGCGGGCGCGGAATATAACGGCTATGCGGCGGATCTGACGCGTACCTGGGCGGCGCATGGCGATAGTGACTATGCTCAACTGATTAAAGACGTTAATGAGGAACAGCTGGCGCTGATTAGCACCATGAAGGCGGGCGTGAGCTACGTGGATTATCATGTCCAGTTCCATCAGCGTATTGCCAAACTGCTGCGCAAACATCAGATAGTCAAAGATATGAGCGAAGAAGCAATGGTGGAAAACGACCTGACCGGACCGTTTATGCCGCACGGCATTGGTCATCCTTTAGGTCTGCAGGTTCATGATGTCGCGGGTTTTATGCAGGATGATTCGGGTACCCATCTGGCCGCGCCGGCAAAATATCCTTACCTGCGCTGCACGCGCGTACTGCAGCCGCGGATGGTATTGACGATTGAACCGGGAATCTACTTTATTGAATCGCTGCTGGCGCCGTGGCGCGAAGGGCAGTTCAGCAAACACTTCAACTGGCAGAAAATTGAAGCGCTGAAACCGTTTGGCGGTATTCGTATTGAAGACAACGTCGTGATCCACGAAAACAGTATTGAAAACATGACGCGCGATCTGAAACTGGCGTAATGGAAAGCTGGTTGATACCGGCCGCGCCGGCCACCTTTGTGGAAGAGATCAAAAAGAGCCGCTTTATCACGCTGTTGGCGCACACCGACGGCGTAGCGGCGGCAAAGGCGTTTGTCGAGTCAGTCAGGGCGGATCACCCGGATGCCCGTCACCACTGCGTGGCGTGGGTCGCCGGGCCTCCGAATGACTCGCAGCAGCTGGGGTTTTCCGACGATGGCGAACCGGCGGGGACGGCGGGTAAACCGATGCTGGCGCAGCTGATGGGTAGCGGCGTCGGCGAGATAACCGCTGTCGTCGTGCGCTACTACGGTGGTATTCTGCTGGGCACCGGCGGCCTGGTCAAAGCGTACGGCGGCGGTGTGCACCAGGCGCTTGCGCTGCTGACAACACAGCGCAAGACGCCGCTGACCGCGTATACTTTGCAGTGTGAATACGGGCAGTTGGCCGGGATTGAAACGCTGTTGGCTCAGTTCTCAGGGAAAATTGTCGAAAGCGAATATCAAGCGTCTGTTCAGCTGCGCGTGGCGCTTCCTCAGGCTGAAGTGGCGCTATTTTCAGCAAAACTGGCTGATTTTAGTCGCGGTTCGTTGCAATTACTGAAGATTGACGAATAATCCCCACCTGATTTTTTTGCATATCAAAGGAAGCGCCAGAGATGCATTTTCGCGCGATAACCCGAATCGTTGGACTGCTGGTCATTTTGTTTTCGGGGACAATGATCCTCCCGGGATTAATAGCCCTGATATATCGCGATGGTGCGGGGCGGGCGTTTACCCAGACCTTTTTCGTTGCCCTGGCGATCGGTTCGCTGCTGTGGTGGCCCAACCGTCGTGAGAAGGGTGAACTGAAATCCCGCGAAGGGTTTCTCATCGTCGTGCTGTTCTGGACGGTGCTCGGAAGCGTCGGTTCGCTGCCCTTTATCTTCTCTGAACAGCCCAACCTGAGCATTACGGATGCCTTCTTTGAATCCTTCTCGGGTCTGACAACGACCGGGGCAACCACGCTGGTTGGGTTAGATTCGTTACCCCACGCCATTCTTTTCTATCGTCAGATGCTGCAATGGTTTGGCGGGATGGGGATCATCGTGCTGGCGGTAGCGATACTGCCGATACTGGGCGTCGGGGGGATGCAGCTGTATCGGGCGGAAATGCCCGGGCCGCTGAAAGATAACAAGATGCGGCCGCGCATTGCTGAGACGGCGAAAACGCTGTGGCTTATCTATGTCTTACTGACGGTGGCCTGTGCGCTGGCGCTGTGGTTTGCCGGCATGCCGGCGTTCGACGCCATCGGGCACAGCTTCTCGACGATTGCGATTGGCGGATTCTCCACCCATGACGCCAGCGTGGGCTACTTTAATAGCCCAACGATTAACTCCATTATTGCGATTTTCTTGCTGATATCGGGCTGTAACTACGGCCTGCACTTTTCATTACTCAGCGGGCGCAGCCTGAAAGTGTACTGGCGCGATCCCGAATTCCGCATGTTCATCGGCGTGCAGCTCACGCTGGTGGTGGTATGTACCCTGGTGCTGTGGCTGCATGACGTCTACAGTTCGGCGCTCATGACGGTGAATCAGGCGTTCTTTCAGGTTGTATCGATGGCGACAACGGCGGGCTTCACGACCGACAGCATTGCGCGCTGGCCGCTATTTTTACCGGTCCTCCTCCTCTGTTCGGCTTTTATCGGCGGCTGTGCCGGGTCGACTGGCGGTGGTTTGAAGGTTATCCGTATTCTTCTGCTTTTCAAGCAGGGTAACCGTGAGCTTAAACGGCTTGTACATCCTAACGCGGTATATAGTATTAAACTGGGGAACCGCGCGCTGCCGGAACGTATCCTGGAAGCCGTCTGGGGATTCTTCTCCGCCTATGCGCTGGTGTTTATCATTAGTATGCTGGCGATTATCGCCACCGGCGTGGATGATTTCTCGGCCTTTGCTTCGGTCGTTGCGACGCTGAATAACCTTGGCCCAGGGCTGGGCGTGGTGGCGGATAACTTTGCGACGATGAACCCTGTCGCAAAATGGATCTTGATTGCTAATATGCTGTTTGGTCGTCTGGAAGTGTTCACCTTGCTGGTGCTATTTACTCCGACTTTCTGGCGCGAATAACAGGAGTGCCTGTGAAAACTTTGATTCTCTTTTCTACCCGCGACGGACAGACGCGTGAAATCGCCTCCTATCTGGCATCTGAATTAAAAGAGCAGGGGATTGATGCGGACACGATCGATCTCAACCGCACCAATGAAGTGGAGTGGCCCTTATACGATCGTGTCGTCATCGGCGCATCAATCCGCTATGGTCATTTTCATCCCGCCTTAGAACGGTTTGTAAAAACGCATCTTCAGTCGCTGCAGGCGCTACCGGGCGCCTTTTTCTCGGTCAACCTCGTCGCGCGTAAGCCAGAAAAACGAACGCCGCAGACAAACAGCTACACCCGCAAGTTTCTGCTTAACTCGCCGTGGCAGCCGCAGAACTGCGCGGTGTTTGCCGGCGCGCTCCGCTATCCACGCTATCGTTGGTACGATCGGTTTATGATTCGCCTTATTATGAAGATGACCGGCGGCGAAACGGATGTCAGTAAAGAAGTGGTGTATACCGACTGGCAGCAGGTGGGCAGATTTGCGCGGGAAATTGCGCAAATGACCAGCAAATAGCGCGTTAAACCATCCTGGTGATGGAAAGTTGAGCGAACGAAAAGTTTTTTGAAATTTCCCCTTGTCACTTCGGAATTACTCCCTATAATGCGCTCCCACTGACACGGAACAACGGCTTACAGCCCGCCGGGTCAGCGGGATTCAGCGATGAATACCGGCAGAGAAAAGCGAAAATAATCGCTTGACTCTGAATGAGGAAAACGTATTATACGGGACCTCG